>CAZMYN010000032.1:0-20867 GCA_964570495.1 uncultured Acidimicrobiales bacterium | reverse complement strand
GAACCGGACGGCCCTGGGTCTGGTGTTGTTGGGCTCGGTGCTGGCGCCGGGGTTGGTGGGGGTGAGCTCGTAACGACTTGGCAACTCGATCCTCCAAGCCCAGGATTCGACGGATTGTTCAGCACCCATCCCCACCCGTCTCCATCAGAATCGACGACATAGCCGACCTCGCTATCTGTTGGACACGCGGTCATTGCACCGGCCGACCCTGCAGATGTGGCCATCAACGCCGCCAAAACCGCAAAGGCGACCAGCACTGCTGACCGCATCTTTCGGCGTCTGAGTTGAAACGGGTGCCTCGCCCGTACGACTTCCTTGCTTGTTGCTACTTCGCTCACAATGCATCCTCTCGTCGTGGATTCCGCTGCGAATTCGCAGCGGCCACCCGTTCAACGCCGCCGATGCATCTGTAGGTTCCCTCTAGAGCAGCGACTCCGCAACAAGCGCAGCACCGATGAGCCCGGCGTCGGCTCCAAGGCCAGCGGTCTTTACGATGGGCGGACCACCAACGGCATAACCCGCAAGGTCGATCTCGGTGGCCTTCGCTATGCGATCGGCCATGTCGGGGCGTGTGCCCACTCCCCCGCCGAACAGAATAATGTCCGGCGAGAACCCGAGCGCATAGACCCGCACGAGCTGTGCGAGATATTTGGCCTCGAGGTCCCAGACGTCGTCTCGATCACCGAGCGTCTCGGCATCGGCGCCCCAACGTTCTCCAATGGCGGGACCCGACGCCATGCCTTCGAGGCAGTCGCCGTGGAACGGATCTCGGCCCGGGAAGGTGTCTCCCTCGACGCGCCGAACAGGAATGTGGCCGAGCTCAGTGTGATTGCGCCCACGGAACGGAACTCCGTCAATGGCAAGTGCTGCGCCGATTCCGGTACCGACGGTCACATAACCCACCGACGAGTGTCCTTTACCAGCACCGAGCTTCCACTCGGCAACGGCGGCTGCTTCGACGTCGGTCTGGATGTCGGCGGGGACACCGGTCGCTGCAGCGAGCTGACCAAGTATTGGTGCGCCTTCCCAGTGGGGCTTGGGAGTCGATGCGATCGACCCGAAGTCCGGAGAGGAGCGGTCGACGATGAGCGGACCGAACGAGGCAATGCCGAGGGCATCGATCTCGTGGCCGGCGAAGAAGCGCTCGCATGCTCCCAGGGTTTCCTCAGGTGTCGTGGTTGGGATCCACTCCTGGTCGATGATTTTGTAGCTTTCAGCCTCGACGATTGCGGGGCGAAATTTCGTGCCACCCGCTTCGAGGGCTCCAAGTTTGCGTGCCATTGGTGAGACTTTACAAGCGACGAACAGCGACAGCGCCCTCCGGCGCGAACCGTTCACGGTCGCGCCGGGTCGCGTGGGCTTGCGCTGACGGAAGAATCAGTACGACCGCTGCCCCCCGATCCAACAAAACTTGCACCTCGCCGCGCAGCTGCGCTCGGTGGGCGCGGCTCACGATCTTCCCGTCGGTCGCCGGAATCATCGGTGACACGACAACGACCACATCGGGGGTTCCGGCTACCAGGTCGGCGTTGTTTGCAGAGTGGGTAGCCCCATCCACATGCAGTTTCCCCTCGACGTCGATTGGCTTGTTGACAAAGGGAATGGCTGCCGATGCACGAACTACTGCTTCGGCCTCGACCGATCGCAGCCGATGGTGGACGCGCTTTGCGTTCGAACGTTGCACCGTCACCGCCGAGGCTCCTTCGTGGTATGGCCCTTCGGGAACCCCGTACTCGGCAATGTCGCGAGAAAGAGGCGAGAGCCGTGCAACCAGACGACCGCCAACAGTTCGGATGACCCGAATCGCCCGCGTCGGAAGCGACGAAGAGAATTCGTGTCCGTTCGCCAGCTGGCGCAGCGCAGCAAGGGCGTCCGCGTCGACGGCTGTGCGCTCGCCGAAGCGGGCAGCGACGAACGCTCCAGCGGAGGTTCCAATGACCTGGCTAGCCGAAGTTGGGTCCCAACCGGTTCGTGCCGTCAACTCTTCGAGCGCAGACCAAATAAATGGTCCGCCTGTCGGGCCACCGGCGCCAACGACTAGGGCAATGTCGCCAGTACTTTCTTCATTCATCGCCGAGACGTTAGCCCGACGAGTGGCCCTCGGGGACTAACGAACGTCGGCGAGGTCGACCGGGTAGCGCACGCCCGATAGGCGACGCAGGAATTCAGAGTCGTTACCCGCAGCACGTCGTTGCGCTCGGTTGACCGCGCCGTCGATGAAATCGCCGGTTTGAGCGACGGAAAGTCCGAACTCGGTCATGATCGTGATCGCAAGATCTTCGTCGGTCAGGTCGAGCATCGAGACCAAAAGGTCGGCTTCGGTCTGACGCATGTGCACGGGCACCGTCGGAGTTAGGCGTCGCAGCGTACGCACTGCTGTCGCTACTTCTCGGAGCAGTTCGGTGTTGGTCATTGTCTCGGAACGCAACATGAGTTGGATCCAATCGATTTCGTTCCGGTCAGCGGTCGGCTGTGCGCGGCGCTCCTCGCCCGGCGGAACATGCAAGTTGCGGATCGTCGGCCCGTACAACTCCATGAGCTGTCGCAGTACCTCTTGAGTCGGGCCGCAACCCTCGTTCTCGATGTCGAGCAGATAGGTCAGCGCAAGACCGGTCTTCGACGCCACTTCGTTTAGTGGCATCTCCGAAATCATGCGGCACTCTCGAAGTGACGCTCCGAGTGATGTTTCACAATAGTCAACCATGCCGCCATACCTCCTGGGCTATTCGCAACGTGACGTGAGTGATTAATCGACCAGACGAAGGGACTCGGTAAGTCCCAAATCCGGTAGTTCTCTCCGACAATCCACTGCCTGTCCACTGTTTCCATCGGCGAATCCCCAAGAAAATCAACCAAATCCACAACTCCATCCACTTGTACCCCACAGGCAACTTTCTTCACACTAAGAACATCAAGAACACCCGTTTCTTCGCTCATCACACCGCGAACGCACCACCCGAAAGAAGGCGCAATGCCCGGATTCTCCATCGAACTCTCCAACGAACGATTCGAACACGTCAGCGGCGTCGACGCGTACCAACAGGAGGGACCGCTAACCACGTTCTTCGCGGTCGAGTCGCACCGACCGGTCATCGACTCGTGGTCGACGCGCGTCGCGTCGTTTCGAACCTCGGAAATAATTGCGGTCCGCCTCTCCCAATGAGACGGGGCTGATCGCGGCGGTCCAAACTGGCTGCATGCTCTCCACTGGATCGTTGCTGCTCGCATCGCCGAGCATGCACGAAGAGACCTTCGATCGAACGGTCATCTTTATGCTGGAGCACGACGAAAGCGGCTCGATGGGCCTCGTGCTGAACCGGCCGAGCGACATGTTGGTCAGCGATGCGCTCCCAGGATTTGGTCCTCTCGTACACCCCGACCGCCTGTTTCTTGGTGGGCCTGTCGAGCAAGGCACAGCCTTGGTCCTGGCCGAGCCCCTCGACCCAGCAGCCCCCGGAATGCACTTCATGCACAGCGGAATTGGCTTGCTCGACCTGACCGAAGACGAAACGCCACGGATCACCCTCGAACGTGCACGCGTGTTCAGCGGCTACGCCGGATGGGGTCCTCGCCAACTCGAAAACGAGCTGCGCCAAGGCGCATGGATTATCGCCGATTGCGACCCCACCGACCTCTGGAACACCGACTACCAGAATCTCTGGGCCCAGATCTTCTCCCGCTTGGGCAGCCTCGACGACTTTCTTGCCGCCTACCCGAGCCAACCCTGGCTCAACTAGCTCACCCGAGCAGGTTGATGTCCCAGAGCACCTGCTGAAGCGCACTCGACGCGCTCAACGTGCTGTAGGCGAGCGGGTTCTCCTCGGTCACCAAGGTCGGGATCGGCGTCAGAATGGTCCACGGCGTTGGGTGAGCGAACTGGACCACGCTCAGGCGTTCGCCCGGCTCGCTCGGATCACCAACAACCCGATGGGTTCCCGGGGGCAACACTCCGTTGGTCAACCGCTCGAGCATCATGCCGGTGTTGATCACCATGTGACCGTCGGGCGGCACGGCGTCCACCCAGCCGCTGTCGGTCTGCACTTGCAGGCCCTTCGCCGTCGCCCGCGGCAACGCGGTGATCAAGTTGATGTCGTCGTGAGCTGCGGCCCACACGTGTTGACCACTCGGAGCGTCGGGCATTGGTGGGTAGCGAATGGCGCGAGTCAACGTTGGGCCATCTCTCAACATCTCGTCGAAGAAGGATTCAGCACATCCCAACCCGACCGCAATAATGCGCAGGAAGCGACGCTGGATCTCAAAGATCTTTGAATGGAAATCGAGCAAGACCGCTTCGATTCCCGGAACGGTCGCCTCAGGAAGTACCGGCGGGTTGTAGCGAAAGGGAAAGGCGGCCTTCAACGGATGCTTCTCGGGAATTGGAGCTCCCCAATTCAGCATCTCTTTCCAGTCGGCAACCTCCGATGACGCAGCCGTCTCGACGAGCAGCCCGGTGTATCCGGTTTGCCCAAAGCTCCCCGGCACCTCGTACGTGGCCTTTTCGTCGTCGCTAGACGAAAAGAATTCGCCGAGCTTGCCGTAGGCGTCGTCGAGAAGCCCTTCGGAGAGATCGTGGGCCGTGAACACAAACCCGGTCGCCAAACTGGCCATGACGCCGTCAACGACGGCTGCGCGTGCCGACGCGTCGCCCGATTCGAACGCGAGCAGATCGACGTCGAGGATCTCATTGGCCATAGGGAGACATTATCGGGCTGCCCTAGACTCATGGAGTGACTTCCTCGAAAGACCGCCCCTACGACCTGATCGTGTACGGGGCGACCAGTTTTGTCGGCAAGATTATCGCCGAACATTTGCGTGAGCGCCTCGCCGACCTTGACGTGACGTGGGCAATCGCGGGCCGCAATGCCGGCAAGCTAGACGACCTCGCCGACGACCTCGACTTGGGTGTCGACCACTTCGTGGCCGATGCCCACGATCCATACGCGCTCGAAAAGATGGCAGCGTCGGCACGCGTCGTACTGACAACCGTTGGCCCCTATGCCCTGTACGGCTCAGAGTTGGTCGCGGCCTGCGTGAAGACCGGAACCGACTATTGCGACCTCGCCGGTGAAGCTCACTGGATGCAGGCCATGATCGATGAGCACCACGATGCCGCCACACGAACCGGAGCTCGGATCGTCCACGCGTGTGGCTTCGACTCGATTCCTTCGGATCTCGGAGTTGCCTACACCCAACGGATGGCGACCGAACTCCTGGGCGAGAATTGCAACACCATTTCGATGCGCGTCAAAGCCATGAAGGGCGGCGCGAGCGGCGGCACCATTGCCTCGGCGCTCAACATGATCGAACAAGCCAAGACCCAACCCGAGATTCGTCGAGTTCTGGCCAACCCCTACGCACTCGCACCCGAGGGCATGCGTACCGGCGTGCGGCAAAACAACGTCTCTACCCCCATGAAGGACGAGGCATCGGGGCGTTGGATTGCCCCCTTCGTCATGGCGGCGATCAACACCGGGATCGTTCAGCGAAGCCACGCTCTGCTCGGCCGCCCGTGGGGCGAAGATTTCATGTACGACGAAGCGGTTCTCACCGGCGACGGCCCGCTCGGAGCAGTGAAGGCAGGCGCAATGACCGGCGGCCTCGGAGCCTTCGCAGCTGCGAGCAGTGTTGGCCCGCTGCGCAAGGTGCTCGGCGAGAAAGTACTACCCAAACCTGGCGAAGGCCCCTCCCCCGAAGCCCAGCACAACGGCTTCTTCGACCTCCGCTTCTTCGGGACGACCGCGTCGGGAACCACGCTCACCACGAAGGTGACCGGCGACCGCGACCCGGGCTATGGATCGACCGCCAAGATGATCACCGAAGCTGCCCTCGCGCTCCTCGATGCCGATCCCGCAGATACACCCGGCGGCTCGTGGACGCCGGCAACGGCCTTTGGTCAAACCCTCGAGCAGTGCCTGGTCGACCACGCCGGCCTCACCTTCGGCATCG
Organism: uncultured Acidimicrobiales bacterium; assembly: GCA_964570495.1. Lineage (GTDB taxonomy): Bacteria > Actinomycetota > Acidimicrobiia > Acidimicrobiales > SHLQ01 > SHLQ01. Next base: position 14,921 of record CAZMYN010000032.1, on the reverse strand, counting down.
TCGATTAAAACTCCGACTCAACAGGCTCCAGAACGGGCGGCAACGCGCTGAGCCCAGCGTTTGTCCGGGCGTCGTACACGCGGCGCCGCGCTCGTGCTGCGTCAACCTCGGCGCCGATGAGTATCGCTAGCGCCATGAGCTGGAGCCACAACATCACGACGATGATCGCGGCCAAGGTCCCGTAGGTCTCGCCGTAGCTGCCGAAGTTGTTGACAAAGACACCAAAGCCCCACGACAAAAGCACAATCAACGCGGTCCCGACCGCAGCGCCGACGGTAACCAGTGGCGCCCGACCGCCCGGGAGTAGCTCTGCTCGACGAGCAGCATCGGGAGCTGGGCCGACCCGATACAGAAACGACAGCGCCGCAACCATGAAGAACCCCAGCGCGAAGAATCGGCCAATCGAAATCACCCAGCGGACGGCGCCGCTGTCGATCCAGTTGTTGAGCTGTGCGGGAACCACCGACATCGTAAAGACCATCGCAGCGACCATGACGATCGCGGTGAGCATCAGACCAATCGCGAGCAGGCGCTTCACGACGAAGTTGCGGGACTCGCGTCGGTCGAACACGACGTTGAGGGTCTCCATCAGCTGGCCGACTGCACCCGATGCCGAGAAGATCGACGCAGCGATGCTGACCGCTGCGGCGATGCCCACTCCGGCGGAGTTCCCTTCTGAGAGGCTCGTGATCTGACTGACGAGGAACGTCCGGGTCTCTTCGGGCGAGGTGGCCAACGCTGCTTCGACCTCGTCGCTGAGCACCTCGGGGTCGGCGACGAGGCTCGTGATGCTGACCGCCGCAGCAAGCGCGGGTATCAGCGCAATGAACGCGAAGAACGCCACCCCGGCAGCAAAGATCGGCAGTCGGTGTTCCTTGATTTTTGCTCGAACGTCGGCGAACACACCGAGAGGTTCGCCTGCGGGAGTTGACGTCGAGCTTGTGGGTTTTGCCATACGTTCACCAATGATGTCAGGTGAGCCGACTACCGTTCACCTTCGATGGAGCCATTTGTATTCGGAGTCGATCTCGACGGTGTCTGCGGTGACTATACGCCCGCCTTTCGCACGATTGTGGCCGGAGAGCTGGGCGTGTCTGAAGACGAGCTCCCTCTGGAGCGCTCGTGGGACTTTCGCGAATGGAACCTCGAACGGGCTGGCGGCTTCGAACGCCTCCATGGCCTTGCGGTATCTGAACACCGGCTGTTCGCCACGATGCCACCCATCGAAGGCGTGACCGATGCCCTGTGGCGGCTCTCCGACGCAGGCATTCACATTCGGGTCATCACTCACCGGCTCTACACCAACTGGACTCACGCGTCAGCGGTGGCCGACACCGTCGAATGGCTCGACCAGCACCGAATCCCCTACCGAGACATCTGCTTCCTCGGCAAGAAGCCCGACGTTGGAGCCGACGCCTACATCGATGACGGCCCCCACAACATCGAAGCGCTCCGAGCCGCAGGTTTCAACGCAATCGTCTTCGACCAGCCCTACAACTTGCACCTCGACGGGCCGCGAGCTCACAACTGGGCCGAGCTCGAAGAAATGGTGATGGCCCTCGCCGCCGAGCGTTTGGGCGCGATCGAACCTCAGCTTCCGGGAGTTGATTCAGGCGCTGATCGCCTGGACCGCAAGCAGGGCGGCCAAGACAGCTAGTTCTTGCTAGCGGTGCGCGAGCTTCTCGCGAGCGGGATCGAGGTCGTTCGGGTTCGTGACACCGATCCACTCTTCGTTCGAGACCGGCACGACAACTCGAAGGTCGCCTGACTCACGAAGGCGGTCTACAACGTCGGGCAACAGGTACTCGGTCTTGGGTTCGTTGCTGAACTCGTCATAGAAGGCTTCCCACTGCGACTGCAGGTGCGCGAACAGCGACTGAGGAAACGAGAACATGTTCATCGACACCATCGTGTCGTCGGCGAGATCGCCCGGTGGATCCTCAGAGCGAATCTGTCCGTCGTCGCCTCGAGCAATGCCGTGCGTCTCGGTGATCGATTGCAACAACCCGTCGTCCACTGCGCACACGCCGCGCGACACTGCTCCTTCGCGGGGCAAGGTCTTCGAGAGCTGGAAGGCCACGAGCGAAGCGGTGGATTCGTCGTCCTCGACAAGAGCATCGGCCGCCAACTGGAACGACGACGGACCGTAGTAGTCATCTGCGTTTACGACAATGAATGATCCGGGGACAACCGCCGCTGCCGAAAGGACCGCGTGGGCTGTACCCCAAGGCTTTTCGCGCTGGGGCCCAAAGTCGTCTTGGCGAACCATGACAAACCCGTCGAGCGAGCCGTATTGGCGCACGAGATGGGCCTTTACGTCCTCTTCGATGTCGGTTCGAATGATGAGCACCACTCGGTCGCACCCAGCGGCTCGACCGTCCTTGATGGCGAAATCGAGGAATGCCTCACCATTTGGGCCAACTTCGACGAGCTGTTTGGTACCACCGAATCGGCTGCCGAGGCCGGCAGCCATGATGACAAGAGAAAGATCCATGTCCTATTGGTAGTCGCAACGCAACGCTGAGTGGCGGACCCTTAACATCTTCGGAGCGCTAGATACGCTCAACCCATGACCGAGCCCCCCACGGCCCATCCCCCACGGCTCGTCGACGCACTCATTACCGACCTCGACGGGACGTTTTGGTCGCCCTCGATGGGCGTTCATGAAGAGAGCCACCGGGTTGTCGACTCGCTCGACGAAGCCGGAATTACCTTCGTGATCGCTACCGGCCGCCGCGCCCAAAGTGCACTCAACGGCCTACGTCCTGCCGGGTACGCGCCACGTCCGGGAATCCTGATGAACGGGGCCGTCGTCCGTGAGCGGCTCGACGGCGAATCTTTCCTCGTCCAGGACATCGAGACCGCGATCGCCGAACACGTCCTTCGGGTCTTTCGCGGCGCAGGTGTCGAGCCGGTGGCCTATGTCGACGACCCGGAGACCGACATGATCTACGGGCCCGACAGCGATGCCAGCTCGGCCTATTTGGCAAACACTGTTGGCTACCGGTTGGTCGATTCGTTCGACGAACACCTCGCTGCTTCCACCGTCATTGGCTTTGGCGCGTTCGGCTTCGACTACGACTTGCTCCAACCAATTGCCGACGAGATCAACAGCTTGAAGATCGCGACTGCGGTCATTGGTCGATCGCTCTATGAGGGGGGCCACGGGATCATGGTTCAAGGTCCCGCCATCGACAAACAAACCGGTATCACTGCCTGGTGCGAGCGAAGTGGCACGAGCCTCGATCGCCTCGCTGTCGTTGGCGACGGAAACAACGACATCGAGATGCTGAGTGCAGCGCGCATAGCGATCGTTCCGTCCAATGCTGCTCCTGAAATTCGAGAGTTGGCAGACGAGATTATTGCTCCGAACGAAGATGGTGGCTGGGAAGCCATCCCGGAGATTCTCGGGCTGTAGGTTTGGCGGATGGCAAAAATCGGATTCATCGGCCTCGGTGCAATGGGTTACCCCATGGCGGGCCATCTCGTCAGTGCAGGACATTCGGTCGGCGTGTACAACCGCACGACAGCGGTGGCCGAACGCTTCGTTGCAGAGTTCCCGGATGCAGCGCTCGCGGCATCGCCGGCCGAGGCGTGCAGTGGCGCCGACTTTGCAATGACGATCGTCGGTAACGACGAGAGCGTCCGCGCTGTAGTGCTCGGCGACGACGGCGCGCTCGCTGGATTGCCGGAGGGCGCGGTACTCGTCGACCACACCACCGCGTCGGCCTCGCTCGCACGCGAGCTCGCCGACGCTGCTGCACGGAAGAACATCGGCGCGCTCGATGCCCCCGTGTCGGGCGGCGAGGCGGGAGCGCAGAACGGTGTTCTCACCATCATGTGCGGCGGCACCCAAGAAACGTTCGACCGCGCGGCACCAATCATGGAGCTCTATTCGAAGACCCGGACCCTCATCGGCGACACCGGTGCAGGGCAAACGACCAAGATGGTCAACCAAATCGCTATCGCTGGCCTTCTCGAGGGACTCGCCGAGGCCCTCTCGCTCGGCGTCGAGGCAGGCCTCGACATGACGAAGGTGCTCGACACGATCTGCGACGGTGCCGCGGGCTCGTGGCAAATGTCGAACCGCGCCAAGACGATGGTCGACGACCAGTTCGACTTTGGCTTTGCCGTCAAATGGATGGTCAAAGACCTCGGAATCGCCCTCGCCGAAGCCAAACGCCTGGGCGTCGATACCCCGGTCGCGTCTACTGTGGCGTCCTACTACGCCGAACTCATGGAGTCCGGGGAATCTGAAAGCGACACATCGGTGTTGATTCGACGACTACGAACTCACTCGGCTTAGAACAACAAACCCACGGAGAAAACTGTGACGCACTTTGATTTGATGATCATCGGTACTGGATCGGGCAACTCGATCTTGACCGACGACTACGAGAACCTCTCGGTGGCCATTGTTGAGAAGGGAGTTTTCGGCGGCACGTGTCTCAACGTTGGTTGCATCCCCTCGAAAATGTTCGTGTACGCCTCGGAGATTGCCTACCTCGCGGGCCACAAGGGCCCAAGCCTCGGGGTGAACACCATGTTCGAGGGCGCCGACTGGCCCGCAATTCGTGATCGGGTGTTTGGCCGGATCGATCCAATCGCGGCCGGCGGTGAAGAGTGGCGCACCAACGACGAGCAGCCGCACATCACCGTATTCAAGGGCGCTGGCAAATTCACCGGCGACAAGACCCTCGAAATCGCAATGAACGCCGGCGGCACCGAGACGATCACTGCCGATCGAGTAGTTCTCGCAGCTGGCGCACGCGTCGCCATCCCCGACATCGTCACCGATTCGGGTGTCGACTACTTCACCTCCGACACGATCATGCGAATCGACGCTCTTCCCGAGCGGCTCATCGTCCTCGGCGGCGGCTACATCGGTGCCGAACTCGGAAACGTCTTTGGTTCGCTCGGCTCGCAGGTGACGATCATCAACCGCAGCAACGCAATGATCCGCCGAGAGGACCCCGACGTCTCCCAGCGCTTTACCGAACAGTACGCGGAGCGCTTCGATGTGCGGCTCAACACCACCCTCGACGAGATCACCCAGGCAAGCGACGGGACAATCACGATTTCTGCCCACGAAAACGGTGCTCCCGTGACGATCGAGGGCGATGCGCTTCTCGTGGCCATTGGACGCAGGCCCAACGGCGACGAACTCAACGTGACCGCAACCGGAGTCGAACTCGACGACAGCGGCTACGTCCGTGCCGACGAGAATTTGCGCACCGCAAACCCCGACGTGTGGGCGTTGGGCGACATCACCAATCCAGCGCAGTTAAAGCACACCGCGAACGCAGATGCCCGTGTGGTTTCGCACAACCTGATGCACCCCGATGACCTCAAGGTCATCGATCGCACGCTTACCCCACACGCGATCTTTGGCCACCCGCAAGTCGCCGCTGTCGGACTCACCGAACCCGAGGCGGTCGCCGCTGGCCACACGATCGTGACGACCGTGCATTCCTACGCGAGCGCGGCGTACGGCTGGGCAATGGAAGATACGACGAGCTTCTGCAAGCTCATCGCCGACGCCGACACCCGAATGCTCCTCGGCGCTCACATCATCGGGCCGCAGGCGAGCACCCTCATTCAGCAGTTGATCCAGGGAATGACCTTCGGACAGACCGTTGACGAGATGGCGCGTGGCCAGCTCTACATCCACCCCGCACTCACCGAGGTCGTCGAGCAGGCATTGCTCAACCTCTAAGCGTCAACCCCCGCGAGACTTTTCACCTCAAAGAGTGAGAAGCTCCCTGGGTACTCGAATGACCTGAAATAGCCGCTGCTGAGCGGTCAACAACAGTCAAAAGTCCTATAGGCGCTTGGGCAAGTCGTCCGACGTACACATGACAAGTGGTTTTCTAGGAACGGACGATTGATGGGACCAAAAGGCAAGGGAAAGAGCGCATCCGACGCCAAGCCAAAGCAAGCGCGGGCAACTTCGATTCGTAAGAAGATTCTGTCTCGCGTTCTACCTGTGGCTCTTTTGCCCCTGTTGCTACTTACCCTTTTGACCGTTGGCGGCGTCTTTCTTCTCAACCAACAGACGTCCGATGCAGTGGGATCCGCCGAGGGTCTACTCACCGGCGAAGTTAGCGCTTCGGCAGTTCGCTCCTCGGAGGCAGCAGCACGTGAGACTGCCGAGTACGTCGATCAATGGATCACCCGTGTATCTCGCCTTGAGAATTCAGCTCAGCTGCGTGCGCAGCTCGCTGATGCGTCGAACGCGTCGCTTGCTGAACGGCTCGACCCGAGCAACGTTGTCGAATTCGAAGCGACGCTCCGTGGTCGTCTTACGGCCGGTACCACGTTGTTGGCGTCGGCCTTGCGTACCCAGCTGACGACGGACCTCGGCGCTGCTGATCAACCGCAAACCGCCGAGATCACCTTTGTTTCAGAAGAGGGTTTCGCGATTGGTTCGACGAACCCGCTCGGCACACTCGACTATTCACAAGCCGCCTGGTTCCGCGAAACGATTGAGACCGGTTCGTCGTTCACCTCGTTCGTCGATGACGGAGATGGGCCCGCGGCCTTTGAATACTCGATCTGGCTCGATCCCCCAATTACGACCTCTGGTCTAGGCGCTGCGATTCGTGTTCGCGTAGCGCTCTCCAACGTGCAATGGCTTCTCGATCAGGTTGCTACCGACGATGCTGTCGAAGTCTCGCTCGTCGACACCGCCGCAGGGGTACTCCTTGCTGATTCGGCAACGGATCACTCCAGAGAATTCACGTTCAGCCAGGACGTGATGGCGTCGGCCAATGACTCCGGATTCAACCCAGACCTACTCGCCGAAGGTGTCCTTGAGGACGATGTCCGAGTTTCTTCGGCGTCGGCTGTGGGAGACAGGATGAACAACACACGGGGCCTCTCCTTCGATTGGCTCGTGCAGACGAGTCAGCCGGTCGACGTTGCGAACGCGTCACTCGTGGAGATCCGCGAGGTCTCCGACGACGTAAGCCGTTTGCGACAGATCGTATTGCTCGGCCTGATCCTCTTTCTGATCGCTGCATCGATTGTTGCGTTCCTCTCCATTCGTTCGATCGCCGAGCAAATTACCGAGCCGATCCGCTCGCTTTCTACCCAGGCCGAGAACGTCGCAGGCGAGGGCATCCCAAATGTTGTTGAAGCGGCCCGGAAATCCGAGACCCTTCCCGAACTCCCCGAATTCAAGGTGGAGACCAAGGACGAGTTGGCCACTCTGGCGAACTCCATGAACACCATGCAAGACGCAGCGGTCGAACTTGCTGCTGGTCAGGCACGCTTGCGTCGCCAAAACGTTGCTCGCACGTTCGTTAGTCTCGGCCGTCGAAACCAGAACCTTCTGAATCGTCAGCTCGAGTTCATCACCGAGCTGGAGCAACAGGAGCGCGACGCTGATCAGCTCGAGAACCTCTTCAAGCTTGACCACCTCGCAACTCGTATGCGCCGTAACGCAGAGAACTTGCTCGTTCTGGCTGGCGAGCAGACCCCTCGCCGCTGGGGCAGGCCAATCGCTGTGCGTGACGTGATTCGCGCCGCTGCCTCGGAGATTGCGGACTACCCACGAGTACGACTCGGTGAGATCGATGCTGCGACCGTCTCGGGTGGTCTTGCAACCGACCTTTCACACCTGGTTGCCGAGCTGCTCGAGAACGCTGGCTCGTTCTCGTCGCCGAAGTCTCCAATCGAGGTTCTTGGTCAACGCACCTCCACCCACTACCGCCTGGCGATTGTCGATCAGGGCATTGGCATGGATGCCCAGGCCCTCGCCCAGGTGAACGCCCGCCTAGAGAACCCGGTCGATTTCGCTGACGCACCGTCGGCGTATCTCGGTCTGTTCGTGGTCGGTCGTCTCGCACAAGAAATGGGTGTCACGGTCCGTTTGGCCAGCGCCGACCCAACGGGCTCTGGTGACAGGAACGGCACGATTGCATTTGTCGATCTTCCGGCGTCACTGCTTACCGAACAAGCCGCAGCTCCGCTCGACCTCGACTCCAAGGACTCCACAGCTGTCCCAGCGCCAGGCGAGACCGGCTCAGCCCAAGCCGCCGCCGCTGCACCAGCGGCCGTCGAGGGGGCCCAGCCTCATACGCCGCTGCCCGCACCGGCCGTGCGCGCAAAGGACGCCTCGGATACGACGAGCGCCGGTTTCCCGAAGCGAAGCCGAGGCGGTTCCGGTGGGGTGCCAACCGAACCCCAGAAGATGACGCCATCCAAGCCCGCGGTGATGGAGCCTGCGAGTACCGAACCTGCTCCGGCAGCCGAGACTCCGTTGCCGAGCGCTCCCACCGGTGATGCTTCAGACAGTGAAACAACCTCCGCAGGCTTCCCCAAGCGTAGCCGTGGCACTGCACCAGCAACGCCACCGCCAGCAGCACCCGTTGCCGCAATTCAGGACACTACGGCCCCAAAGCGTGATGCATCTGCGGTGAGTGACTCTCTGCGCAGTATTCGAGCTGCTGTTGCGCGCGGTCGAGAGAGCGGTCAGGCTGAAACAAACCCAGTGGCACAGGCACCAAGTGCACCCCAATCGGTCGAACCGACGGCTCCGCAACCAGTTCAGCCGCAGGCAGCTATGCCAGCGCCAACCGTAACGTCGGGCGAAAATGACTCATTTATGCCACCTCCCGTGCCGATAGCCGAAGTAGTACCGAGTTCACCCAACCCAGATCCACTGCGTGAACCACAGTCAGAAGAACCCAAGTAACCACTACCCAAGCCAAGGAAGCGAACCATGACCGTATCGTCCGAAGCACAGAACTTTGCCTGGCTGCTGTCTCGCTTTGCCCAAGACACCGCCGGTGTACGCGAAGCTGTCGCAGTCTCGGCCGACGGACTCCTCTTGGCGTCATCGGCAGGCATCGACACCACCGGCGTCGATCAGTTCGCTGCCATCGCAGCGGGCTTGACCTCGCTCACCAACGGCGCTGCGGTGTGCTTGGGCTGTGGCGTAGTCGACCAGGTAGTCGTCGAAATGAGCATGGGCAACCTGTTCGTCATGTCGATGGGCCACGGTGCATCACTGGCTGTGCTGTGCCAGAGCGGTGCCGATATTGCTCAGGTTGCATACGAGATGACCCTGCTCGCTGAACGTGCTGGAGCAGCTCTGTCTCCTGAGCTCATCAGCGAACTCAAGAACGTCCTTACCGTCTAAAGACTTTGTCTGCCTGGGGATAGACCATGATACAGAACGAAGATTTGGCGGCCGAAGAAGGCGGTTCGTTCGTACGCTCCTATTTGCTCACCGGGGGCCGCACGCGCAGTGACGCTGGCGAACTCGCTGTCGAAGCAATGGTCGCGGTAAGTGCCGGCGCCGAAAAGCCCGTCGACGACAATCTCGCCGCAATCTTTGATCTGTGCAAAACCCCGAACTCAATCGCCGAAATCTCGGCCAAGTGCGCGATGCCATTGGGTGTCGCCCGGGTTCTCGTCGCTGACCTTTGGGGAGACGGAACTCTCGAAGTCTTGGAAACTACTCGATCAGACGATGTTGCGATCGTCAGGAGGTTGCTCGATGGCATCCGGAACCGCTAGCAGTCGCCCAGTATCTGCAAAGGTCGTCGTATCCGGCGGCTTTGGCGTGGGCAAGACCACATTCGTAAGCGCCGTCTCAGAGATTGCGCCGCTTCGTACAGAAGCAAAGATGACCAGCGCGGCGACCGAGTTCGACGACGCGACCATGGTCAAACAAAAGACCAGCACGACCGTTGCAATGGACTTCGGAAAGATCACCGTTGACCAGGGCCTTGTGCTCTACGTCTTTGGAACGCCTGGTCAGGATCGCTTCGGCTTCATGTGGAACGACATCACCGCCGGTGCGCTTGGCGCGTTGATTCTCGTCGACTCTCGTCGTCTCGACGAGTGCTTCAACTCCATTGACTTCTTCGAACAACGAGGCGTCCCGTTCGTTATTGGGCTCAACCAATTCGACGGTGCCCCTCAGCACTCGATCGATGACATTCGCGAGGCGCTCGACCTGGGACCCTCGGTTCCGATCGTGCGCACCGACGCTCGGGATTCCGATGGCGCCCTCGACACGCTCGTGCAGTTGCTCTCACACATTCTCGAAACGCTGTCTACCCGCACCGTTGCACCCGCTGCCCCCGCAGCGGCGCCTGCACCAGCGCCGGGTCAGCCACCACAACAGCAGCCGACTTCACAACCAGCAGACCCGAACCGCGCCGCACCCGTTGTAACCAACGACATGCGTAGCGCCGCGATGAGCGCCCTGGCTGCTGAACGTTCGCAGTAACTTTCTCGGCATTCCGGCCGAGATCCTTATGGGTCAGCTCGTAACCATCGAGCTAGCTGTTATTGGGTGGCGACGCGAGAGCCCAGAATCCGTTTCCGGCCAGCGTCAGCAGAGCAATAATCGTGAAACCCAATCGGTAGTTGCCGGTCGCGTCGGCCAAAACACCCGCGATCAACGGCCCAACGACGGTGCCGCTCAGCACCACGATTGCCGACCAACCCATGATCTCGGCAAAGTTCGTAGACCCGAAGTAGTCGGCACGGATTGCCTGCATGAGTGGCCCACGTGCGCCCCACGCCAGGCCGTGCATGACGACGAACAGCCCGATCGTTAGTGGACTCTCAATCCATGTCATGACCAGCAGACCAACGCCATGGAAGCACATGGCGATGACGACGATGACGCGCTTGTTCATCCGATCTCCGAGATAGCCGCCAAGCCCAGTTCCAAAGAACTGAAAGACCGGGATGATCCCTGCGATCAGTGCCGCCCGTTGCGGACTGAATCCGCGGTCTTCGGTGAGATAGAGCGCAACGTGGGCAATGACCGCAGTCACGACCAACAGCGCAGCGCCATGACCCAGCGACACCATCCAAAAGGCGCGCGTGCGAACCGCCGCGCCGACACTGAAATGAACATCGCTGACCCCTGCTGCTCGCTCGCCGTCGTCACCTCCCCGTTCAATACCGTCCATTGGCTCGTTCGTTGACGCCCGATCAATGCCGATCGTGCCCGCTGCGAACCAACCGCCGAGGGAGAGCACCACTCCTGAACCAGCAAGTGACCAGCGCCATCCAAACACGTTGAAGGCCACGACGAGTAGCGGCCCGGCAAAGCCGCCGATGGCAAAGCCCATCGTCTGGAACGACAGAGCCTGCGCTCGCTTGCGTTCGAACCACTGCACGAGCGCTGACGTGATCGTGATGAAGCCGGCGAACGCCATGCCAAAAGCAGCGACCGAGAGCGCAAGGATGAAGTGAAGTTGGGTCTGTATCTGCGACAGTGCAAGGAACCCGAGCAATATGAAGACCGAACCGGCGCGAAGAACAGACTTTGTGCCGTGGCGCCGGATACCGATTCCGACGATCGGTCCGAGTATCGCGATTCCGGTACGGGTACCCGAGAACGCGGTCGAGAATAGCGTCTTTGACCAACCGAAATTGTTGCGGAGCTCGACTGCGATGTTCCCAAAGCCCTGCATCCATAACATCGACTGCAATGCCCAGAACCCAGCGCTCGCACCAACGACCTTCCAGCCCGTGTACACCGGTCGCTTTGGCACGAGGCCAACGCTATAGGCGCTTCTCGCAGAAGATCGCCAGCCTTGCCTCGGATGTGGCGTACGGGTCAGCGCCATAGCGACCGTCTCGCCGTAACCTTGCGTCGTGGGTAATTCGTTTGGTCATTCGCTCATCATCAGCACGTTTGGGGAAAGCCACGGCGGAGCTGTCGGCGTCGTGATCGACGGACTGCCGTCCCGGCTCTCGATCAACGTTGATCGAATCCAAAGCGAACTGGACCGGCGCAGACCAGGCCAGAGCCGCCTCACCACCCAACGCGACGAGGCCGACCGAATCGAGATCCTCTCCGGTGTCGAGAATGGGGCCTCGACCGGCGCTCCCCTCGCCATGCTCGTTCGCAACAAGGACGCACGGTCCGGAGCCTACGATCACCTGCGCGACCTCTACCGGCCGTCGCACGCCGACTTCACCTACGACGCCAAGTACGGGAACCGTTCAGTGTCCGGCGGCGGGCGGTCGAGCGCACGCGAGACCATCGGACGGGTCGCTGCGGGAGCGGTAGCCATGGAACTGCTTGAGGCCATGGCCGATAAGGACGGCCGCCCACGACCCGAAATTGTGTCGTGGGTCGATCAGGTCCATTCGATCACCGCGTCGGTCGATGAGGCCACGGTGGCTCTCTCGGCTGTCGAAGGCGACCCTACGCGATGCCCGGACCCGTCGGCTGCTGAAGAAATGACCAAAGCGATCGAGCAGGCTCGCCGCGACGGCGACTCACTTGGTGGTGCGGTACGAACGGTGGTTCGCAATGTCCCTCTGGGCCTCGGCGAGCCGGTATTTGACCGCCTCGAGGCCGACCTTGGCAAAGCCATGCTTTCGCTTCCGGCGACCAAAGGGTTCGAGATCGGAAGCGGATTTGCTGCGATCGAGATGACGGGGCGAACCCACAACGACCCGTTCGAGCCCGGTCCCGACGGTGTGCCGGTAACCACGACCAACCACTCCGGTGGTGTGCAAGGTGGTATCAGTAACGGCCAGCCGCTGCGCTTTCGCACGGCGTTTAAACCAACGGCCACGATCTCCTCGGAGCAAGCAACCGTGACGACTGCCAATGAGGCGACGACGCTCGCAGCCAAGGGTCGTCACGATCCTTGTGTCTTGCCGCGCGCTGTACCCATGGTCGATGCAATGGCCGCGCTGGTGTTGGCCGATCATGCAATCCGCCAGCATCGCAATAGCGCTCTGTAGTTAGAGCGACAGCTCAGCCACCGCTTGCGCTGAAATGCTGCCAGTCTTTGCCTGAGCGCCAGCGTCCGCCCCAGCCCCAGCCAACCGCGTCGAACGCGGCAACGACAGGCCCGTCGGGGTAGATGCCGCCGAGCACTTCGACCGAGCGGTCAGCAAAGATTGCACCCTCGGGGGGAAGTATCCGGCTTGTGGTGACGTAGGGGTTGACGAGCGGGTTGATGTCGACGGCAGCTCCGAAGGCATGGTTTGACCAGACGCCCGGACTCCCGTCTACTTCGCGACAGTTGAACCCCGACGTATTGTTCGCGGCCATCGAGAGGTTGTCGTCGGCGGCGAAGTTGTCGACAAGTTCCATTCGCTGAATCGGGAAGCGTGCGTCGTACAACGCTTCGAACACCGTCTCCATTTGCGACGTGTGGTCTGCGTGCATGACCAACTCCCCCGTCGAGACTCGGTTGTCGTAGTTCCAATAGGAAAGCGTGATCAGGCGCAGCTGCGACAGCGGGACAGGACATCCCTCGCGCCACGACGCTGCCATCCGTTCGGCGATTGCTGGGGTGATCTCCTCGACCCGTGACTCAAAGGCAGCTGGCGCAGCACCGACAATCGGAAGGGTCGCAGACGGAACCGGAATGGTCGTCGTAGTCGTTGTTGTGGTGGTGGTTGTCGTCGGTGACGTGCTCGTTGTGGTGGATGTCGTAGTCGTCGTGGTGGACGACGTTGTCGATGCGGTCGATGTGCTCGATGCGGTGGTAGAAGTTTCCGGAGGATCCGACGTTGTGGTGGTCGGGTCGGATTCTTCTGTTAGCGACGTTGCCGCGGTCGTCGATGACGGCCCAGGTGTGTCTGCGCTGGCTGAATTGCTCGTTGAACCACACGCTGCGCCGAGCGCGGCGGTGACAACGAGTACGGCTACAAGCCGAGCCCTATTGGCCAACAGCTGTCGAAATGTCGGGGCTTGCCGCCTGAGAACTGCGCGAGGGGAATAGCTCGACCAGCTTCTCGTCGAGCTCGTCGAGAACGCCGCTCAGCGGCAAGATGTTGAGCACGCCTTGGCCGTTGGCGAGCAGGTCGACGATTTCCTCGCCGCTACGAACCAGCGTTGGCTGCGAGCCGTTCACGACCAAGTTCGCCGTGGCGATGTCCTCTCCCAGTTCATCTTTCAAGTACGCAAAGATCTCGCGGACCTGTTCGAGACGGATGCCCGAGTCGAGCAGGTTCTTGACGACCTTGAGTTCGAGCAAGTTTCGGTAGGTGTACTTGCGGCGTGAGCCACTGCCGGTGGCGTCGGTCAGCGACGGACGAATCAGGTCCGTGCGCGCCCAGTAGTCCAGTTGGCGATACGTGATGCCCACGATCTCCGCGGTGCTCTTGCCACTAAACCCCGTCGCATGGTCGAGCTGGTTTGTCATCTTCGATCGTCCTCACCGTTTGGCGCGTCAACGACGCGGTTGGAATTACGGTGACGTAATCCTAAGTCGAGCGCAAACCCTAGGTCAACGACCCTGGGCGCGAATCTACGCGCGGAGCGCGCGAAGCTCTTCTAGGCGAAGTCGTCGGGGTTGACGTTGTCGAGGAAGTCACGGAAGTCTTCGACGACCTCTTCTGCCTCAGGTTCGACGTCGGGCGTCTCGGAGTATCCAACCTCGGCGAGCAGCACATCTTCAGCAAAGATCGGGATCCCAAGGCGGACCGCAAGTGCGATCGCATCGGACGGACGAGCCGAGATTACGCGGGCCTCTTCGGGGGACCGAGCGTGAATCTCTGCAAAAAAGGTTCGTTCGCGCAATTCGGTAATGACGACCTTTTCGATCCGAACATCCATTGCCTCGAGCGTCTGAGCAAAGAGGTCGTGGGTCATTGGTCGGGGCGGTTCGACGCCCTGCTGAGCCAGTGCGATCGCTGTTGCCTCCGGCCCACCAATAAAGATCGGCAACATCAAGCCCTCGTTGTCGCCAGTCTCTTCGGTTGCACGCAACAAGACGATCGGTGTGTTGCTCGGCAGCTCGACGCGAACGCCGACAAGCTCCATCGGGATCATCGGTCACCTCTCATTAACTCAGCCTAGTGGAACCTCCGAACTCTTAATCCGCAGGTCCTCGGTTCGATCCCGAGGGGGCGTACAACCAGCAAGCAAAGGAGTCGTGGCTACTCGGTGGGCAAGAGCTCGGGGCAAAACGCGCCGAGCG
>CAZMYN010000031.1:13902-20888 GCA_964570495.1 uncultured Acidimicrobiales bacterium | reverse complement strand
GCTCCGGCTCCAGCTCCACCTGCTGACGACGGTCCTCTCGTGGTCGAGTTCGTGAACAACGAATTCGGTCCTCGCTACCTTGAGGTTCAGCCAAACGTGAACGTGTACAGCTCGAACCAGTCGAACACGGCTACCGAGTTCTACGTTCTCCCGGTTGAGGGTGCAGAGGACACCTACTTGATCAAGTCGGTTTCGACCGGCCTCTACCTGCACGCCAATGGCGACGATGGAGGCTTCAACGTCAATGTTGTTGGCCCCGTCGACAACACGGCGTACTGGAAACTGATCGAGACCGATAACGGCTACCAGCTGTTCAACGTGGGCCTTGAGCGTCTGCTCCAGGCTGATCGTCCTGGCTTCAACGTCGATACCGACGCCGAAGGCACAGGCGCCGACGTTCTATGGCAGGTCGTCCCAGTAGTCGAGGGCTAATCGCTAGCTAGTTAGTCGCTACACAATTCGAAGGCTCACCCACGACGAACGTGGGTGAGCCTTCAATTGTTTTCGTCAGGACTTAAGCCCAGCGCACGGCTTTGGTCGCTCGGCGGTTAACGCAGATCGGGCTCGAGGCCCCATGCGTCGGTTGGGTCGCTCACTACGTAGGTGCCGGAGATCTTGTCCCACAGGTTCTGATTGCGCTTGTCCCAAAATGGCATAAAGAGGATTATGCCCAAGGTGAAAAGTGTGGCGAAGGTCGCAACAAACCCACCGACCAACCCTCGCATCCAGAACATGTTTGCGAACCCAACCGGACGAATCGTGTCTACCGATATCACGCGATGGTTCATCAACTTCTTCCCTGGCGTCTGTCCCTTAGGAGCTAGCATTGCCGCCCAAATGGCCCAACCAATGCCGAGGGTTATTAGGGCGAGGAAGTAGTCGACCACATACGAGATGAGCCTGACCCCCGGGGTTGTAGCAGTCACGTTCGCGGGAAGCCCTACCGTTCCCGCCAGGACTCCGTCGGGCGCTTGATTCGTCATCGCTGGCCGATTTTGGGCTACCGGTGCTGCAGGAAACTGTGTGGGTGCTTGCGTTGGTGTCTGATCTTGTGGGGAGAAGGTAGCGACTCCAGGAACTACCGCTTGGGCTTGTGGCGGTGGCTGCAAACTTGGCTTGGGCCGAGTCTGCTCGCTCCATGATGTGCCGTCCCAGAACCGCTCATCTTCGCCATTGCTGGGGTCGGCGTACCAACCCTGTGGTGGTAAGTCACTCATCTATCCGCCATCCTTTGATTTTTCGGAAGGCCATTAGAACACAACGGATGAAGAAATTGCTAGGTGTGGGTTTGCACGGGCCGCTTTCGACGACTCGGCGAATGGCGAAGTGCGCCGCTTATCGAGCTAGGCACAAAGGATGGCGGCTGCCTCGGACTCGGGGAGCGCCTCGTTTGGGATGTTGTGCACGAGGCCGTCCGGGCACACGATTTGGAAATGATCGGCGCACACTTCGCCGTTGGTCCGGTTGTCATCGACGGCCGGCCACTCGATGTCTTCTCGCCCGTCCCCACAATCGATTCGACGTGGACCTGAGTTCGGGTCGATGGCCGAAACGCACAACGGAAGCGCAAAGAGATCGGCATCGGCGATGCACTCGTTGGTCACCCACGCGCTGGTATCCAATCGAACTCCGAGACCTGTGAAGTCCGAGGCGAGTTGCCACTCAGTTTCGGTGGGGCACTCGGAGAACGAGGCGTGTAGATCTTCGGGCGTCTCATCACCGCCCGCTGCATCCACAGCGGCCTGCACGGCATTGAGACATGGAGCCGATATGCCCGCTGGCACATCAACCAGTGGCGCGGTTGGGGCCTCAGTTGTGGTTGGAGCAGCGGTTGTGGGCGCCGCGGTAGTAGTGGTTGGAGCAGCGGTCGTCGTTGTTGGTTCTGTTGTGGTCTCGGGGGTATCTGGATCGGTCTCCGCGTCGTCAATGGCCGGCGCTGCTTCAGGTAGCTCTTCTGGGGTTGTCGTTGTCGCGTCGACAGCATCGTCGTCGGGCGCCGCTGTTTCTCCAGCGTCTACCGCGTCCGGTGGTGTCTCTGGTTCGGCAGGCTCAGCTTCCAGTGTTTGAGTCGTCTCGACATCCTGCGTCTCGGCATCGGCAGTCTCGGGCGGGGCGGTCTCGACCGTCCCTTCACCCACAGCTCTCGCCTGATCATCTGCGTTCGACGCAGACGTTGCAGTTGTCGAGTCGCCGGTGAGCGGGAGGAGCACGAACCCAAGAACGACTGCACCGAGAAGAGCGAGTGGGATGAGGAGTTGCTTGGTTTGCCACCAGGGCGCAGGATCCTCGAATGTCGCTGCCTCTGCCTCGACAACCTCGGCCGCCCACGGCGGGGGTGCCTTCTCGACAGCCATGGATGCTGGCACCAGGGCCGTAGGAGCAGGTTCAGCCGAAACAACCACGGATTCAGGTATTGGTTGTGTTTTGTGGGTCCACGATGAGCCGTCCCAATACCGTGCCATGTCCGGTTGGTTGGGGTCGTTGTACCAGCCCGCCGGTGGAGTTGTCGTGCCGCTCATCGTTGCTTTCCGGGTCAGTGAAGCCCCCCTTGCAAGTCAACAATGCATGGGAACTCGCCGCAAGTCAGCACGATCCACACCGAACGCACCAGAAATGGTTATCAGAGGGCCGTATTCACGTACCTCGGAGAATTGCTACAGGGGCGCACAGAATCGGCCGAATTCACTCGGCAAGGCCATTGTGGCGAATCGAGGAGCAAGCGGCGGAATGAATAACGAACAGATACCGGGACGACCCCACCAAGTTTCCCCTCCAGTCACCGGTGCGCCGGTCTTGGCTGGCGATGCGGTGGTTCATGAACCGGCTCTCGCTCCGGCGGTGCCTAAACGAAGTTCAACTCTTCCGTTTATTGCAGCCGTGATTGGTTCCTTGGTGCTCCTTGGAGGGGGTGGCTTCTTTGCGCTCACCGCCCTCGGCGACACCGGCGGAGCTGAGACCCCCGAAGCCGTGGTCGACGGGCTGCTCGAAGCGGCCAGCAACGAAGACTTCATCACGCTTGCCGAGCTGGTCGAACCGTCGGAACGTCGGACGCTCATCGAACCGGTCGCTACCGACGTCATTCCCGAACTAATTCGTCTCGGCGTTTTCGAACGTTCGCCAAACCCGGCCAAGGTCGAAGGTCTCGACATCGAATTCACCGATGTCGAGTATCGGATTGAACAGGCGCCTGGTGCCCCCGACATCATCCACGTGTACTTCACCAGCGGAGAGATCACCTCCCGGTTCGATACGGCCGAGCTTCCCTTTACCGACGCGTTCCGAGATGAGTTCGGCGACGAATTTGATACACCCGAACCGAACGCCAGCAGCTTGGAGAACGGCAGCGAGCCAATGGTTCTCGTCGAGCGAAACGGGCGCTGGTACGTGTCGGGATGGTTCACGATTGCCGAGAACCTCCGACCAGAGTCGACCCCAATTCCGACCGTGGCCGAGACACCCCCCGCACTCGGGTCTCCGTCACCGGAAGCCGCTGTCGAGAACATGATCGAGGAGATGTTCTCGCTAGATATCGCTGGAATGATCGGCCGCACCGATCCCGAAGAGATGGCAGCGCTCTACCGCTACGCCCCGCTGTTTCTCGATGATGCCCAGGTCTGGACCGACGAGGTTCTTGCTGAGGCAGAGGCCGAGAACGTCACCTGGAACATCTCGAACCTTCAGCTCGACGCCGACACCTCGGGCGACGACGCAAAGGTCGTGTTGCGGGGCTGGACCTTCGACTTCTCATCGCCTGATTTCAACTTCGATATCGACTACAGCCCGACAGTGGTCTCGGGAACGTTGCTCGGAGATGGCGCCGACTTCACCTTTAACCTGACACCGCAACGTTGGGTGATCGAAGGAACCGATCGTGGCGATCCGTTCACCGTCGACGTGAGGATCAACGGAAATTCGGTCGTCGGAACAGCTGAGGGTCGAGGCGATTCGTACAGCTTCGACGTGCAGGTCGACCCCGAGGGTCAGTGTTCCACAGCAACGCTTGTTGAAAACGGCGAGAGCGAAACCATCGACTGCCTTGAAGAGGAATCGTTCGGTTCGTTGAGCTGGTTCTCCGGAGCCTTTGAGCAATGGTCGAAGGAATTCCCTGGGGTCCCCTTCGCTGCTCGCCAAACGGATGGCGAATGGTACGTCTCGCCAATCGGATCGACCTTCGACGTCTACGTCAATTCCCTTCGCCGGCTCAACGACGGTGCGTTCCGTGATGCCGACACAGCCGGCAGCAGCATCTTCGCTACGACGCCGGTGTCACCCGGCTACCTCTACTGGCTTGCTTATTGGGTTGGAAGCATCGGCTACGAGGACGACTATTACGACGACGTCGAGAGCTACGTCGACGAGGAGGCCTTTAGCGAGGATGTCGAGGACGACTTGTGGGATGAACGTGTCGAACCAGACACCTACGACTCCGATTTCGAGCTCGAAGACGCCGATGGTGATGGCTTCTACGAGATCTCTCCCGGGCTCGCCACCGAGGACGAGTTCGCCAAGATCGAAGAAGCGCTCAATTCTGAATCCGCTGCTGCCAAGGCCATCATCGAAGCCGAAGCCGCTGGCTGATCCCTACGGTTCGGCGACGATCCAGCCGCGGCGCTGAAGCTCGGCGGCGAGATCTTCAGCCGGGAACTTCCGCAATGCCTGTTCGGCAGGTGAGGGTCGCGTGGCCTTCTTGACCGGAGCGGCACTCTCGGCCTCGATCTCGCCTTGCTCCTGCAACTTTGCAATGTACTCATCGGCTTCATCGCGCGTGAACTTCCCGCCTGCCTGACGTTGTGTGAAGTCCATGGGATAGCGAGCTTCTTTGAAACTCTCGAATCCGGCGTCGGTGAGCAGATTCAATAGCTCGTCGAGCTGTCGATGTGTCGCCGGGGGTCCTGATTGTTGTCCGAAGGCCATGGCCTAGTCTGCCCCGATTACTTCGCTGGGAGCTCCCGACCCATCAGAAGCTGGCTCGGTGGTCAGGCCGAAATGGTTGACCGCGATGAACATGGCAATTCGATACATAAGCCACATCGTGAAGGCCAGCAACCCAAGGGCTCCAACGAGAACTGCCAGAAGTAAAAGTGTTTCACCTATCGATGTAGCCACGAGCCACATCATAAGTCGCACGACATTTCGCTGCTCGTTTGGGAGCTTTTGGGCGAGTGTGGCAAAGTCGATGTAATGAGTGCGGTTCCGGTGCAACACCATTACGACCGGTGGGAGAACGACGGCGTAGACCTGGCGCTGATCGGCGCGGCTCTGCACGAGCAGAGCACGAAGGTCGAGGTGCGCTTGTCGCGCGAGTTGGCCGACGCAGCGTTGGCTGCATGGCAGCGCGAGGACGAAGACTCCGAAGACCTCCACAACCATGAAGAATCCGAGACCGAGCGGCAGGTGCGCCGTCGCGCTGGAACGCTTGCGCTGATTGGTGCGTCGCTTGAGAATGCCCCGATTCAGATCAGCGGCGGCTATGTAATCGCGTGGCTCGATGCCCAGTACATCGGTGAGGCCTTGCAGGCCGCCGACGACGCTCGTTTGATCTAGAACCCTTTAGCTGGCGTTCTTCCGGGCGTAGGACTCGTTGAACCAATCGGTGTCGGTGCCGTCTTCTGCGTCGTCGCCCTGGGCGACCGGTTCTGCCGGTGTTGTCGCCGTTGGTGCTGCGACTGGTGTCTCCGGTGCCACAGGCGCTGGTGCGACAGCGGTTGGTTGAGCAGGTGCTGCGACGGGTGTCTCCGGTGCCACAGGCGCTGGTGCGACAGCGGCCGGTTCGGCAGTCTTGGTAAGGGGCGCTGGTTCCGGTGCGGCAGTCTTGGCTAGTGGTGCCACTGTCGGTACCGCAGTACGTGCCGGCGCCTGGGCAGGTGCAACGCCCGCGCCAGCTGCAGATTCGAGCTGTGCGATCCGTGCGAGTGCCTGCTCGAGCTCGGTACGAAGCGAGACCACGTGGCGCTGGGTGTACTCGACCCCTTCGCTTGTGGCGGTGAGGGTGTCGGTTAGCTGAGATTCGATTGCGGTGTTGCGGCGAGACAATTGCGTGAGCTGAGAAATGGTCTGAAGCGCTTCGACAATCTTGGTTTCCAACTTGTGCACGCGTTCGGCCGATGCGTACTCGGCATCGGTGTCGATTTCTGCGAGAGCGGCGGCTTGTACTTCGAGCTTTTCTTTCTGCTCGAGCATCTCGGCCTGAATGGTGTGAACCAGTTCGGTCTGAAGCTGACGAAGGTTCTCGGAGAACTCTCCGGCCTCGCGTGCGCTTTCCTCGGCCTGGCTGATGCTGTCCTTTAGCGCGGCAAGATGTTGCTCGGGGTCGGCGGCAAGCTCCACCTGAGAGATGCGATTCTGGAGTTCGATTTCGAGGCTGTCGATTCGATCGTCGACACCGGAGATCTTCTGCTCGATCTCCTCAGAGGCAGCGCCCTCATCAACTCGCTCGGACAATTCAGCAACTCGGTCGTCCATTTCGTCGAGCTGGCTGACGCTGTCGTTGATGCGCTTGTGAGCGAACTCAAGATGGCCCGTCGTCTCGTTGATACGACGATCGACGTCATCGTTCTGGCCGAGCTCGTCGATTCGTTCGTCGATCGCCACGACGCGGGCGTCGATTCCGGAGACCTGGTCGGCCATTTCGCCCGTCCGGTCAGCAATGGTTTCGACCTGGTCGGTGACCGTGTTGACCTGGTCGGTGACACTGTTGACGCGGTCGGTCACACTGTTCACCTGGTCGGTGACGGTCGTGACTCGTTCGGTGGTTGCGTTCACGCGGTCGGTGACTGCATCGATCTGATCGGTGACAGCTTCAACTTGATCGGCAACTGCGTAGACCTGTCCCGAGGTCGTGTCGATCTTCTCGGAGATCGTGTCGACCCGTTCGGTGACCTCATCAAATTGGCCAGTGCCATTAGCTGCCTCATCGAGTCGGGCTTCTGCTCCGGTGATTCGAGCTTCGGCTTCGGTGAGTTGTGTTTCTGTTCCGGTGATTCGAG
>CAZMYN010000031.1:0-13802 GCA_964570495.1 uncultured Acidimicrobiales bacterium | reverse complement strand
CCGGTGATTCGAGCTTCGGCTTCGGTGAGTTGTGTTTCTGTTCCGGTGATTCGAGTTTCGGCTTCGGTGAGTTGGGTCTCGGTATCAGCAACTCGAGCTTCAGTTCCGGCGATCTGTTCGTTGGCTTGCTCTATGCCGTCGAGAGCCTTGCTGACTCGGCTGTCGATCTGGCCGACCCGCTGGTTTGCGGCATCGATTCGTTCGTCGGTGACGTTCTGAACCAATTCCATCGAAGAAATTGCCGCAGCCTGGTCGGCGCCCGACTGAACGATGGCTTCGTCGAGCTGTGTTTCCAAGTCGGTGATGCGCAATGCAGCGTCTCCGACACGGTGTTCAACCCCGCCTACGCGGCTATTGGTCGTCTCGATCGAGGTCTGGTTGTCGGCAACGGCTTCGCCAAGATCGTTCAGCGTTTCGTTGACCGTGGTGATCTGCGTAGCGGCAGAGTTGGTGGTTGAGATGTTGTCGTCGATCTTCGAGCGGAGGTCCTCGTTAGCCGAGTCGACAAGATCGATTCGCTGCGACAAAAGGTCGGTGGTGTGGGCGATGGTCTCGGCGCGGTCGGCGGCACTTTGTGCCACGTCGTTCGTCGCGGCGGCCGATTCCAGGGCTTCGTGAACAAGTCGATCGTGCTCGGCGAGCTGCTCTGCGTACTTGCGAAGCGACTCCTCGTTGGCTGCAACCGAGCTTGCCTGTTCGGTGATGAGGCCGGTGGTTGCATCGAGAATTTCTGAGTGTGCTTCAAGAACGCTGGCCTGCGATTCGCTAGCCGCCTGTACTTCATCGATACGGGTTTGGTCTGCGAGGAGTCGGGTCTCAGCGTCGTTGAGACGTCCTTCGGTGTTGAGAAGTCGTCCCTCGGTGTCGGTGACGCGGGCATGAGCGCTCTCGACATTCTCGACGATCTGGTTCGAGGTGTTGACCTGGGCCTGCTCGAGAGCTTCAGAGCGAGCGGTAAGGAACTGGATGCTCGTCGAGATTTCGTCGGCCTGACCAAATCCCTCGTCGATTCGGGCCTCGGAGGCTTCGATGCGTTCCTCGATGCCGATAACACGGTGGTTGAGTCGCGCCACGACTTCGTCGTTGGCGGCGTCGATCTTTTCGGTGGCTTCGTCAACACGGGTGTTGAGCGCGTCAATAGCTGTGTCGAGGCGACCCATGGAGGTCTCGACCTGGCTGTTGTAGCTCGCAATCGAGTTGAAGGTCTCTGCTCGACCTGCAGAACCTGTGTCCCGGACGTCGTCGATGCGTTGCGCTAGTTCGGTGAGTCGTTCGAATGCCTGCTCGAGGTAACCGGTTAGCTCGGTTGCCTCGTCTGATTGGGCACGGCGCGAATCTTCGATTGCGGTGAGGCGCGAGTCGAAGCCATCTGCCGAGGTGAGTATCGAGGTCGAGGCAGTACTCTCCGCATCGGCCACGCGCTTGGCCAACGCGGCGAACTGAGAACTCATGTTGGCAAGTTCGAGGTCGAGCTGAGTGAACCGCTCGGAAAGATCTTCAGGGACGCCGGCAGCTGTGGGGGCGTCGAATGCATGACGTTCCAACGATGAGAGTCGCGTGCGCATCAATTCGAGTTGCGCGCTGACTTCCAGAATGCGACCGTCCTCGCTGGCGCGGTGAGTATCCAGCGTGACTCCGCGTGTGGCCGGTTGACCAAGGTTTAGGTCAGCCGACAGCTCGGGCCAGTGCCCGTCGCCAGATGTCGTTCCAGTTTCTTGGTCCATGAGACCCTCATTAAGTAGTCGAATTACCTACTCGCCTGTCGGCGTGAAGTTCACGACCATGAGGATGTAGCAGGATTTGTTGTGGAGGCGGGAAGAAAAATTCTGGGCACTCACACTGTGCGTTCCTTCTGTTCGCGGTGGAATTACGTCTGGAAATCACATCGCGTGATGTCGTTGTGGCTCGGTGGTTGAATACCGCACGGTGTGATCTGTTGCTACGTAACGTGCACACCTAGCGACATTGCGTGATCGTCATCTCCTGGCAAGGCTTGGCGCCATGTTCTCCGACCTCGCATTCATCGACTGGATCGCACTCGCTTTTGCTGCAGTCCTTCTCACTGCCGCAGCAGCCGCAGCCATCGTCGCTTACGCCTCTGCCAAAGACCGGCCAGTTCGCGCAGCCAACCCAATCCTTGGCCACCGACCAGCGCATGCAGCTCCGAGCTCGAGTGCAAGCGTGTTTAGCTCACGTAGTGATTCTGCGCCCCGCCATAGTTTCAGCTCGCGTACCGACGTAGCTCCAACCAACGGATCTCCAACAGCGCTGCTCTCGCGTTCAGCCCCCGACCAAGCACATGGCGAGCCGGTCGTTGCCGGCGTGCCCCAACCGCCGGTCATCTCCTCGGCGAGCTTGCTGAACCGGGCCGTCATCGACGACGGAATCCATATCGAGCCTTCGGCAGCGAAACACGAAAGCGTCGCCGCCCGAGCAGCCAAGCTTCGAAACCGTCCAATTCCCGATACGGGCCGCAAGAGAGTCGTGAGTTCGGTTGAACCACAGCGAACCCCAGCACACGCCCCGAACCGCGGCGTCGTCGCCGAAAAGCCCGACAACAACATTGAAATGGGCCGAGGTCAGGGCTTCGCAGCGAGAACCCCGGGGTTCTTCGAGGACCCGGTTGGCCGCCACGAACTTCGCTACTGGGACGGTCATCGTTGGACCGAGTACGTCAAGGAGCACGGCGAGCGCTTCGTCGACCCTCTGTAATTCGCTCGATACTTCCGATCGAGATCCCCGGTCAGCGGCGCCGGACACTCCAACTTGCTCGATACTTCTTTACTTTTCGGAGATGCGCGACGTTTCTTGGCGAGCGGTGTCCAGCGAATCGACCACCAGCTCTTGAAGCACCAAGTCGAGTCGGTGGAACGACACGCCTAGGCGGACGTGAGTGTCATCGAGCTGAGTGACATTGCGAAGCTCCAGGATTCCCGCTTGGTCATCGACCCATACGCGGTAGCGCTTCTTGATCTTGTACCGACGGTCCGACGGCGCGATGATGGCGGCGCCTCCAGCAGAGAGTTCGACGAGGAGTACGTCCAGCTGATCGGCTGCCCGGAACACACCGTTTGACAGCTCGAGAACCGCGGGCACAGCAAACTCGTAGCGCGATGCCGCGCGACTTGTTGTTTCGCTTGCTTCACCTCGTGACCAGATCACTTCAATAGGTTCGGCAAACTCGCCCGTAGCTTTAACCCGCCAGACCAGTTAGTTCATCGTGTTGGAGTCGCTCCAGGAGGCGGCGGCGGGGGATAGTCCTGAACGCCAGACGGAGAAGCATCGTCGATGCGCCGGCCCGTCACGTCGATCGTGTCGGCGCGAGAGGCTACGTCCTGGGGCGCCATCCCAAGAACAAAGTCGCGGTCGTAGGAATCAAAGAAGCGGCTTGCTTGCTTCGCGAACTCGCGCATCATCACATAGTTGGCACTTCCGCCGACCGCTGCGCCGATTCCGAACGGCAACAACTTCCCGACCGTTGCGGCGCCGCGGCGGGTGCCCCACTTCTTGAGCACTTGCGCGACGAGCGTCGTGTTGATCCGCCGCAGGGCATCGACGGTTGCCATCTGGCCCGCGCCGCCCCCGATTGCCTCGCCGGCAACTTCGATTGCCTGGCCGCTAGAGACGTTCATCCCCAGATCGCGCGCCAAGGTCGCGAACTCTTCAGCCGCATCGTCGCCGAACGCCAGAACTGCAAGCACCCACGCACGGCGCTCTTCGGGGCTTGCGTTGAGGTGTCCGTAGGCCGCGCCGATCGACATGACCATGTCGGTCGTCTTCAGGGCAACGACTCCAAGCTCGGCGGCGAGTGTGCCGACAGCAACGCTCGTTCCGATCCCTGGCGCAGCGGCGGTCGCGCCAGCAGCGGCGCCGAGCGCGGTCATGCGTTTGCGAATTGGTGTAGCGATCTGGCGAGCCTTTACGGCCGGTGCAGCGCCGGGTGCAACCGTACGCGCCTCTTCGATAGCACGGTCCCATCGCGAGACGACCGCCCGGTCGATCCCTTCGATCAGTGCCTTGCCGGCCGCGTCAAGAATTGGCGCGGGAACGCGCTGAGTTGCCTGCTTCTCGATGTATTTGCGAGCAATACCCATGTCACCATTGTGCTTGGGCGCGTTGCCAGATCAACCGTTAGGCTCGCGTAATGGCCGATCCTGCGACATTTGCTGACGACGCGATGCCCCTCATGGACCAGCTCTATGGGGCCGCGCTGCGCATGACGCGCAACGCCGCCGACGCTGAAGATCTCGTGCAAGAGACCTTCTTGAAGGCCTATCGCGGCTACGAGCGCTTCGAGGCGGGCACAAACCTGAAGGCCTGGATGTATCGCATCCTGACCAACTCCTACATCAACAGGTATCGCGCAAAGCAACGCCGACCAGACGAGACCGACATCTCCGACGTCGAAGACATGTACTTGTATCGGCGCCTCGGCGGTGAGCAGGCAACCCTTGGCGATAGCGCCGAAGAGTCCTTCCTGAACTCGGTCACCGACGACGCGATCAAGAAGGCAATCGAAGCAATTCCAGAGAATTTCCGAATCGCAGTGCTGCTAGCCGATGTCGAGGGATTTGCCTACAAGGAGATCGCCGAGATCATCGATGTCCCCATCGGGACGGTCATGAGCCGCATTCATCGAGGGCGAAAGGCCCTTGAAAAACAACTGCACAGCTATGCCGAAGAGCGCAATCTCTTACCTGATTCAGAAAATGGGAATGAAGTGACCGACGTCTCGGTTGTCGACGCTGAACCACCTGACGAGGATCACGTGGTCTTAACTGATGAGGAGGTCGTAGCACCATGAATGATTCCCCGGGTCCGAACCAACCACAGGACGGCATGCCCAGCCAATCCGACGTATTCGCAGCATCCATGCCGTTTGCGTCCGTCGAGCCTCCCTCGCTTCAGATCGACGGCTTTAACCCAGCGGGCCCAACGCCCTTTGCATCACCAATGCCGCACAACACCACCGATGCCACGTGCCTTGATGTTCACCGATCGATGTCGGTCTTCCTCGATGGGGAACTCCCCATTCACCAATCGAATGCCATCTCCCAACACCTCGGCACATGTGGCCCATGCCAGACCGCCCAGGCATTCCAAATGCAGCTCCGCACCACCGTGGCGAGCAAAGCGTTTGACCCCATGCCGATCGATGTGCGTGAGCGAATCACGAACGCCCTCGGGTTTGACCAACAATTCGGAAACCCTGAGCTGTAAGCTTTAGGCATGCTCGCAGTTGTTTGGCACTTCTGGATCGCACCGATTCTCGTCGTATCGACGATCGGTCTGCTCGCCTCGCTCATTGGCGGGTACCTCTTTTTCGTGACCTCCAAGCAGTACCCAAGCCGCAAGCAACGCAAGCAAATGAAGCAATAGTTCGAGGCTGAAATGAGCGAATCGCCCGTAATCGATTGGGATCTCGCTCGAACGATCGCGGCCAAGGTCAATCGCAACGAAGTCGAACTCTCGACCCAAGACCGCGCCAAGATGAACGCCGACTTTGAAGAGTTCACCGCGCTCGCCGAAGAACTCGTTACGAAAGAGACCGGCCTCGCCTCTCTCGATGGCAACGCTCGTGGCCGAGTGGCGGATCGAGCCGATTGGGTCGACGCCAACCTTCGATCCTTTCAACGTCTGCTACGTCCAATGCTCGACAAGATGGAAGACGAGATGACCGATGGCCCCTTCTCGGCTGTCGGTCCAAAGGTCGCCGGCGCCGAGCTCGGCATGCTTCTTGGCTGGATGAGCTCGCGGGTCCTTGGTCAATACGATCTACTCGTCATCGAAGACGAGAACCCCGAAGAGCAGGATTTGGTCTACTACGTGGGCTCCAACGTTGCCGCACTTGAAAAGCGCTTCGCCTTCCCCGAACGCGACTTTCGGCTGTGGTTGGCGCTCCACGAGGTAACACACCGCGCACAGTTCACGGGCGTGCCCTGGATGCGTGAACACTTCCTTGGCTTGGTCAACACCACCATGTCCGAGGCCGACCCCGACCCTCAGCGCTTCATCGACGGCCTGCGTCGCGCACTCGAAGTGAAGAAGGCTGGCGGTGACCCGCTCGAAGACGGCGGCCTCACTGCAGTATTTGCTTCCGAGCGCCAACGCGAAACGCTCGATCAGATCGGCGGTCTGATGAGCCTGCTCGAAGGACACGGCGACGTGACGATGGACCGCGCCGGAATTGGCTACGTCGAGAACGCCGACCGGTTCGGTCGCGTGCTTCGCCAACGACGTCAGAACGCATCGAAGTTCGTCGCGCTCATCCAACGTCTCGCCGGTCTCGAAGCCAAGATGAAGCAATACGCCCAAGGCGAGTCCTTCATCGAGGCGGTCGAAGATCATGGCGGCCGAGCCTTGCTCGACCGGGTGTGGGAAGGGCCGACGATGATCCCCCTGATCGCGGAGATCCGCGACCCCGATCAATGGATTGAGCGGGCTGCACCGGTCCACGTTGGCTGACCTTTCATCGTTCGTATCGCGCTGCACTTTTGCGCCGGGCGAGCTCCGATGTGGTGTCTCGGGAGGAGCCGATTCTCTCGCCCTCATGGCCTTGGCCGTGAGCGCTGGTTGCTCGGTGACTGCAGTTCACGTCGACCACGGGCAACGGCCCGCCAGTTCAACAGAGGCCGACCTCGTCGAACAGTACGCCGCAGCGGTCGGCGCGAGCTTTGAATCTGCACGAGTGGACGTGGCCGACGGAGCGAACCTCGAGGCACGAATGCGCGCGGCGCGCTACGAGGTTCTCGGCATGCACGCTGCCACGGGGCACACCGCCGACGATCAGGCCGAGACCGTATTGATCAACCTGATCCGTGGCGCGGGTCTCGTTGGGCTCGGTGCAATGGCGCCCGGGCCACGACGGCCGATCTTGGCCCTGCGACGCACCGAGACCGAGCAGGTGTGCAAAGTGTTGGGATGGGAACCGTTCAGCGACCCTTCCAACAGCGATGCCCGGTTCGTTCGCAACCGCATCCGTGCCGAGGTCTTGCCGCTGCTTGGCGATGTGGCGGGGCGCGACGTGATCCCACTACTCGTCCGCTCGGCTGACCATGCCCGCGACGCAGCGGGAGTCCTTGGCGAACATGCCGACCAACTCGACCCGACCGACGCCAAAGCCATCGCCGCGGCGCCTCGGGTTCTGGCTGCGCTTGCTATCCAGCGTTGGGTGCGACGCGAGACCGGTGAAGAACATCCAATCGATTCGGCCTCGGCTGGTCGGGTCCTGGCGGTTGCCCGGGGCGAGTCCATCGCTGCGGAAGTGACCGGTGGTTATCGGGTTTCGCGCTCGGGACAGCGGCTCTCGGTGATGGACGTCGACGAGTCGACGTCTGGCTGATGCATCCGCCGCCTTGTCTTAAACAACGAGTCATTGGCTAACGTCTGCCACGCGATGAGCACCAACGACGATGATGGCAACGCGAGTACGGGCCGCGCCCCCAAGGACTCGGTCGGCCGAGTTCTGGTCACCGAGGCCCAAATAGCCCAACGAGTAAACGAACTCGGCGCCCGAATTACCTCCGATTACGCCGGCAAGAAGCCGCTGCTGGTGGCGGTGTTGCGCGGCGCGTTTATGTTCTTGGCCGATCTTTCACGCGCTATCGATCTCCAAGTTGAGGTCGACTTCATGGCTGTTTCGTCCTACGGGAACGAGACGGCGTCCTCCGGTGTCGTGCGAATCCTCAAGGACCTCGATGAAGATCTCGAAGGTCGCCACGTGATTGTTGTTGAGGACATCATCGATTCGGGACTCACGCTGGCCTATCTCAAGCGGAACCTTGAGCACCGTGCGGCAGCATCGGTCGAGGTCTGTGCGCTGTTGGTCCGCGAAGGCCGACAAAAAGTCGACGAAGAACTGGCCTACGTCGGCTTCGAACTTCCACCCGATTTTGTTGTTGGCTACGGGCTCGACGCATCGGGCGATTTTCGAAACCTGCCGTACATCGCCGAGTATCTCGGACCAGCGAGCTAACCGAAATTTGAAGGCTGGCGGGCCAGATTGGCCCAGAATACTTCAAATTTCGGTCAACTCGGTAGGTTGATTTGATCGTGAAGAAGGTCTCTGTACGTACCTGGTTGATCGTTGCTGCGGTCGTGGCTGCGGCCGTGATCATCTACTCGATTGTCACTCGTGACCCTGCGCCGACCGAACTGACCTTCTCCGAGTTCGAAAGTTCGATCGCCGAAGGCAGGATCGCCGAGGCCACAATCTTCGATCGCTCGCATCAGGTTCGCGGCACATTCTTCGAGAACGACGAAGAATTCAGCGTCACATTTCCAACCGAGTCGACCGACGAAATCTTCACCGAGCTACGCAACGCCGAGCCTGCGATCGACCTCGATACCAACAGTCAACGGCCGAGTGCACTGACGTCGCTACTCCAGCAGTTCTTGCCGTTCTTGATTCTGGTTGGCATCTTCTGGTTCTTTCTCAGTTCGGTCGGTGGCGGCAAAGGGTTCATGGGCTTTGGTCGGGCTCGTGCAAAGAAGCTCTCGAAAGACCAACCAACCGCGACATTCGCCGACGTAGCCGGCGCCGACGAGGCCGTCGAAGAGCTGCAGGAGATCCGCGATTTTCTCGCCGATCCCGAACGGTTCAAACGACTCGGCGCAAAGATCCCCAAGGGCGTTCTGCTCCACGGTTCGCCCGGTACGGGCAAGACGCTGCTCGCCCGAGCCGTCGCTGGTGAGGCCGGAGTGCCGTTCTTTACAATCTCGGGCTCCGACTTTGTTGAAATGTTTGTTGGCGTTGGTGCAAGTCGAGTGCGCGACCTCTTCGAACAGGCAAAAGAAGAAGCGCCGGCCATCATTTTCATCGACGAGATCGATGCCGTTGGACGTCATCGTGGAGCTGGTCTGGGCGGCGGTCACGATGAACGAGAGCAGACCCTCAACCAGCTGCTCGTCGAAATGGACGGCTTCGACGTCTCGACCGGCGTGATCCTCATCGCTGCGACGAACCGACCCGACATCTTGGATCCCGCACTGCTTCGACCGGGCCGATTCGACCGTCAGATCGTCGTCGATCGACCCGACCTCGAGGGACGCCGAGCCATCGCCGAGGTTCACGCGGCGGGCAAACCAATCGGCCCCGATGTCAGCGTCGACGTGATTGCGCGTCGGACCCCCGGATTCACCGGTGCCGACATAGCGAACCTTCTCAACGAAGCGTCACTGTTGGCTGTGCGTCGAGACAAAGACTTGATCGGCCAGGACGAGATCGAATCTGCGATCGATCGAGTCATCGCAGGGCCCGAACGAAGCCGCGCAATGTCCGACAAGGAAAAGTCGGTCATTGCCTACCACGAGGCAGGTCACGCGCTCGTCGGTCATGCCCTTCCAACCACCGACCCCATCCACAAGATTTCGATCGTCGCCCGTGGGCGGGCTCTCGGTTGGACGCTTGCCATCCCCGAGGAAGACAAGTACCTCCAGACTCGCAGCGAACTCCTCGACTCGATGGCCATGTTGTTGGGGGGCCGCACTGCCGAGGAGATCATCTTTGGCGAAGCAACGACCGGCGCAAGCGACGACATCGATCGTGTCGCGTCGATCGCGCGAGCGATGGTGACCGAGTACGGAATGAGCGATTCTCTCGGTCCGCAACGTCTTGGCCGCAAGTCTGGCGAGGTGTTCCTCGGCAAGGATCAGGGCCACGAAGCAGACTATTCGAACTCCGTTGCCGCGCAGATCGACGCGGAGGTCCACGAGCTTGTCGAGGGCGCCCACGACGAGGCACGCAGGGTCCTGACGCTGCATCGGGGGGTCCTGGATCAACTTGCTGAGACGTTGATCGAGTATGAGACTCTCGATGGGCCCGAGCTCGAAGCAATTCTGTCCCGGGTCGACGGCCACGTGACCGATTCGCCAGGTGGGGTCCAGTCGCCTCATAGTCTCGGAGCGCCACAGCCCGCCCCACAAATGAGAGTCGAAGGAACGGAGACACCATGAGTGAAGAGCCGGACGGCCCCCGACCGAACACCGTCGATCACGAAAAGATCGAGAACGCAGTTCGACAGATACTCGAGGCCATTGGCGAGGATCCCGACCGAGATGGCCTCCTCGATACTCCGGCGCGCGTTGCACGCATGTACGCAGAAATCAGTGGGGGACTACTCGAGAACCCTGAAGAGCATTTGCTGAAGGTGTTCGACGTCGATCACGACGAGATGATTATGGTCCGCGACATCCCCGTCTACTCGATGTGCGAACACCACCTCTTGCCCTTCTACGGGACCGCGCACGTGGCCTACATCCCGAAGCCGGGTGGCAAGATCACCGGCTTGTCCAAGATTGCTCGCCTCGTCGATGGCTACGCTCGCCGACCGCAAGTCCAGGAGCGGCTGACTCGCCAGGTTGCCGACGCGGTCCAGAAGGTTCTCGACCCGGCTGGCGTTTTGGTTGTTGTCGAGGCCGAGCATATGTGTATGTCGATGCGCGGCGTCCGTAAGCCAGGCTCCTCGACCGTCACATCCGCGGTCCACGGCGTTTTCCGTGACAACCCGGCAAGTCGTGATGAAGCCATGCGATTCATCTCCAGGTAAGTCTGGTCACGAATGGACCTGACCGTCGATCACACGCTCGGTCTGGCCGGTCTTGGGCGGCCCGGGCCCATCGTGATGGGCATTCTCAATACCACTCCCGATTCGTTTAGCGACGGTGGTAGTTGGGGCACGGTGGATCGTGCGGTTGCCCATGGCGAGGCAATGCTGAGAGATGGTGCACACATCATCGATGTCGGGGGAGAGTCGAGTCGTCCCGGCGCCGAACCTGTCTCCGAGCACGACGAGATAGCGCGAGTGCTACCGGTGATCGAGCGTCTGGCCGGTCGCTGCATCCTCTCGATCGACACAGCCAAGCCACAAATCGCAGACGCTGCGCTTCGAGCTGGCTGCCACATCGTTAACGACATCTCCGCCTCGCTCGAAGAGGTTGCGGGAACCCATGGTGCGGGCTGGATTGCGATGCATATGCAGGGAAAGCCGCGCAGCATGCAAAAAAATCCAACCTATGACGACGTCGTATCCGACGTCACAGAGTCACTAATCGACTACACAGCGCGAGGAAATCGCGCGGGAGTGCCCAAAATTTGGTTGGATCCAGGAATTGGCTTCGGAAAGACCACAATTCACAACCTGAACCTGCTCCGCAACCTCAAAAACCTGGCTAGTGTCGGCCCTGAACTAGTAGTTGGAGCCAGCAGGAAGAGATTTATCGGACAGATCCACGCGCTGAGTGATGATGGTCGCGATGATCAAACCGCCCCGGCGGACGATCGACTCGAAGGATCATTACTCGCCGCGGTGTGGTCCTGGTGGGAGGGATCACATATCGTCCGAGCGCACGACGTGAGAGCGACCGCAATCGCCGCGCGCCTGGTGCACAGGGTCGCACTGGACTCCAAAACCCGGAACAACACCGAAACGGACTGATTTCATGGCAAGCAGCCAAAGGCTGAAAGGCAAGTGGGCTCTAGGAATTCAACCGCGGCACTTCAAGTGGGTGCTCCGCGGACAATTCGCAGTAGCTGAACGCCTGGGAGGATACGGCGACGCCCATCGCCGTGTCCGTCGACAAGAAGAGATCATTTGGACGAAGGTCAATGGCTTTGACCGGATCCTGTCTCTGATCCCCAACACTTCCAACCTGCACAACTATGACGAAGAGGACATGGCGTGGGTTCATCGCCCCTTCCGTGGGCCCGAGGACGGCGAAGCGTTCCTTCATCAGCTCTACTCCGATATCAACGTGCTGACCACGCAGGGTTTCAAGATCCTTATGCATCGTGAAGAGCTCGGCGATCACGTGACTGGCGTGATTGCGGGTTACCTCGTGTGGACGAAGATGGTTCCGGATCAACCGCGAGCGATCGTTGCCGTGGAGCAGCTGCTCGAGCGCCCCATCGGGCCAGTCGGTCGCGAGATCGTCGCGGTTGCGGGCGAGATTGATCGCTCAGACATTCCGGAACCCGAGATCGACGTACGTGACTGACAGCATCGAGCTGCGCGGTCTGCGCGTCATGGCCTTTTGCGGCATCTTGCCTGAAGAGGTCGAGCGACGACAGCCGTTCGAAATCGATGTCGACGTGGAACTTGACCTTCGCGGGGCTGCAAGCTCAGACGATCTCGAAAATACGATCGATTACGGCGCGTTGGTAGGCCAGATCACCAAACTCGCTGAAGACGTTCGCTACGGACTCCTCGAGCGTTTTGCCTCGGAAATTTCTGAGACGGTATTGAGCTACGACCAGGCTGACGCCACAACGGTGACCGTGCGAAAGCTTCGTCCCCCCGTGCCTGCGGACTTGGCCAGCTCCGGAGTGACCATCCGGCGGGAGCGGGCATGACACGCCGAGCCTTTCTCGGGCTCGGCTCCAACCTCGGAGATCGTGAAGCCCACCTCAATTACGCTGTCGGGCGAATCCCCGATGTTGTCAAGGTGTCCTCCATTTGGGAGACCGCACCGGTTGGCGGCCCCGAGCAGGGCCCCTATTTGAACGTCGTGGTGCAACTCTCCACCGATCGGACTGCACGTCAGCTACTGACCGTGTGTCGCGAGCGCGAGGAAGACGCCGAACGGGTGCGCAAGGAACGAAACGGACCTCGCACTCTCGATGTAGACGTGCTGTGGATCGATGGTGAGATCATCGACGATCACGACCTGACCGTTCCGCATCCGCGAATGTTCGAGCGCGCATTTGTCTTGACGCCGCTTCGCGAGCTTGCTCCGGATCTGATCCCCGACGACTTCGTCGATGCGCCACTCGACGAGGTGTGGCCGTATCCACCCGAGGCTCTCGCCGAGACATGAGTGGCGAGCGCCGGTTCACCTTGGTTGGGCCGGGCCGGGCGGGTTTGGCGATGGCTGGAGCGCTCACGGACGTTGGTTGGGAACGCTCGCGGACCTACCGACGAGGCGACGATGTTGGTGACGCCGCGCTCGGTGTTGATGCATGCATCATCGCGACCCCCGACGCGGTGATCGTCGAGACAGCACAGCGAATCGATCCGGGCAACGCTGTGGTCATGCACCTCTCGGGTGCCACGCCGCTCCGTGCTCTCGGCGAAGAGAACGAGGTCGCTGCGATCCATCCACTGCAATCGCTGCCGAACCCCACCGCCGGCCGTGCTGCTCTGCGTCACGCGTACTTTGCCGTCGCTGGCAATCGAATCGCCCGCGACATGGCCGAACAGCTCAGCGGCAAGTTCTTCGAGATTGGCGATTCGGATCGTGCGCTCTATCACTGTGCCGCCGCGATCGCGTCCAATCACAGTGTCGCGCTCATGGGCCAGGTCGAACGATTGGCCGCGTCGATCGGGGTTCCCTTCGAAGCGTTCGCCCCGCTGGTGACCTCGAGTCTCGCCAACGTCTGGGAGCTCGATCCAGCCGCGGCACTGACCGGACCCGCGGCCCGCGGCGATCTCGACACACTCGATGTACATCGCAGGGCACTCGCCGAGCACGCGCCGGACGAGCTCGAGAGCTACGACGCCCTCGTTGCGCTCGCCCAACGATTAGCGGGCGAGGTCGAGCGCGGCGAGGCTGAATAGCGATGGAACTGGTTCACACGATCACTGAGCTGCGCGCCGCGCTCGACGCGGATCGGATCCATGGCCGCACGATCGGCTTTGCGCCGACCATGGGCGCCCTGCATCACGGCCACGAGAGCCTGATGGTCGCGGCCTCGACGTTGTGCGAGATCGGGGTTGCGTCGATCTTTGTGAATCCGCTCCAGTTCGCCCCCGACGAAGACCTCGATAGCTACCCACGCATGCTCGACGAGGACGCGGCGAAGGCCG
>CAZMYN010000030.1:0-20936 GCA_964570495.1 uncultured Acidimicrobiales bacterium | reverse complement strand
CCCACTCGACCTGATGGAAGGCAGCGAAGTGCATGAGGATTTGCCCGTTCACGCCGAGGTGAAACAGCAACCCAATGTCGGGCTCGGTGAGCGCTCGTGTTTCTTCGTTCGTCAGTTCGAAACCGTCGAGCACCCCAACGCGATCGTCGAGGTATCGCTGCTGAAGATCGGCCGACCGATTCAGCTCAAAGAGGAACTTCTGCACGTAGTAGAGGCTCATGGTCTAACCGCCGAGCTTGGCGATGGGGTGTTCGTCGAGGGCGATGGCGATGTTCTTGGTTTCGGAGTAGAAGTCGAAGCTCCAATCGCCGCCGTCACGACCGATGCCCGACGCCTTCATTCCGCCGAACGGAGCCGGCAGGTGACGCACGTTCTGTGAGTTGACCCAGATCATCCCGGCATCGAGCGCGTGGGCAACACGATGTCCTCGGGCGCCATCGGCGGTCCAGATGTAACCCGCAAGTCCGTAGTCGATGTCGTTTGCAATCGCGACGGCGTCGGCTTCATCGTCGAAGGGAATCGCCGTGAGCACCGGGCCAAAGATCTCCTCTTGGGCAATACGCATAGACGAGTCAGCCCCCGTGAACAGCATTGGCGCGACCCAGTTGCCCTCGGCGGGAGCGTCGCCCCACGCCGTGCCTTCGTGCACGGTGGCGCCGTCGGCCTCGGCGACCTCGCGGTAGCTGCACACCTTGTCGTGATGGCGAGGATGGATGAGCGGTCCGATGATCGAGCTTGGATCGAGCGGGTGCCCGACCGGCACGTTGCGCATCTTCTCGGCGATCCGTTCGGTGAACTCGTCATAAATCGAACTCTGCACCAAGACCCGCGACGAACTCGTGCAGCGTTCGCCGTTGAGACTAAAGATCATAAACACGACGGCGTCGAGCGCTCGATCGAGGTTGGCGTCGTCGAAGACGATGACGGGGTTCTTGCCGCCGAGCTCGAAGTGGACCCGTTTGAGGGTGGGTGCGCCTTGGGCCTGGATCATCGACCCGGTGGTCGACTCGCCAACAAACGCAATTGCTTTGATAGCGGGATGCTCGGTCAGGGCCTTGCCCGCCGTCTCGCCCATGCCATGGACCACGTTGAGCACACCCGGCGGAAGTCCGGCGTCGAGCGCGGCCTCGGCGAGAAGCGACGCGCTGAACGGGCTCCACTCGGCGGGCTTATGGACGACGGTGCACCCGGCAGCGAGAGCCGGCGCGATCTTCCAGGTCGAGAGCATGAACGGCGTGTTCCACGGCGTGATGACACCGACGGGCCCGATGGGTTGTCGGGTCGTGTAGTTGATGTGGGTGGCGGTTGGGAGTGATTGGCCGTCGGCTGCGGCAGGAGCCTGGTCGGCAAAGAAGCGAAAGTTCGCTGCTCCTCGGAGTGCGGCGTGCGACATGAAGCGCATCGTCTGACCCGTATCGATGCTTTCGGTCACCGCAATTTGGTGTGCTCGTTCTTCGATCAGGTCGGCAACGGCATGGAGGATTCGCTTGCGTTCGGTTCCGGGGGTGCTGCCCCATTCGTCGAAGGCTTCGGCTGCGGCGTTTGCTGCGGTATCGATGTCGGCCGCGTCACCGGAGGCAACGTGGCCGAGAAACATTGAATCGATCGGGGAGTGATTCTCGAACGTCTCGCCGGACTCCGAAGCCACGCTCGCCCCAGCGATCAGATGGGTGAGTGGCTCATTGGCAAAGCGCGCCAGGTGCGTCGTGGCCGCGGTCAGGTTCTCTTCGAAGGTGTGATCGTTGGCCATCAGGTTGCGCCCTCGTGGGTAGCTGCGTTGTTCTGTGCAGCTGCGCTGTCCATGGCGACCTTCACGTTGTTGTCGTTGATGCGTAGGTCAGCGTCGAGTTCGGTCACCTCGATCGACCATGCAAT
Source organism: uncultured Acidimicrobiales bacterium (assembly GCA_964570495.1). GTDB lineage: Bacteria > Actinomycetota > Acidimicrobiia > Acidimicrobiales > SHLQ01 > SHLQ01. The sequence goes on along the minus strand of CAZMYN010000030.1, from coordinate 19,061 downwards.
GTGCAGCGGACTCTCACCGACGGCTACCTGCGCGCCCGCAAGCACGTGTTCGATGAACGCCCGCTTCTGGTCTCTCTCACGCCCAGGTCCTAGACGGGCGTGGATGGCAATGAGCGCGTAGGTCGGCTCGCCGCCGGCAATGCGGTAATGCTCCCGGGCAGCAGCTCGGGTGCGCATGCCAGCCAGCGGACCGATGTCGAAGTCGATTGCAGCGTGGTGCACCGCGTCGACGAGCTCGCCAATGTCGTGGTGGTCGGCGACGTTCATCGAATATTCGATCGTTATGTGCGGCACACCGCGAATATAGTTAACATGCTAACTAATCGCAACTGCCAGGATTTCGATGACCCGACTGCTCTCCTTCATTCGACGCAACGATCAGAGCCCTGGGTTCGGCCTGATCTCCGGTGATGGCACCGACGGTGGCGTCATCGACCTATCGACCCGGATGACCGACATTGCCGATATGCGGACGCTCGTGGCTGAGGGCCGGATCGATGACGCACGCTCACACGCCGACGACGCCCCGGATCTACGCACCGACGACATCATCTTCGATCGAGTCGTCACCGCGCCCAGCAAGATCTTGTGCATCGGCGTGAACTACGGAGGACGAGCTGCCGAGTACGCCGACAAGACCGACGCGTCGTATCCGTCGGTGTTCCCCCGATTCGCCGACTCATTCACCGGCCATGAACAGCCGCTCGTGCGACCTCCCGAGAGCCCGCAACTCGACTACGAAGGCGAGATCGTCGTCGTCATCGGCAAAGGCGGACGCCGAATCCCGATGGACTCGGCTCGCGATCACATTGCGGGTCTGACGCTCGGCAACGAAGGCACAATTCGTGACTGGGTTCGCCACGCGAAGTTCAACGTCACCCAGGGGAAGAACTGGCAATCAGCGGGAGCCATCGGGCCGTGGATGGTCCCAATCGACGAGATCGGCGATCTCGAAGCGCTCCACCTGACAACCACGGTCAATGGCGAGCTCCGCCAAGACGACACCCCGGCGTCGATGAAGTACTCGATCGACTACCAGATCCACTATCTCTCGACGTTCACGACCTTGGCGCCCGGCGATCTCATCTTCACCGGCACGCCGACGGGCGCGGGTGCCCGCCAGGATCCACCGGTGTGGCTCGAACCAGGCAATGTGGTCGAGGTATCGGTTCCCGAGATCGGAACGCTGCGCAACACCATCGCCGACGAGTTCGAACCCGGATCGCCCGACGCGAAACGAACCGCCCCGGAGCCACAATGACGCTGATGCGTTCGTTCGACGAGTCGCTACCCATGGCGCTGCTGCGTGCACGCGAGGCAACCATGCGTGTGTTTCGCCCGATGCTCGCGGAGCATGATCTCACCGAGCAGCAATGGCGGGCGTTGCGAGCGTTGAATGCGGCTGGTGAGCCGATCGATGCAACGACTCTGGCTGATCGTACGTTCTTGTTGTCGCCGAGTCTGTCGCGCATCCTGGTCAACCTCGACGAGCGTGGGCTGGTCGAGCGAAAGCTCGACCCCAGCGACCAGCGCCGGGCGCTGATCGAGCTCAGCGCCAAGGGTCGCCGGATTGTTCAACGCGTCGCGCCAGCATCCGAAGCTGGCTACAACGCAATCGAAGAGCAGTTCGGAGCGAAGCGGTTCGCGTCGTTGATGAGCGAACTGCACGAACTCGCCACCCTCGATCTGGACGCCGAGAAACGGGGAGCGGCATGACCACCCTGTCGACCGACCAGATCGCCGCCGAGGCTGCGCTACTCGACGAGGCCGAGCAGATGGTCACCCAGGTCCGGCCGGTGAGTGAGGTCCACCCCGACGTCACCCTCGCCGATGCGTATGCGATCCAGGCAGCGTGGCTCGACATCAAACTCGGTCGTGGCGAAACGCTCGTCGGTCACAAGATCGGGCTGACGTCGCGGGCAATGCAGGCCGCCATGAACATCGAGACCCCCGACTCGGGCTTCCTCACCAAAGCCATGGTCTTCGAGCCTGGTACGACCCTCGACGCATCGAAGTTCTGCGACCCGAAGGTCGAGTTAGAGCTGGCCTTCGTGCTGGCGAGCGACCTCAGCGGCGCCGATCTGTCGATCGACGACGTGCTCGACGCCACCGACCATGTCGTGCCCGCCGTCGAGTTGATCGATGCCCGTTCGTGGCGCAAGAACCCCGAGACGGGCCGCACCCGTCTGGTATTCGACACGATCTCGGACAACGCCGCGGACGCGGGCATCGTTCCTGGCGGTGAGCCGGTCGGGCCGCGCGACGTCGACCTTCGCTGGGTCAGCGCGCTCGGCAAGCGCAACGGAGTCATCGAGGAAACCGGCGTGGCAGCTGGCGTTCTTGGCCACCCTGCCTCGGGAATCGTGTGGCTGGCCCGTCGCTATAGCGAACACGGCCTGAGCCTCCACGCGGGCCAAACCATCCTCGCGGGATCGTTCACTCGCCCTATCGACGTGCGCCCTGGGGACGAGTTCCACTTCGATTACGGCAACTTGGGCAATTTCGAACTCGGGTTCGGCTGAGATTGGTTTGTTGAACTTGGGCTTCTAGACTCGATCGTCGGACCTGGCCGCCATTTCTCGCGGCCCGTAGGAGTCGAAATGACCACATACACCCCCAAAAAAGGCGAGATTGAACGCTCGTGGCACATCATCGATGCCGACGGTCTCGTTCTTGGTCGTCTCGCTACTGAAGTAGCCACCATTCTGCGTGGCAAGCACAAGCCGAGCTACACGCCAAACCTCGACACCGGCGACCACGTCATCATTATCAACGCCTCGAAGATCGTGCTCACCGCTGGCAAGGCCGAGCGCAAGATGGTCTACCGCCACAGTGGCTACCCGGGCGGTCTCAAGCAGAGCACTTACGCAGACGAGCTCGAGAAGGATTCCGCAGAAGCTGTTCGCCGGTCCATCCGCGGCATGATCCCCAAGACTCGCCTCGGCAACCAGCAAATCAACAAGCTCAAGGTTTACTCGGGTGCCGAACACCCGCACGGCGCGCAAAACCCGCAGCCGCTGATCATCGAACACGCTAAGCACCGGGCCAAGGCCTAGGAACAAGGACGAAGAACATGGCAACCGCAACCCCAATCCAAGCCACAGGTCGTCGCAAGCGTGCCGTCGCACGCGTTCGGCTCACCCCCGGCAATGGCGAATTCGTCGTCAACGGCCGCACCCTCGAGGACTACTTCCCGAGCGCGGTGCACCGTCAACAGCTGACCGAGCCGTTCCGTGTCACCGAGACCGAAGGAACCTTCGACGTCAGCGTCACCATGCACGGTGGAGGCCCAACGGGCCAGGCTGGAGCCATGCGCCTCGGAATCGCACGTGGCTTGCTCGTCGTTGATCCTGAGTACCGCGACTCGCTCAAGAAGGCTGGCTTTCTTACTCGCGATCCTCGTAAGAAGGAATCGAAGAAGTACGGCCTCAAGAAAGCTCGTAAGGCACCTCAGTACTCCAAGCGATAGAGGCGGTCGCAATCCGCCGCTGGCTTTGGATGCTCGGCGGTTGGCCCGAGGCCCTCTGACGTTCGAACCGGCTTCGCAGCTTCGAACTAGATTGTGAGCAATGCTTAGATTCGGGACAGATGGTGTACGCGCAGAGGCACTCACTGTTCTGACGACCGAATACGCACGCGCCCTTGGCGCTGTGGCGAGCAGGGTCCTCGGAGCCGAAGCAATGTTCGTGGGTCGAGATACCCGCGAGTCTGGGCCGGAGCTTCTGCGTGCGTTCGCGCAGGGTTGCGAATCAGCGGGCGCCGACGTGATCGACCTTGGCGTTGTGCCAACACCCGCCGTGGCGCACATGAGCGCGGCCGAGATGATTCCCGCAGCGATGCTCTCCGCGTCGCACAACCCGTGGCAGGACAACGGCATCAAATTGTTCTCTGCGGGTGGCTTGAAGCTGAGCGACGCCGACCAGGACATCATCCAGGCTGAGCTCGACAAATCTCCTGCAATGCCCGACGCCGGTTCGGCACCGCGAATGCGCGAAGGCAACATCCAGCCCTACATCGAAGCGGTCATCGGTTCGGTCGAACCAAAGGCGTTTGCCGATCGCACCGTCGTGCTCGACTCGGCGAACGGCTCGGCATCGACGACGGCAAAGACCATCTTTAAGCGTCTCGGGGCAACCGTCGTCAGCCTCGCCGACTCACCCGACGGGCGAAACATCAACGACGGCGTCGGCTCAACGCACCCCGAGGCTCTCCAAGCAGCGGTGATTGAACACAAGGCCGAGGCGGGCTTTGCCTTCGATGGCGATGCCGACCGAATCGCAGCCGTTGGACGCGACGGCTCGCTGATCGACGGCGATCGCATCATTGCAATGAGCGCGCTCGATCGCCTCGAACGAGGCGAACTCGCACACAGCACCGTTGTTGTCACGGTCATGACCAACCTCGGGTTTCGCCGGGCGATGGAAGCCAAGGGCCTGACTCTCGTCGAGACCCCAGTCGGCGATCGCCACGTGCTCGAAGCACTCGATGCCGGTGGGTTCTCCCTCGGCGGCGAACAATCCGGTCACGTCATCCATCGCGATCTCGCAACGACCGGCGACGGCGTCCTGACTGCGGTGCAGCTCTTCGACGCGGCGCTGCGACGGGGCGAAGACTTGGGCGAATGGGCAAGCTCGGTGATGACCCGCTTCCCGCAAGTTCTTGAGAACGTCCGCATGGAGGCGAAGATCCCGAACCTTGACGAACAGCTCGCCGACGCCGTGGCGGCTGAGGAATCCGTGCTCGGCGCAACAGGTCGAGTGCTCATTCGTGAGTCCGGAACCGAGCCCGTCGTGCGCGTGATGGTCGAGGCGGCGAACGCCGAGATGGCTGCCGAGTCAGCGGCACGGCTCGTGGCAGCGGTCGAAGGGCTGCGCTAGCAATTCAGCGCCGTGTTTACCTGGGCTTTCTGGCCTCTTGGTAAAGGTACTAAGGCGTCCTCATTGTCGACCGATTGGGTTCGTACAATCGAGGTTGCGACTTCCCTATTAATGCTCGTCGCTAAGGAGCCCCATCCATGTGCGGAATCATTGCTGTAATCCGGCGCCCGTCACTTCGGGCAACGCCCACCCGAGACGACCTCCTTCCGCTGATCACGGGCACTGCCGCCGAGCTATCCAACGCCAAGCTCGCAAGTGCTGAGGCTCCCTTGGCGGCCCTCGCCGAAAAGCTCGAAGCCGCCGACCTCTTGTTACGAGGAACACCGGGCGTCCGTCTGTTGCTCTCGGACCCCAGCCTCGCCGACGTTGTTCGTGACGAACTCTCCGGAGTCAACGCGAAGCTCGACGACCTCGAAGCAGAACTCGATGCGCAAGCAACCGTCGACTCGAACGATCTCGAGACGGTCAACGCGCGGTTGATCCGAGTGCGAGATGCGGCCTGGAACATCGAGCGCGACCGGCTGCGCGCCGCGACGGTCGTTAGCGACCTCGGTGGACGCGACGTAAACGGTGCTGGCATCGACGTGATCTTCTCGGTTCACCAAGCGCTCTCGGCGATCGACCGAATGGAAGTGCGCGGCCGCGACTCGGCGGGCGTGCACATGCTCGTCAGCAACCACGATCTCGACCTCGACGACCCGGCGATCGTTGCAGCGCTCGACGAGCGCGCCGATAGCTCTGAACTTTTCACCGACTCGGCGGTTCGCCGTGTCGGCGACCGCTTGAGCTTCGTGTACAAGGTCGCTGCCGAAATCGGCGAACTCGGAGACAACACCGCGTCGCTTCGCAAGAGCATCCGAGAGGATGACCTTCTTCGCAAGTGTCTCGACAACGATTCCGCAGAAGCGGTCGTGCTTGGCCACACCCGCTGGGCGAGTGTCGGCATCATCTCTGAACCCAATGCTCACCCGGTCAACAGCGACCTCTCCGAAGGCGATGCCGGTCCGTACTGCACGGCCGTGCTCAACGGCGACGTCGATAACTACGGCGACCTCATCCGCTCCGAAGAGCTCTGCATAGCCAACGACATCACGACCGACACCAAAGTCATCCCAACCCTCACATCGAAGCACCTGAAGAACGGTCACGACATGACCGAGGCGTTCCGCCGGTCGGTGTCGGTGTTCGAAGGTTCCGTCGCGATCGGACTCTCCTCCGAAGAAGCGCCACAGGACCTACTCCTCGCGCTGCGTGGCAGCGGCCAGTCGATCTATGTCGGTCTCGCCGAAGACAGCTACATCGTTGCCTCCGAGCCATATGGCGTCGTCGAAGAGACCACGCAATACATCCGCATGGATGGCGAGACACCGGCGAACCCGGACAACCCAAGTGCAAGCCGTGGCCAGATCCTTCACCTGTCGGGCAATCACGCAGGCGAGCTCGAAGGAATCGAGCGGGTTGGCTACGACGGCACCGAGCTTCCCGTTTCCGACAGCGACGTTGCTACGGCCGAGGTCACGACCCGTGACATCGACCGCGGCGACTATCCGCACTACCTGCTCAAAGAGATCAGCGAATCGCCTCGCAGCTTCCGCAAGACCCTCCGTGGAAAGCTCATTGACACGAACGGCCACCTGAGCGTCTCGCTCGGCGAGTCGACCATGCCTCCCCACATTGCCGACAAGCTGCGCTCACAGCAGATCAGCAACATCTTCGTCATTGGCCAGGGCACCGCGGCGGTCGCTGGTCAGGCGGTGGCCGCGGCACTGGAGAGCGAAGTCGACGGACACATCGCTGTTCGAGCTATCGCTGCTACCGAACTCTCGGGCTTTCATCTCCGCAAAGACATGTCCGACACGCTCGTTGTGGCGATCTCCCAATCGGGCACCACGACCGACACCAACCGAACCGTCGACATCGTCAAGCAACGCGGCGCTTCGGTGCTTGCCATCGTGAACCGTCGCGGTAGCGACCTAACCGACCGTGCCGAGGGAGTTCTCTACACCTCCGATGGCCGCGACGTGGAAATGAGCGTTGCGTCGACCAAAGCCTTCTACGCACAGATCGCTGCGGGCTTCCTGCTTGCCATCGTGATTGGCGACCTCGCTCTTCCCGATCGTGACGAACCCGATGATCGCCAAGCGGTCTTGGCTGGCTTGCGCGACCTGCCTGACCGGATGGTCGAAGCGATCGACACTCGACCCGACATTGCCCGAGCAGCTTCGACGCACGCGCCGTCGCGGCGCTACTGGGCCTGTGTTGGCAACGGTCCAAACTTGATTGCAGCCCGCGAGCTACGGATCAAGCTGTCCGAGCTCTGCTACAAGTCGATGGCAGCGGACTCGACCGAAGACAAAAAGCACATCGACCTCTCCTCGGAGCCGCTCATCCTCATCTGTGCAGCCGGTCTTGAAGGCTCGACCGCTGACGATGTTGGCAAAGAGGTCGAGATCTTCCGAGCTCACAAGTCGGCGCCGATCGTGATCGCCAACCAGGGCGAAACCCGGTTCTCTGCAGCGCTCGACGTGATCTACGTGCCGGTCGTTCATCCACGACTCGCCTTTGTTCTCTCGACCGTCGTTGGCCACTTGTTTGGCTACGAAGCAGCCCTCGCAATCGATGCTCAAGCTCAGCCGCTGCGCGAAGCGCGTGCGGCAATCGAGGGCCTGGTCGATGAGACTCGCGGATCGCTCTCGGGCGAAGAATTTCTCGAGCGAATCCGACCCAGCCTCGAACCAACCGCGATGGCCTTCGCCGACGCACTGCGCCGAGGCGACTACAACGGTCATCTCGAAGCAAGCACCGCGGTGCAGCTCTCGACCCGGCTGCGTTACGCCGTCGGGCTCGTGCCGCTCGACAGCTACCAGTCCGAGTTCGGCAAGGTCGGCACCCCAGCCGTCATCATCGAAGACCTCATGTTGTCGCTCGGCTCGGCCATCGACGAGCTCACACGTCCCGTCGACGCGATCAAGCACCAGGCCAAGACCGTCACCGTGGGCATCTCTCGAACCGACGAAACGTTGCTCGAAGTGCCGCTCGTGTCCGAAGTCCTCGCCACGGGAACCCCTCGCGACGGGCTCACGTATTCGACGATCCGTACGCTCGCAAACCTCGACCCAGCCGTCGCTGGCGTCGTTGGCTGGACCCGCTACGCAATCGATGGCGCAGCCGAGACGATTTCGGTGATCGACCGCGGTGGTATCTCCTCGACCATTCCGAGCCGCACCGACAAGACCCCGGCGCTTCGAGGCACCAAGAAGCGTGTCGCCGAAGAGCGCGAGGTGCTCGTATCGAAGGGCCGCTCCGACAACCGTTCGATCGTCATGATCCCTGAGGTCAAGGACAACCAGACCACCGGCATGACGTTGCTCCACATCGATCTGCAGGATCATCTCGATCCTGAGGTCATGCGCGGGGTGTTGCAGGGCTACCGGAACCGGTTCTCTGCGCTGCACGGCGCTGTCACCGAGACAGAGGACAACTTCCGCGTCGATCTGCTTGGTCAACAAGACGTCGGTGAGCTGCTGTGGGTCTCGATCCAGGAACTCGCCGATCGCTGGCGTTCGTAACTTCTCGACACTTCCGGTCGAGATCTGTGGTTGCCCCCCTGGTCACTGCGCTTGGCTCGTTCCCCTTGGGACTTGAAGTCAGCGTGCGGCTAGTTTTCTGGCGTGAGTGAACCGTTCTCGAACGAACCGATCGACGTCTCGACGATTCCCCAACTCGCCGACGACTCGTTTGTGCCGGTTCACCCGAACTACCTACGGGTCTCTTTGATCGGCAACGCAATATTTGCTGCCGTCGTGATCGTCGCCGCGGTTCTGGCGTGGCTGCTGATCCCCGAGTCGCCGTTGTGGCCATTCATCCCCATGGGAATCTTGCTGGTTCTCACGGCGATCTCATCGGTGCTACGGATCTTCGAAGTGCGCAACATTGCCTACCAGGTGCGTGAGCACGATCTCTCGTATCGGCAGGGCATTTTGGTCAAGTCGGTACAGACCGTTCCGTTTGTTCGTGTTCAACACGCCGAGATCTCCCAGGGTCCAGTGCAGCGCAGCTTCGGGTTGTCGACACTGAACGTCAACTCGGCCGGTCCCGATCTTTCCATCAACGGACTCGGTGCAGACGACGCCAACCGGCTGCGTGCGCTTGTGGTTGAACGTGCAGGCCAGCTCACCGAAGAGCTGTAAGCGTGAAGTCCATTGGCGAACCGCAGCGCCAGTCGCTGCTCGCAATCGTATTTCTTGCCCTGCGCTTCATTCGCAACATCGGCATCGTCCAGATCGTCGTCGGAATCGGCTTTGTGCTGACGAGATCTCCGTCGCTTCTCCTCGTGGTGTTTGGCGTGATCGTCATCGGCGGAGTCCTGTTGCTGATAGCGACGCTGAATTGGTGGCGCTACACCTTCTATGTTGCTGACGGTGAACTCCGAGTCATGCGCGGGGTGTTGTCTCAACAAGAACTCACCGTGCCTCTCGATCGTGTGCAGAGCGTGTCGATCGAACAGAAGCTCTTGCACCGCGTTGTTGGACTCGTTCAGGTTTCGCTCGATACGGCAGGTACATCGGCGGCCGAATTCACCATCGATGCTGTCGACCAGGAAATCGCCGCCTCCTTACAAGCAGCCGCAGCAGACCATGCCGCGCGCAAAGCTCGCGACGCAGCGATGGTTGCTGCACCCCCGCCCATTGCTGGCCTTGCACCAATTCACGACACTCCTCCGCCCCCTGTTGCACCCGAGCAGGTCGTCATCAAACACGATTCCCGCCGGATACTAAAGATCGCGCTCACTCGCGCCCCGTTTAGCGGGCTGATCGTCCTTGCCCCGCTCGTCGCCATTGGAGACGACATTGTTGATCTGATCCCGTTCAATCCCCCAGAGATCGATCTGAGCATCGGGTTGTGGCTCGTGTGGTTCATTCCGGTCGCGATCGTGTTCGTGCTGGTGGCGAGCACGCTGTTGAACCTGATCCAGACAGCGCTGCAGGACTGGAACCTGACCGTCACTCGAACCGCGTCCGGCTTGCGGCGAGACGCAGGCCTGCTCTCGACCACCAGCGTTGCCTCAAGCCTGCCTCGAGTGCAGCAGATCGAAACCACCCAGGGCGTCGTCGAGCGACTCTTCGAGCTGAACACCACGACGCTTCGCAACATTGGTGATGCCGACATTCGGGTGCCCGGATGCACCGAGGATCAGGTCGAGAAGCTGCGCGAGCTTGGACTCGACGGTTCCGAGGGTGTCTCGATCCTCGATCGGAAGGTATCGCCGCTGGCTGTGTTCAAGGCCACCCGGAACGCCACGTTCATCTTCATACCAATCACGATCGGGTTGTTCTTCGTCGTTGCGTGGTGGCCACTACTGGTTCTGCTCCTCATTCCGTGGGTGTGGTTCGACACCCGCCGACGAACCCGGTTGCGCCGCTGGGGTCTCAGCGACGATGCAATTGCCGACAGGCGCGAGTTCGTAGGGTGCGCCACTGAAGAGTCACTGCTCCGCAAGATCAATTCGGTCACGGTGACCCAGTCACTGTTCGAACGCAAACGCGGCCTAGCCACGATCGAGATCCGGCTCGCAGGGCGTGCACTATCCAGCGGCTCGATCTCGATTGGGATGATCCCGCTGGGCGAAGCCAACGCGGTCAGAGATCGAGCGCTCTATGTTGCCGAAACCGACACCCGGGCATTTATGTAGACCTATGGCGAACACGCGATTGTCGGACCAACAGCGGCGCAACCGGCTCGGGCATCGGCACACCCTCACCTCCGCGCAAGCCACCAACGACGTCGAAACGATCGTGCGGTCGGTGCTCGCGCTCCACGCTTCGGACCCGGCAACGGTCTACCTGTCGTGTGTGGCCCGGATGAAAGACCCGTCGATCGAGGCGATCGAGAAAACAATCTACGAAGACCGCTCCGTCGTGCGCCACCACGCAATGCGCCGCACCATTTGGGTGATGTCCAAGCGCGCTGCCCGGCTTGCGCATGCAACGGCAACCGAAAAGATTGCGGCAGGCGAAACCAAGCGCACTGTTAAGGCGCTCGTTGCCAGCGATGTGAACAAACCCGAGGAATGGTTGGCGGCCGCCAAGGCTGAAGTGGTCGCGCTACTGGCGAAAAAGGGGTCGATGAGCACTCGCGAGGTTGGCCAGGCGCTGCCCGACATGGTCATCCCGCTCGAGTTCGGGAGCGAGAAGCACTCCGCCACGCTCAACGCGCATACGAAGGTTCTTCAAGGAGCGGGTTTCGACGGGATTGTGGTTCGTGGCAAGCCCGGCGGAACATGGATCTCGTCGGAGTATCCGTGGTCGGTCACCGAGGATTGGCTGGGCGAACCGCTGGTCGGCCTCGACACACGTGAAGCTGCAGCCGAGCTCGTAGATCTGTGGCTGCGCCAGTTCGGCCCGGCGACCGAAGAGGACATCGTGTGGTGGTTCGGTGTTACCAAGACGCTCGTCCGCAATGCGCTTGGCGACAGCGAGGCCGAGCCGGTCATGCTTGACGGCGATGTGGAGGGATGGGTTGGCGCGGGTGATACCGATGACGTGGCGTCACCGGACCCATGGGTGCGCCTGCTTCCTGGCCTGGACCCGACGTCGATGGGTTGGAAGCTGCGCGACTTCTACCTCAACCCCGACTATCTCGACCCACTGTTCGATCGGTTCGGCAACATTGGTCCGACAATTTGGGCGGACGGGCGAATCGTCGGCGGCTGGATTCAGCGTGACGACGCAACCATCGTCACCGAGCTGTTCGAGAAGCTGTCGAAGAAGCAGCAAGTACTACTCGACGAGGCGATCGACCAGATGGCGACAGCCCTCGGCGATGTCGTCGTGCGCCCCCGCTTCCCGGCGCGCATGCAAAAGACCCTGCTCGCCTAGGGATCTAGGAACGCTCGGGGCCATGGGGTGCCCCTCATCGTTCCGAGAACTTCGCTAGGCGCGCCGGGAGTTGATGACGCCGGTGTTAAAGCCGGCAAGGTGAAGACCTCCGGCAAAGCGGGCGTGCTCGATCTTTGTACAGCGATCCATAACGACCTCGAGGCCAGCACCCGAAGCCTTGAGGGCCGCTTCTTTACTCCACAGTCCAAGCTGTGCCCAGAACACCTTCGCGCCAACAGCAATGGCGTCGTTTGCGACCTCGGGAAGATCGTCGCTCTTGCGAAACACATCGACAATGTCGGGAACCTCGGGAAGGTCCGACAGCGAGGCATATACCGGTTCGCCGAGGATTTCGGTCTCTCGTGGATTGACCAGATAGATCCGGAAATCGGTCGAGCCGGAAAGCAGGTAGGTCGCCACGAAGTTCGACGCGCGCGCTGGGTTCTTGCTCGCTCCCACGATCGCGATCGATTCAGATTCGTCAAGGATGCGTTTGCGTTCCATTGGCGAGGGTGGTGTCCAGCCTGCGATTGGAGCGTGGTCGGTCTCGGCCATCAGTTCATCTCCTGGGCAGCGGCGAGTGCGTTGTCGAGGTCGTAGATGATGTCGTCGACATCTTCGAGTCCGACCGAGATACGCACCATCTCATCGGACACCCCGCCAGCAGCAAGTTGTTCGTCGGAGAGTTGCTGGTGGGTTGTCGATGCTGGGTGCAAGATCAGCGTCTTGGCATCGCCGATGTTGGCGAGGTGGCTGATCATCTGGAGCGACTCGATGAACTTGGCGCCGGCAGCACGACCGCCCTGGACGCCGAACGTGAAGACAGCTCCCGGTCCCATCGGGAGGTACTTCTTTGCCAACGCGTGGTGAGGTGAAGTGGGCAGCCCCGAGAACTTGATCCAGCTCACTCGAGGGTCGGCGTCGAGCCATTCCGCGACGGTCTGTGCGTTCTGGACGTGTTCGGTCATGCGCTGGGGGAGTGTTTCGACCCCTTGCAACAACATGAACGCATTGAATGGAGACATTGAAGCGCCGACATCGCGAAGCTGCTCGCTGCGAACCTTCGTGGCGTAGGCGTACTCACCAAAGTTGTCCCACCAACGCAGGCCGTTGTAGCTCGGGATTGGTTCGGTCATGTTTGGGAAGCGACCGTTGCCCCAGTTGAAACGTCCGGACGGGACAATGACGCCGCCGATCGATGTGCCGTGACCGCCCAGGAACTTGGTTGCGGATTGCACGACGATGTCGGCACCGAATTCGAGAGGGCGGCACAAGAACGGAGTGGCGAATGTGTTGTCGACGACGAGCGGCACGCCCGCTTCGTTCGTCACGGCGGCGATTGCTTCGAGGTCGGCAACTTCGCCCGACGGGTTGGCGATGATCTCGGTGAAGACCGCCTTGGTGTTCTCGTCGATCTGTTTGGCGATCGAGTCGGTGTTGTTGGCGTTGACGAAGCGGGTGTCGATGCCGAGCTTGCGCATGGTGACGTCGAACTGGGTGACGGTTCCGCCGTAGAGCGACGCGTTCGAGACGATGTTGTCACCCGCGCCGGCGAGCGCGGTGATCGCCATGAATTCGGCTGCCTGTCCAGATGCACAGGCAATGGCACCGATGCCTCCTTCGAGACTGGCGATACGTTCCTCAAACGCGGCGATCGTCGGGTTTGAGATCCGGGTGTAGATCGTCCCGTATTTCTGCAGCGCGAAGAGGTCTGCTGCGTCCTGGGTGTCTTCGAAGACGAAGCTTGTGGATTGATAGATGGGGACCGCGCGGGCCCCCGTGTGTGGATCGGGGCGAGAACCGGCGTGCAACGCTCGCGTTCTGAATCCCCACTCATGGTCTGCCATATGGCGACACTAACTCCTGATCAGGCCATCTCCATTCCCGCTACCGTGCCTGGCACCAAATGGCCCAAAAGTGACCTGGCACCAAATGGCCCAAAAGTGACCTGGCACCAAATGGGGGGTTAGGTGCCAGGCACCAAATTGGTCGTATCGTCGTGAGGTGATTGGAATTGGCACTGACCTCGTCGAACTCGAACGGTTTCGCAGAACTATTGAGCGCACGCCCGGGATCAAGACCCGGAGCTTTACCGACGGCGAGCAGGCCTACGCAAACGTCCGCAAGGACCCAACCGAGCGCTACGCCGTGCGCTGGGCCGCCAAGGAAGCCGTGATGAAGGCGATGGGCGTCGGGCTCGGTGAAGTCGCCATGGTCGACATCGAGGTCGTCAAAGCCGAGAACGGAGCACCGTCAATCGTCCTTCACGACAGTGCCGCGGCGAAGGCCGCCGAACTCGGGATCACCGAAATCAAGATCACCTTGACCCATACCCAATCTCTCGCTCAAGCAGTCGCTGTAGCGCTCTAGCGAGAGCGACCAGCTAGGGCGGGCTAGCTCGGCAGCAGCGAAATCCCGTCGCCCTCTAACTCCGAGGCCACATCTCGCCGGTTCAGAGCCATCAACAGCGCTTCGGCCGTGCCGCGAACCTCGGGTCCGGCTCCCCACGACCAGCCGGTGTCGGTAGCGACAAGACGTGGTGTGGTCTCGTCGTCGAGTTTCTTGGCAAATTCGCGAGCAGCCTCATCGAGTGCGACCTGCAATACCTCGGGGTCGAGGGAGTCGCTGAGGCCAAGCGGGCGTCGCATGTCTTGAAGGTGAACCGCAGTGTCGTTGACCATCGAGGCTTCGGAAAAGAACATCAGCTTCTTGCCGGCATTTGTGCGCAAACTGCTCGCCAGCGCTGGAGCTCCCATTTTGGAAAAGTCCTTCGCGGTGGCCGCGAAGTAGCCGTCGATGTCCTTGCGGTTCTTTATCGAGCCCGCAATCAGCGAAGGCATCGACATCTCGACGACGCTCACGGCGTGTCCGGCCACATCGGCAACGGTCCACTCCTCGCAGAGCGACGGGCTGTTGAGTTGTTCGTCCGATAGACCATCGAGCAGGTCAGCCATATCGTTGCGAGCCTTCGCGAGTACGTTCCATTCGCCTGCCATGTTGGTTTCCTCTCGGCCGGTCGACGTCCAGCAATTCGATGTGTCGGCGTCACGATACGTGGTGCTAGCGGGTTCGCGTCGGGCTACGGAGACGCCGGGAACCTCGGTAAGTACACTCCCAGCTATGGAAGAAACCGAAGCCGAAACAGTCGAGACCACCGAGACAGCGGAGTCAAACGCGGGGCACGTCGGCGAGGCCGAGGCTGCCACGCCGACCGTCGATCAACTCCAAAGTCAGCTCGACGAGATTCAGCGAGCGATGGATCAGCTTCAAGAAGGCGAGCTCGATGCTGCCGAGAGCACGATCAAATCCCTTGAGGAACAGCTCGACGCTGTGCGACCCTAGAAACACGGCGAAACGAGAACCATGACAGCAATCGACGAACCAGCAGAGATTGTCGGAGACACCGCAACGGTGACCGAAGAGATGATCTTCCCCCTGCCGCCGTCGTTCGATGACGTCGCCGAAGAACGAGAGCACCGCAAGAAGATGCTCGTCGATGCGTTGCACATCTTGGGCGATCGCCACATGGCCGAAGGCGCTGCGGGCCATATCACCGTGCGAGACCCCGAACACCCGGATCGCTTCTGGGTGAACCCGTTCGGCATGGGCTTCAAAGTTGTCGAAGTCGAGAACTTGATCTGTGTCGACCATGACGGTGAGGTTGTTCACGGCAACCGTCCGCTGAACAACGCCGCCTTCGCAATTCACGGAGCGATCCATCAGGCTCGTCCCGATGTGGTCGCGGCCTGTCACACTCACGCTATGTACTCAAAGACGTTCTCTGCTTTGGGCGTTCCGCTCGAGATGATCACCCAAGATCACTGCATGTTCTTCAACGACGTCGCAATGCACTCCGATAGCGGCGGCGCGATCGTCACCGGTATCGAGGAAGGCCGCAAGCTCGCCGATTCTCTAGGCGACAAGAAAGCGCTCCTGCATCAGAACCACGGCATTATCACCACCGGCGAATCGGTCGACAGTGCGGCCTGGTGGTTTATCGCCCTCGAGCGTGCGTGTCAGAGCCAGCTCGTGGCGATGGCGGCAGGCGAGCCCAAGATCATTCCCGACGAGTACGCGCAATACAGCTACGAGCAGAGTGGCTATGACTTCGCGGCCTGGTTCCAATTCCAGACAATCAAACAGGAGTACGGCCTGGCCTAGTCGCCCATTTGGGGCGACCCGCCAACGCGACATCGTGGACATCTCGTATCCGCCGGACCTGCCGATTTCGGAGCGTCGCGACGAACTACTCGAAACAATTCGTGACAATCAGGTCGTCGTCGTTGCTGGCGAGACCGGCTCTGGCAAGAGCACCCAACTGCCGAAAATTTGCCTTGAGCTAGGTCTCGGCGAACACGGCTGGATTGGGCACACTCAACCCCGTCGCATCGCGGCCCGCTCGATTGCTGAGCGTGTCTCTGAGGAACTCGGTGACGAGCTTGGTGGTGTTGTTGGCTACAAGGTCCGGTTCACCGACAAGGTGTCGAACAAGACCGCAATCAAGGTGATGACCGACGGCATCTTGCTCGCCGAGATGCAGCACGACCGGAAGCTGTCGAAGTACTCGGTCGTCATCATCGACGAGGCACACGAGCGAAGCCTCAACATCGACTTCCTGCTGGGCTATCTCAAACAACTTCTCGCGAGTCGGCCCGACCTGAAGGTCATCGTGACCTCGGCAACGATCGACACCGACCGTTTCGCGAGCCACTTCAGCTCGGCGAACGGCGAGCCCGCTCCCATCATCTCGGTGTCGGGACGTACCTATCCCGTCGAGGTTCGATACCGGCCACTGGTCGATCCCGAAACCGATGAAGCTCTCACCCAGTCCGAAGGAATTGTCGAGGCTCTCTACGAACTCGAAAACGAGGCCGACGGTGACGTGCTGGTATTCGGAGCGGGCGAGCGGGACATCCGCGAAGCAGCCGACGCGCTGAAGGAGGCCCGGTTCCGCGACACCGAGATCCTGCCGCTCTATGGCCGATTGTCGGCAGCTGAGCAGCACCGTGTGTTCGAGCGCAAAGGCAGCGGTGTGCGACGGCGAATAGTGATCGCCACCAATGTGGCCGAAACATCGCTCACCGTTCCTGGGATTCGCTACGTGATCGACCCGGGAACCGCGCGGGTGAGTCGTTACAGCCACCGCACCAAGGTGCAGCGGCTCCCGATCGAAGATGTCTCGCAGGCGTCGGCGAACCAGCGCTCGGGTCGCTGTGGTCGCGTCGCGGCAGGCATCGCGATCCGGCTGTTCTCCGAAGAGGACTTCGCCGCTCGACCCGAATTCACCGAGCCCGAGATCACCCGCACGAACCTCGCGTCGGTCATCTTGCAGATGGCGTCTTTGGGACTGGGCGACATGGAGAAGTTCCCGTTTGTCGAGCCGCCCGAGCTCCGCAACATCCGCGATGGAGTGGCGCTGCTCGAAGAGCTCGACGCGGTACATCCAGGCCGTGAAGGCTCAAAGAAGTGGCTGACGCCCATCGGGCGCGAGCTCGCTCGGTTGCCCGTTGATCCGCGGTTCGGGCGGATGGTCATCGAAGGCGCCGAGACCGGAGCCTTGCGCGAGGTAATGATCATCACGGCTGCCTTGTCGGTTCGTGACCCGCGCGAACGCCCCGCCGAGAAGCGCGAAGAAGCAGCACAGTTCCACGCGCGGTTCGCTGAGCCCGGCTCGGACTTTCTTGCCTGGGTTCGCCTGTGGGACTTCATCGAAACCGAACGCCGGTCGCGTTCGAACAGCCAGTTTCGCAAGATGTGCAAGCGCGAGTATCTCAACTTCAACCGGATCCGGGAATGGCAAGACATCTACCGCCAGCTCGAACGCACAGCGAAGTCCTTCAGATGGAAGATCAACAAAACCGAAGCTGATTCAGACGTCGTGCACATGGCGCTTCTCACGGGATTGCTTTCCCAGGTGGGGTTGAAAGACGCGAACTCCAATGAGTTCTCGGGCGGGCGAAGCGCACGCTTCCTGATTGGCCGTGGTTCGGCGCTCTCGAAGAAGCCGCCGAATTGGGTCATGGCCGGCGAGCTCGTCGAGACGAACCGCTTGTGGGCTCACAGCGCAGCTCGCATCCAGCCCGAGTGGGCCGAGCGTGCGGGCGAGCATCTCGTCAAACGCAGCTACGAAGAGCCCGAGTGGGACCGCGATAAGGGCTCCGCGATGACGATCGAACGCGTGACGCTCTACGGCGTGCCGCTCGTTGCTGGGCGGCGGGTTCACTACCGCCAGGTCGATCGTGACGACGCTCGCCAACTGTTTATCCACCACGCCCTCATCGAAGGCGACTGGGACACACACCACGCCTTTTTTGCCCAGAACGAAGCTGTCCTCGACGAGGTGCGAAAGGTCGGTGCCCGGCAGCGACGAGACCTGTTCGTCGAGTACGACGTGCTCTTCGACTTCTATGACAAGCGACTCGGCCACAAAGTCACGTCTGGGTCCGACTTCGACAACTGGTGGAACTCGAAGCGGACGAAGGAACCACGACTGCTCGACCTTCGCCTCGACGACATCTTCGACGCCCCCGAGTTTGAATCGGCCGATGAGTTTCCCGAGACGTGGTCGGCGGGCGGTGTCGATTACAGCGTCGACTACGAATTCGATGCCTCGTCGGAGAACGACGGCGTCACCGTGAACGTTCCAATCTCGCTGTTGCCGCTCGTCGATGCTGACGCGTTCGAGTGGAACGTCCCGGGACTACGGGAGGAACTCGTGACCGAGCTTCTTCGCTCGATGCCCAAGAGCGTCCGCAAACCGCTTGTACCGATTCCGGATACCGTCACGCAGATCTTGCCGCTTCTTGAGGCAGCCGACGGCGGAATCGTCGATGCCGTGCGCAGCGCGCTGCGCGACGTGAGAGCCGACGTGCCGCTGCCCGCTGATGCGTTGGACACGAGCCGGCTGCCCGATCATCTACGGCCGATTTACCGGGTCGTCGGCGACGACGGCAACCTCATTGCCCAAGGTCGAGACCTCGACGCTCTGCGTACCCAGCTCGCTCGTGAAGTCGCCGACGGCCTTGAGGCGACCGAGCATGCGCTCACCTCCGAAGGGCAAACCACGTGGACCTTCGGCGACATCCCCCAACAGATTCGCACCGAGGCCGCTGGCCAAGTAGTCGACGCCTTCCCATCTCTCGTCGACACCGGCGATTCGGTTGCTCTTCGTTTGCTCGCCGACCCGGGCGCCCAGCACGAAGCGATGTGGCTCGGCTCACGACGGCTGCTGCGCCTCAACATCGGCGGGATTGCCCGAGCGCTCGACAACTTGCTCGACGCCCCGGCCAACCTCGCGATCGCGTCC
>CAZMYN010000029.1:11135-21214 GCA_964570495.1 uncultured Acidimicrobiales bacterium | reverse complement strand
TGCCCGAGGCCGAACCAGTCGCCGAAGCCGAAGCCGAGGTCGACACGACCGTTCCGCCGACGGTCGTCACGGCAACGACCGCTGCCCCAACAATCGTCACCGCCACTACAGCTGCACCGACGACAACAACGACTGTTGGGCCGTCACCAGACCAACAGTTCATCGACTTTGCCGAGCAAGTCGAACTCGGCTTCTCTTCGACATGGGCAACCGACCTGCTGGGCGCTCCCGATGTCTTCGAAGAACTCGCCGTCAGCAACGACGAGGTGTCGACCTTTGTCGGCGAGCAAACCGGAGCCGTCATCGTCGCGAATCAGGGCGAGATTATTGCCTGGGGGGTCGTGTCGTGCGCGGCCCAACCAAACGCGACGAGCCTCGGCTTCGAGCTAGGAACGACACCGCTGGCGGCCACTCCTGCGCCACGAGCGGTGCGGTACAACCTGACTTCACAACTGGTTCCACAAGACGACCGAGAGTTCAGCAACTTCTTCGCTCACTTTTGGGGCGGCCAAACCAGCGCCGAGGGGCCAAGCGTTCAGTTCGCTGCGGCGAACTACCGCTGCGACGAGGGGCCGTACCATTGCGCGATCGATGCCCTTGCCTCCAACTTTGCGGGTAATCCCAATTACTTCGGGCCCATCGGAGGGGAGCCATTCCCCGTCGACCTCGATAGCTGCATGATCAACATGGTCGGGCAAGTCACCACGCTGGTCGGCAATGTAGAGCTGCCGACCAATTCGTTCGTTCTGACTGGTCGATTGGATTTCCTGCCAGAGCAACTCGTGTCGGGATAGCCGCCGCGACTCATATTGCGGCGCCGTCTGCTCTAGCCTTACCCACGTGAAACCTTGGGGGAAAGCAGCCGTCCTAACCATCTGCACCGTGTTTGCCAGTGTGCTGGCACTGTCGGCACCGGTGTCAGCCGATACGCCCGAAATCACCCAGGTGGTGCAGCTCGGCGATTCGTACTCGGCTGGCTACGGCGTGCTGTCGCGCTTTGCCTCAGTCGGTGGAGGCGAGTGCTTGCAGCCCGGCTACTTCGACACGTCGGCCGTTCCCGGTGGGCGCCTCGCCACCCAACTCGATGTGCCGCTTGAGTTTCAGGCATGCGGCGGCGCAGGCATTGCCGATGTCGTCGAGCAATTCCGAACCGCCAGCGCGTCGATTCCCGGCGACGGCACGGGCACCCTCGTCGTGCTCACCGCAGGCGGCAACGACCTGCTGACCGAACGTGACGAGATGTGGCCCGACCTACTGCTGCGTTGCATCTTGCGCGACTTGAGTTGTGAGCGCCGCAGCCTCAACCAGGTCGCAAACATGGCGAACGTCAGCGACCAGATGGCCGCACTCGTCGACGAAATCGCAACATCAGCCCCCGGAGCGCACATCCGAGTAATGGGCTATCCCGAGCTCATGCAGCGCTCGCCGTGGTGCTTCGGCGTAACCGGCATCGACCGCAACGAAGCCGACTATCTCGACGGCGCAGCCCGCGAGCTCAACGACAGTCTCGAAGCAGCGGTCAACGCTGCGGCAGCGAACCACAGCGGCGATATCGAGTTCGTCGACATCGAAGACGCATTCGATGATCACGGCGCCTGCCAAACCGAACGAAGCGGTGAGCGTTTCGTCAACGACACCGAGTTCGTGCCCTGGTCGATCTCCGTCGCTGCCAACTCGTTCCACCCGACCGCGCGTGGCTACGACGCATACAGCCAGGCTCTCAACGCATCACTCCCTCAGCACCTGCGGCCCTAGGCCCGTATCATCGCCGCATGCGTGAGATGACGGAAGCAGAAACGAAGGCCTTTCTCCTGACCGGGACACGGACGGGGAAGCTGGCGTGGGTATCGCAGTCGGGCGCGCCGCATGTGGCACCGATCTGGTTCACTCTCGATGGCGACGACATCGTGTTCAACACACATGAAGACTCTGGCAAGGCCAAAGCAATGGCCCGCGAGGGTCGGGCGTGTCTGCTGGTCGATCTCGAAGAGCCCCCGTATGCGTTCGTAAAGATCGACGGCACGATCAGCTTCGAGGACGACCTCGACAAGGTGCGCTCATTGGCGACCGAGATCGGCGGTCGATACATGGGACCCGATCGCGCCGAAGAGTTCGGTGCTCGCAATGGAGTTCCGGGTGAATTGGTCGTGCGTTTGACGCCTACCAAGATCACCGCACTCGACGACGTCTCGGGTTAGCTCGAGAACTACAGACCGGGCCTGGTTTCTCCCTGGCGCTTGATCGACGAGACGACACTCGCAAGGCTCCGGCCCCGGTCCCGCGGCCACGACATTGGACTCTTCACCGCACCATTCGAGTGATGCTCGAACAGCGACTCATCGAAACGGACACCTGACGGTGGCGTCTTGAGGAGCGTTACGAAATCCCGATCAGGGTCAGCGGCCAATTCGACGAGTTCGGGCGTCCAGTACGAGCCGAGACGCGTGATGTAGTCACCGACTTTCGCCGTGCCAAGCGTAGAAAATCCGCCGATGATCGAGATCGTGACGTCGGCGAACGTCATTCGCGAAATCACTGCGTAGTCACGAGCATCCGGGCCTTGTCGCATATCACCAGAGACTGTCCGAAACGCTTCTCCAGACACCGGGTTACGCACGATGAGCTTGCGGTCGCTGAGTGATTCGGCATCTTCGATCCAAATCGGCGAACCCGTCCACGCTGCTTTGTTGTTCGCGAACTTACAGAGGGCCTTCGTAGCTGGGCTCGAGAACAAACCAATGATCACGAACGACGAAACCTCGACCTCGCCCCGTCCGTGCCCGGCGAACGTCATGTTCCCGGTCTTTGGCAACTCCAAAAGTTGCTCAACAAATCGGTCGGCACTGAGAAGAAGCGCGGGCTGGCGGGCCCCACCGTTGAACCCGATCGACGTGTTGACGTCCCACGCGGCCCGCACGTCGTGGAGCGCATGTCCATCATTGCGAACGTCACGCATGGCAACGACATCGTTAGGAGCATCAAAGGTCGGCAGCACGATCGCGGTGTGTCCGGCGTTTTGTCCAATGCCAATGCCCAAGAGGCGCAGGGCAGAAAGATGGTACGGGTCGGCTCGGCTGCTCAAGGAAAGATCCATCACCACACCATCGTTTCGGCGACCGATCTCCTCTTCGACAATGTCGACCATCGGTCGAGTCGAATCGACCCAGTCGGCAAGCAAGCGAGCAAACGTGCCTTCGTCGGTGCGACTATCGGCGTGGAGCGCGACGCTCGCCAACGGGCGGTCGGTGACCGCGAGCAGGCGTTCGATGTCGCCAACGTCGACCTTTCCGGTCCGCGCCAACGACACGCAAAACCCGTACAACATCTCCGACCGTTTCGGGCCATGGTCGAGGTGTCGCCACGACTTTGCTGTGCTCGTCGAATACGGAGCCTCATCATTGCGATGAGCACGGTCATTGCTTGCGCGGGTCGCTCCGAACAAGCGCGCGTGCAACGCATTTGTGTGCCGGCACAGCGCCTGCGGCGACGCGTACCCCGACTGCTTTACCAGGCTGTCGAACACATCGCCGAACAACGCTTCGTCACCAGTTTGATTCATCGTTGAATCTCCCTTCGCCCCCGCCGACCTACAACTAGCACGCACCCGCTCACGATATAGGTCGCGCAATTTTGGTAGGTCGCCCTAGGTGCTTCGGCCCTGGCGTCGAGCCGAGTCGCTGGGATGGACAACGGTCATGAAGTGCTCCGGCGAGTACGCCGGTGGCAGCGACATGAGCGACCAGCCGCCTGGGATCACGGCCATGGCTGGCATACGGCCGTCAGGTATTGGAAAGTCGAGGGAGCTGAGATCGGCGGGAGACATTGCGATGGCTTCTGGCGCCAGCGCGCCAGGTGCACCGTGTCGAAAGGCGCTCGAGGTTGCGTTCAACAACGACAGCTCCTGCAACGAGTGAAATTCGCGCAGTCCACGGAGCAGCACAATGTTGCGAGCCAACGTCAAGAATCCCGCCGACTCGCTCGGCCAACGCGATCTAGCTTGCGACAAGTCCTGGATTGCAATCATGAGCTTCACCCCCTGCCCGCCGCCTTCGGCCATGATCGATGGCAGATTCGGGAGTGGCGCAATGTTGGCTACCTCGTCGAGTGCGAACAACACCCGATCGTGTCCACGTTTCCACGATCGGTAAGTGGCACGGGTGGTCGCGCCCACAAAGGCCGAGATCGCGGGGGCGACTGGCGCATTGTCGAAGCCCGAGCCCACGACATAGACGGTGTCGGACGATCTCACAAAGGCCTCTATATCGAAGACATCGCAATCTTTGGCCGGGTCTTCTCGCGTCCATGGGTCGAGCGCATTCGCCGCGGTCGTTATGATGCTGGCCAGCGTTTCGCTGGCGGCGATCGTGATGGATCGCAGCGACGTCGCGGCATGGCCCTCTCCGAACATCTCGAGCTGCCGTGCGAAGTTGCCGTGCTGATCGCTGGCTACGACCGAGCACACCCAATCCATCGATGTGCCATGACGGTTGGCCAACAACAACAACGGCGCAATGAGAGCAGCAGCGCGCCCATTCCAGAAGTCTTCGTTGCGAACACTCCCGGATCGAGATGCGGCAAACACCATGTCTCGCGCCGCGGCGCGGGCAGCGTCCCACGATGCTGACCCGTGGACCGGGTCCCACCTCACACGATTTGCCCAACGGGGAACCTCGACCGAACCCGTCGGGTCAAAGACATACACCGTGCCTTGCTGGCGGCGCACCGCTCTCGTGGCCAAGAACACATCGGGCTTCGTGCTCGTCGTGACTACCGCCCCCCGGTGCAGCAACACATTCGGAATGATGATTCCCGTACTCTTGCCCGAGCGCGGCGGCCCGATGATGAGAACGACATCTTCGCCAGCCGCCCGCACCGAACTGGACGCCAGATCGGCACCGAGTAGCTCCTCGAGCACCACCGAGATCCCCAAGTAGTAGTCGCCGTCTAGAAGGTCCCGGAGCTCGGCGAGGCTGTCGGGTTCTTCGTCGTTCATGGTTCCGTCTCCTTTGACGCAATCGTTAGATAACGATCTCGTCAAAGAACACCAATGGGACAGACACCTTGGTGGTGCCGCGGCCAGGAAAGGGACAGGGCCGCAATGGCCCCGCGCGCTAGTTGCGCTCGCAGCTCCAGGCGCGTGCTCCGGTATGAGCGTTCGTGCACGTATCGATGCCGATACCACCACGCACATCGTCACCTGCAGAGACCGCAATCCAGTCGCGTCCAGGTCCGCCGCGCACATCGTCGATCGCGCCGCCACCGGTGATCCGGTCGTTGCCCGCGCCACCACGAATCCAATCGCGACCCTCGTACATCAAGAACTGATCGTTTCCGTCGCCACCCTGAGCACGATCCCAGCGGTTCGAGCCAAAGATGCGATCAGGGCCAGCGCCGCCAAAGATCCGAGCACCATCTGAGTCGTTGCGGTCGTTCAGATCAGCCGAGTAGAGCGCGTCGGCACCCTGCGCGCCATAGAGCGTGTCGGCGCCTTGGCCACCGAAGATCGAATCGTTACCGGTGCCACCGCACAAGATGTCGTCGCCGCCCAGACCTTGGATGACGTCGTTGCCTTGCAGTCCAGCAATCACGTCTGGCCCGTCAGTGCCTCGTAGCACGTCACCGCCGGACGTGCCGACAATGGTGGCAACCTGCCCGCCGCACATCACCGGCGTTGGAGTTGGACCTGGCGAGGGGTTTGGAGCCGGTGAAGGACTCGGCGCGGGGGCTGGAGTCGGAGCTGGCGAAGGGGCAGGAGCTGGCGCACTAGTAGTAGTGGGAGCCGGTGCTGGTGCCCGGGTCGTCGTTGTCGTGGGAGCCGGTGCTCGCGTTGTCGTGGGTGCTGGTGCCCGGGTCGTCGTTGTCGTGGGTGCCGGGGCTCGGGTTGTCGTGGGTGCCGGAGCGGGAGTGCTGCCACCGGAGCCACCGAAGAACGGATCTTGAGCAAGGCGCTGCCCCGCAGCCAATGACTGCGAACTCGTCTCGAATGGCCACTGGCAACCCGGCACCCCAGGGTCGATCGAGTCGAAATAGCTGATCGCCGCGACGCCCCGGGCGTACCTCGGCTCTTTCATCAACGATCGAACGTCGTCGAGCCAATCTGCCTTTGCTTGCCCGTTGGAAGCGTGCACACCGAACTCTGGAAGCATGACTTGTTTGCCGCGCGCCTCGGCATAGTTCATGACGGGATCGAGACCGGAACGAAGCGTGCGCCAGACCTCTTGTGGGTTGCGGCACTGATTCCAGTTGTAGAGATCGGCTCCGATGAAGTCGACGAACGCTCCACCCGGATACCAGTTTCCGATCGATCGGCGATCCGAGGTGTTCACCGCGAAGCTCCAGGCCGTCATGGTCAACACCCAGTCGACATCGACGTTCTGTCCCTCCAGCACCGAGTGGATCTTGCGCCACGCGTTTTGGAAGTCGGCAGGGCTGCCCCACGCGTCGGTCTGCGCCTCAGGCTCATGGTGCAACGCCAACCACACATCGCCGTCGACCGCTTTCAACTCGCGTGCGAAGCGCAACATGTCGTTGTGCAAGGCCGAGCCGGGTTGAGCGTTCGCGATACTGCGCCAGGTGATGATCTGACCGTTCTCTCGCTGTGGCTTGATCGACATCAAGATTCCGCGGCCACCGTCGACAATCCAGTTGTTGTAGCGGTTGTCGATTACCGAGTCCCACCGTTCGAACACCCGAACGAATGGCAGCGTCGTACCGAGTTGACGTTCGAGTCGTTGGATCGACTCGATCTGGGTCTCGCCGTTTCGAGGCGACGATGCCGCACCGAAGATGACGCCGTCGTTGGACTGGGCGGCCGTAGGAGCAATCGCTACAACTGCGCCAGCGAGGCAGAGAGCGAGGGTGATCGCGACGCCACGGATGCCGTGACGTCGACGCCGCTTAGAGGTGATGAAGAATCTATTTGAGGTCACGGAGTGTCATTCTTATCGATTTGGACCGTCATACTGAAATCGAACGGTAACTATTTCGTAATGTTCGTTCTCGGCTGAAGTCCGTGAAATCTTTAGCCTCTACGAGCTCCCGTCGAAATCGAACGGTAACTATTGGACGACGAACTGCATCGAGTTGACCATGCCGTCGATGATGTCGAGGCCAGCGAAGTCCGACCTCACCTCCAAGATCTCGCCGTCAAGGTCGATAAGCCAGACCTTGCTGACGGCACTGAGCTCGGTTTCGCCGTGGATTGACAGCTCGAATCCTCGACGTTCGAAATCTCGTCGTAGTCCAGAGGCCGGGTTGGAAAAGGCGTTGCGATCGATGACTTGCTCGTCGGTGATCACGAAGGCCTGGTTGGATAACAGTGCAGCCTGCGCTTCGTCGAGGGTCATTCTTCCCAACGAGGTGATGGTCACGTTGTGATCGCGGTGGCCATCAACGGGGCCGACTCGGAAGAACGAGCAGCTGTTGGCTTCGGCTCCATCGAGGTCGACGTTCGAGACAAGGTCATCGGGGTACGCAATGTAAAGACGCTCGTCAGAGCAAACGTTGTAGCTCGATCCAATTTCGACACCGAAGGGACTCACACCGCACCCGAGGCTATTGATGTGTTCTTCGTGCGTGCCGGCAATGTCGGTGAAGGTGACGATGGCCTTTAGTTCTTCGTAGCCGTTCCAGTTGGGGACCCAGTACACGCCGCCGGGGTTGACGGGCAGCTCTTCGTCGACACCATTCCAGCGATCGATGACAACCGAATTGATGACGAGGCTGTCGTCGTAGGGCTCGCCGTCTACCAAGATGTCACGGGAACGCTCACGGAAGACGAACGCTCCGGTCGTGCAATCGATCTGATCGACCGTTCGTCCAGCGAGCGAATTCGCTACTGGGCAGCTGTCGAATCGAGAGACGCTGACCTGTGTTTCTGCGGAATCGCCATCGGCATTGGTTGTTGTTGCGGTGATCAGAATCGTGTTTGGGTCGATGTCGAAGTCGAGCGGCAGTACTGGAGTCACCGGACCCGCCGCCCATTCGGTCACGACGCTTGGCAAGCCAGTGCCACCCGGATGCTGCGAACCAACAATGGTCCAGTCAAGGTCGATCTCGGGGTCACCAAAGCCAATCGATACGTGTGGCGGAGTGGTTGCACATTCGACCGTGACCGTCGGTTCGATCGGCGTTGGCGCCGCGACCGGTGCAGTGGTCGTGGTCGTCGAAGTTGTTGTGGTGGTAGTGGTCGTGGTTGCGGGCACGGTTGTCGTCGGGGCAACGGTCGACGCAGGTGCGCTTATCGATTGCTCCTCGTCCAACTCGTCTTCGATGACCTGCCCGTCAAGGACGTCGTCGTCAGTCGGTTCGTCGGCGGCAGTGTCGACAGCGATCTCCGACCCGGTCGGTTCGTCACTGGCGAGCGGAAGAGCTTCGGGAGCATCTTGGTCGCCTCCACATGCTGCCAAGGCAACGGCGAGAGCGCCCGCTGCGAGCCATTTGCGAATCTGTCGATGTGTGGTGTTGGTAGCCATTTCGGGAAAGCCCGCTTCCGTGAATACGTGGTCGTGTTGTCACCTATGGAATCGGAATTTGGGGCCACGACTCAACGGGGAAGCCACCCCATAGGCCAAGCGACCTACCCCCACCGCCAGTTCACGCCGCTATTGCGTCGGGATTGTTAGCTCCAGGCGTAGCCAGCAACGTGCTTGCCGAGCGTGTTCCCGTCGAACGTGCGGGTCGCAGCGGTTCCGCCCACGCCGTAACAGACGTGAAGAGGCACGAGATGCTCCTCGCGCGGATGGTTGTAGCGCGCAGCCGGCGCACTCTCCCACCCAACGAGCGCCTCACGACGTTCAGCTTCTGTTGACGAGCCCGTACACACCTGCTCGAGCCACTCATCGAACCGATCGTTGTCGGGGTCGGCAGCTCCCGCAGAACCGAACGCATCCATGTTGTGAAAGCTCAGGCCAGAACCCAGCACCAACACACCATCGTCGAGCGCAGGGCGAATCGCCTCGCCGAGCTCGATATGACGAGCAGCGTCGAGACCTTGCAGTAGCGACAGCTGAACAACGGGGATCCCCGCATCGGGTACATCAACATCATGGGCACGAACATCCCGTGATCGAAGCCACGCTCGGCGTCCATGCGCGGTTCGTGGCCCGCGGTGCGCAGGGCCCCAGCGAGTTTGTCGGCAAGCTCGACCGAACCGGGCGCGGGGTAGGTGTACTCGTAGGTCTCGGGCGGGAAGCCGTAGTAGTCGAAATACAGATCGGGGTTCGGGTTGGTGGTGACCGTCGGAGCCGGTTCTTCCCAGTGGGCGCTCACGAGAACAATCGCCGTCGGCCTACCAATCTCGGCCTCCAGGCCAGTGAGGTATTCGGTTAATTCGAGATGACCGGGATCGCCGAGTAGCGGCATCGGCCCACCCCCATGTGGGATGTACAACGAGCGAATCGACATGGCGTCAGCCTATGTGTTGACCAGATCGTGGGCTATCCGCCCGGGTCGACTCGAACGGTGTGGGTCGCGGTTCCCGAGCCGCCGGGCCCCGAGGCGGTGAGGGTGACCGTGTACACCCCCGGTGTTGTGTAGGTGTGGCTGACCGTCTCGCCCGAACCGGTTGAACCATCACCAAAGTCCCAGGCAAACGAACTGGCTTCGCCGATCGTGATCGACCGGAAGTTCAGCGTCTGTTGGTTGGGTGAACCTTGTGCACTTGCGGTCCAGCCCGCTTCGAACAACGCCCGGGTGTTCGAATCGACTCGAACGCTGTGGGTTGCCGAATCGGAGTTTCCGGTCGGCCCCGTCGCGGTGATGGTCACGCTGTACAAGCCAGGGTTCGCGTAGGTGTGGGTCGGAGCTCGGGCTGTACTGCTTGCACCGTCGCCGAAATCCCATCGATACGACACGGCCTCACCAATGGTGATGTTGGCGAAGCTCATTGTCTGCTCGGACCCCGTCGGTCCGGCCTGTGCCACGAAGCCAGCTTCGAGCTCGGGCTCTGGGGGAATCGTGGTTGTGGTCGTGGTGGTCGTTGTCGTCGTCGTTGTGGTGCTGGTCGCCGTTGTGGTTGGTCGTTCCGTAGTGGTCGTGGGGCGTTCCGTCGTAATTGTCGTGGTCGTGGGGCGTTCCGT
>CAZMYN010000029.1:0-11035 GCA_964570495.1 uncultured Acidimicrobiales bacterium | reverse complement strand
GTGGTCGTGGGGCGTTCCGTCGTAATTGTCGTGGTCGTGGGGCGTTCCGTTGTAGTTGTCGAGGGCCGCTGCGTCGTCGTTGGATCTTCTTGCGTGGTTGTTGGCTGCGCTGTCGTGGTTGTGGGGCGCTGCGTCGTCGTGTCATCACCCTGGGCAGGCGTGGTCGACGAGCTCGATTCAGCCACCGTCGGTTCTGGGTCGACAGCCTCCGCCGCGTTCTCGGTTTCTCCGTCTTCAAGCGCCGCGCTAGCGACCTCGGAAACAACTCCCTGTTCAACGTCAGCTGTTTGCTCACCGGAAGGATCGGTCGATGGTGTCCCCTCCACAAACACCTCATCTTTGGCTGGGTCGACGGAGGCCGCTGTCTCCGAGACCGACTCCTCGGTCGCGACGACCGCGTTGGCTGCTGTCTCGGCGACATCGGAGTCGGGCCAGAGCACAAAGGCCCCAATCCCCACTCCGACAATGGCCAGGACCGATGCCAGGGCGAACAGGCCCCGTCGGCGCTTGGACTCGTCACCCTGGTCGACCGGTGCAGGCGCTGCTGCATAACCACCAACACTCCTCGCCACCGTTGCCCCGACGGGGGCGGCCTCAGTTTCGAGATGAGATGGCCCCGTGTCGACGATCGCAGGTGGCGCGTCGACCGGGCGGCCTGCGAGCACATCAGCGAGCAAGCCCACCAGCTCAATGGCGCTTCTTGGACGATGTTGTGGGTCCTTGGCCATGCCCCGCAAGATCAGGTTGCGAACCGACTCGGGGATCTCAGCTGGCAAATTGGCCACCGGAACCGGGTCGCGCATGATCGCCATCATCACGGGCATCGGCCCGGCGGTCTCATCGTCCACGTACGGAGCGCGCGCCGTGATCAGCGCGTACAACATTGCGACCAAACCATAGAGGTCGGTCTGTTCACCGGGCTTGGCCCCCTCGAGGCGCTCGGGTGGAGTGAACGCCGGCGTCATCATCTGGGCCGACATCGATGTCGTCGAACCCATCATCTCGGCAATTCCGAAGTCGGCGAGCCACGCCTCGCCTTCGTCGTCGAGCAAAACGTTCGCGGGCTTGATGTCGAGATGCAGAATGCGCTTCGCATGGGCCAACGCAATCGACTCGGCCATTGTCTTGACCGTCTCGACCGCCTCGCGCCACGGCATGGGGCCTTCGGCCAGCCGGTGCTGCAGTGACCCTCCGGAGAACAACGGCATGACGAGATACGGGTCACCGGAGGTCGCGAACCCCGAATCGTGAACCGGCACGACATGATCGATCGTGTCGAGCTCGGCCATCAGTGTGCGCTCGCGTGCGAACCGGCGATTCACTGCCTCGTCGCCAGCCCCGCGCAAGACCTTGAGCGCCACGATGCTGCCCGTATCTGTGGCTGTCGCGCGATACACGTGCGCGTTGCCGCCCGACCCGATCAACTCGAAATTGTCGTAGCCCTCGATCTCCACTACCACTCTCCGCTCAAGTGGAAACTCTGTACCCGACCAGTATCGGATATCTCACCTCCCTCTGACGTACCCGGCCCACCAGATGGCCAATGTGTCCAAATTCCGCTAAGCCAGTCGTCGAGGGAGCAACCAACTACGCCAGAACTAGCGGGGGAAACGCTATGCAAGATCGATGGGATCTCGTTGCAAAATCACGGACCGACTTCGCCGACGTGCTCGACAGCCTGAGCGACGAACAGCTGGCTGCCACAACCCTGTGTAAGAACTGGACGCCGCTCGATGTAGCGGCCCACTTGGTGAGCTTCGTCGAGCTATCTCTGCCCCAAATGATGATGAGCATGGCCAAGGGCGGATTCGACGTCGACAAGGCATGGGCGGCGAACGCTGACAAGTACAAGGCCATGGGCGCTCCCGCGATCTCGAAGTCGCTGCGAGCAAACGCTTCCAAGACCGCTCCAATCAAGTCGTTCTCGTCGGGCCTGACGATCGTCGACGCGCTCGTTCATACCCAAGACGTGCGCCGACCGCTGGGCCTCGACGGCGAACTCGATTCCGAGGCTCTGCGCTACGGACTCGACTGGGTGACCACGCACAAACAGCGCAAGATGCACGTCGAGCCCACGGACATCGAGGGTCTCCGCTTAGAGGCCACCGACCTCGACTGGTCATGGGGTGACGGTGCTCTTGTGAGCGGCACAGGCGAAGCAATCCTGCTCGGCATCAACCGCCGCGACGTAGGCGCCGAACTCACCGGCGACGGCGTGTCGAAACTTCCGAGCTAGCACGGCTGGGGCCTCCGCCAAAACAGACTGTGGGCCTGAGCTCGATCAGCGTGCCCAGACCCACAATTTGAATCGCAACTTTGTGGCGGAGAGGGTGGGATTTGAACCCACGAACCCAGTTTCCCGAGTTACTCCCTTAGCAGGGGAGCGCCTTCGACCTGACTCGGCCACCTCTCCGTGTCGCAGCGTGCTGCGTACAGCAGCTGAGGATACCAACTTGCCGTGGTCGAAAGAACCTAGACGGTCTCGACGGCTTCGACCTCTATGTCGTAGTTGGCGAGAATCGGCTCGGCGCCAAAGGGTGGGTTGACCACGACGAACAGACGTCCAGCACGTTCGGCGGCCTCGCGGCCCGCGGCAATCGACTGGGCGATGGAGGAATCGATGGCGGTGCTGCGGTCGAGGCTGACCGTGATTGGGCCGCTGCCAGCGTCGTTCTCGATGGCCTTGACGAGTTCGGTGTTGAGCTTGGTGAGCGTGCCCATCCACAAGAGACCCCGTAGGCGTAGGTGCAGTCCCTCGGTGGTGCTTTCGGCGTCGATATGGAACGGCCGGAAGACGTGGTACGCCACCGTGAGCAGCACACCGATGATCACGGCGTACTGCACGTTGGGCGGAGTGAGGAGCGTGGCGACGAACGTGATCCACGCGAGCGACGCCTGCCACTTCGATCGGCTCCGTAGTCCAATCATCCGTCGCGGCTTGACGAGGCTGAGCACGGCGCCAACAACAATTGCACCCAAAACCGCTTCGGGCAGACGATCGAGCAAGAACGTGAACGGCAAGAACGCGAGCACGACCACGCCGGTGATCGCACCACTGGCACGGGTCTCGGCGCCAGCAAACCGGTTGACCGAGCTGCGGGAGAACGAACCGCCCACGGGATAGGCCCCGGTGACGCCAGCGACGATATTGGCCAAGCCCGAGGCAAAGAATTCACGCGATGAAGACCAGTGGCTCTGTTCTTCGTTGGCGAAGTGCCTGGCGATCGACGCCGGTTCGGCAAACCCGACCAAGGCAATCACAATGCCTCCAACAATGAGCGACCCGGTGCTCGACCACGGTAGGTCGAGGCTCCAGGTCGGCAATCCCGGCTCAATATCGGGGATGACCGGCCCGTTGTAGTCGACGATGCGCGAGTAGGCGAGCGAAACAATCACCGCGACGAGCACGCCAGGAAACAGCCGGTGGATCTTTTTGCCCTGCAGCATGAAGAACAGGGTGATTGCGGAGATGACGAGGGCGCCCGAGGTCCACTCCCCCGGGTTCATTAGCGACCAGAGCGCTCGAGAGATCGGGTTCGCCCGGTCGGCCACCTCGGCGGGGAGCGTGACGCCGAGGGCGCGAGGCAACTGCGAGGAGAGAATGACAATTCCGGCTCCTGACGTGAAGCCCATCGTCACCGGCTCGGCCATGACATAGACAATCGAACCCAACCGGCCGAGACCAAGAAGTAGACGGATCACGCCAACGATCAGCGCCAAGATCGCAGCCGCACCGATGTAGGCGCTGGTCTCGGCTTCGAGGCCAGCGCCAGCCAGTGCGCCAGCGGTCAGCAAGCTGGTGAGAGCGACGGGCCCGGTCTGCAGGTACGGCGACGAGGCAAACACTGCAAAGATGAGCAGCGGGAACGCTGCGGCAAAAAGCCCGAGGACCGGCGGCAAGCCAGCGAGCCCGGCGTACGCCAACGACTGCGGGATAACCACCAGCGCCACGCTCAGACCGGCAATGACATCACCCAATGTGGGCTTTGGTGGTGATTTCAGGTCGGTCAGCTGAACGTTGACTGCAGAACGCCAGCGGCCGAAAGCGGATGTTTCATCCGACGTCACCACTTCAGTTAACCGGCTTGGTGCACCCATACCCTGCTTTACGACCGAAACGACGCCGAATTGAAGCGAAGTTCATTGATTTGCCATTCGATTAGAGCGAAAGATCACTCTCCTCTTACTCTTTAGACGTGTCTTCGGAGATACCAGGACCCTGGTTGCGGCGGCCGATTTCGGTCGGAATTCTGCTCTTGGCAGGACTTCTCGTGCCGTTCATCAGCCCGATTGCGCTCATCGTCGCGCTTGTTGTCGATGTCGTCACACGCACGCCCCGCCTGCGCCGCACGCGAGGCGTAGCGCTGGTTTCGGGGCTCATCGTCGTCGACGCGGTCGGCCGAGTGCTCATCTTTGGAAACTGGGTGATTTCACCGTTCGGGACCAACGTGTGGGGCATCAAGAGCCAGCGGCGTCTTCGTTGGCTCATGACGTGGTGGGCAAGCACGATGATGAAGGTGATCTCTCGAATCACACCGCTTCCCATCGACACCAGCGAGCTCGACGAGTCTCTCCTCGGCGGCAACGCCATCGTCATCGGCCGCCATCGCAGTTTCCTCGACGCGTTGGTTCCCGCGTCACTGTTTGGCCAGCGCGGCCTGACCACGCTCTACACGATGAAAGAGGAACTTCGGTGGGAGCCGAACTTGGACATCGTCGGGCAGCGGATGGGCCATGTGTTTGTGAGCCGCTCCCCCGACGACCTCGAAGCCGAACTCGCTCCGATACGTGAGCTGGGAGCGCGAATCGGTGAGAAGGTGAATGGGGTCATCTTCCCGGAGGGCACCTTCTTCAGTCCAGAACGCAAGGCCCGTGCCCTTGCTTCCATCGCCGAGAAGAACCCGGAACGCATTCCGTGGTCCGAGACCATGGACTATGTCTTGCCGCCGCGGCCCGCGGGCACGGTTGCCTTCCTTGAAGGCGCCCCCGACGCCGACGTGATCATGCTTGGCCACGTCGGGTTCGAGCCCTTCGGAACACTGAAGGAGATCGCAGCCAATATGGGCGCGACGCACTCGATCCGCTTGAAGGCCTGGCGTTACCCGCGCTCAGAGGTCCCCACCGATCGTGATGACCTGATCGAGTGGCTGTTCGCAAAATGGAACGAGCTCGACGACTGGATTGCGTCGCACCACCCCCTGGCGGGCTATGAAATCGCAACCGCTGACACTCCCGAAAACATCGACCTGCGCTACCCCAGTGCCGAGAACGCAACGGCGGAAACCGGCGAGCAGAACGTCCAATCCTGGGGTGTATAGGCGTCACATCGAGTGGTGAAACCCGCGGGGAAAGTAGAGTATGCGCCCGTGGCTATCCCTGAAGTAGAGCAGAGTCTTGTCGACTTGGCGGTTGAACTTGCGACGGGCGCGGGCGCGCTCACCCGCAAGTGGTTCGACCGTGGAACGGTCGAGTTCGATACCAAGGACGACGGCTCACCGGTGACCGAAGCCGACAAAGCAGCCGAGCGCTACTTGCGCGACCAGATTGGTCAGGCCTTCCCCACCGACGCCATTATTGGCGAAGAGGAAGACAAGCGCGACGGCACCAGCGGCCGCACGTGGATCATCGATCCAATCGACGGGACGAAGAGCTTTACCCACGGAGTTCCCCTCTACGGAACGCTGCTTTCGGTCCTCGACGAACACGGACCAGCGATCGGGGTTGTGGTGATGCCTGCCCTCGACGAAGTCGTCGCTGCGGGTCGTGGTCTGGGCTGTACCCACAACGGCCGAGAGGTCCACGTCAACGAGACTGCCTCGATCGAGAACAGCTACGCAATGACGAGTGGGCTCGAGTGGTGGCCCGAAGACGCCGTTGCCCGCAACCGGCTCATCGACAGCCCGCTCACGCTTCGGACTTGGGGCGACGCGTACGGCTATGTACTACTTGCCACCGGCCGTACCGAGGCAATGATCGACCCCTACGTGAACATCTGGGATGTCGCTCCAATGCAGGTCATCATCCCCGAAGCGGGCGGCAAGGTCACCGATCAATTCGGTAATCCTTGGGAACAGGGCAAGCATTTCGTTGCCACGAACGGCCACATCCACAACGAAGTCCTCGCCACAATCTTCGGCGAGTAGCCAAACGGCAAAATCTGTGGTTGCTGAGCCGCGTATTCGCGGCTGAGCAACCACAGATTTTCCGACTGCGGATTAGGACAGCGGCAAGCCTGCTTTTACCTCAGGAGCACTCGACTCGATGAGGGTGATCTGTTCCATGCGGTCGTGCCAATCGCTGCGATCGCCGATTGCATCGACGTAAGCGGCCTTGCGACGAGCTGAACGTCCACGTGGCTCGGGGCGCATGGTGCCTTCGGCGAGGTACTGAGCTTCGATGCCTTCCTTGAGCATTTGAATTGCCTCGGAACGGATCTGGCTGATTCGGCTCTCGGTCACACCGAGGAAGCGGGCCAGGTCCTGGCTCGTGCGCCCTTCAAGGAAGTAGCCAATGATCACGAGGCGTTGACGCTCGGGCAACAACGCAATGGCATCACGAAGGTATGCGTGAAGCTCGCGGGTCTCGAGTTCTTCGGAAGGCTCGATTGCGCCGTGGTCGACAAGTACGTCAACCAAGGTGAGATCGTCGTCGACATCGTCGGAAACTTCGTGCTCAAGTGCCAGGACCACGGAGCGGAACATGCGGTCGCGGAGGCGAGCAAGCTCATTGGTTTCCATGCTGAGCGCTTCGGCCATCTCTTCGGTGGTAGGCACTCGACCAAGCTTGCTTGCGAGGCGCTGCTCGGTTGCTTCGAGCTTGCGGGCACGTGGCTCGGGGCGCATGGTGCCTTCGGCGAGGTACTGAGCTTCGATGCCTTCCTTGAGCATTTGAATTGCCTCGGAACGGATCTGGCTGATTCGGCTCTCGGTCACACCGAGGAAGCGGGCCAGGTCCTGGCTCGTGCGCCCTTCAAGGAAGTAGCCAATGATCACGAGGCGTTGACGCTCGGGCAACAACGCAATGGCATCACGAAGGTATGCGTGAAGCTCGCGGGTCTCGAGTTCTTCGGAAGGCTCGATTGCGCCGTGGTCGACAAGTACGTCAACCAAGGTGAGATCGTCGTCGACATCGTCGGAAACTTCGTGCTCAAGTGCCAGGACCACGGAGCGGAACATGCGGTCGCGGAGGCGAGCAAGCTCATTGGTTTCCATGCTGAGCGCTTCGGCCATCTCTTCGGTGGTAGGCACTCGACCAAGCTTGCTTGCGAGGCGCTGCTCGGTTGCTTCGAGCTTGCGGGCAAGGGTACGAACCGAACGTGGAGCCCAGTCAGCAGCGCGAACTGCGTCGAGGATCGCTCCTCGGATGCGCTGTGCGGCGAACCGGTCGAACGGTACGCCACGGCTCTCATCGAAGCGGCGAGCGGCCTCGACTAAGCCGAGTGAACCCGCACGGGCCAGCTCCTCACGCTCAACGTGGCGTGGGAAGTGCACTGCTACCTGCAGGACTATGTGCTTGACCAGAGGCAGGTTGGCCTCGATCATCGCGTTCATTTCGGTTAGATCAATCGGCTCTTCGATTGGTGCGCCCATTGTTGTATTTCTCCCTCTTGATATTGATGTTTGCCGTGAGTGACATCGAATCCCGCGACATCACGAAAACAGTTCTCGGCGCGTTTGAGGAAGAGCTTTAGAAATTTCTCTAGAAATATCCCGCTTCGACGTATAGGTCGGCGAACCGGAGGGAAACCTGTAGCGAAATCTGGTAGGTCAAACCGCCTGTTTTCAACGATCTAATAGGTCTCATCGGCCCCTATAAACAATTCGGGGCGCAATCCACGAATTTTGAGCGAGTGAAGGAACGCTGTGGGGTCCACCCATTCTGCGAGACCTCGAGACCCAAATTCACCACTGAGTGCGGTTGGGTTTGCGAGCGCAGAAACAGCGGATGCAGCAACCGCGCCTGCTCCAACCGCAGGACGTTCAGCGCATCCGAGTACGACCTCGAGATGACCGCCGTCCTTGACTCCCCTGAGTTCCACACGCACAGCGCCCAGCAAGCCCTCGGGGTGAGGTTTGCGCAGCATTGGGAGGTGCATGGTGAGACGGTCACGTCGAGTTGCCGCCATTCGTGACGTGATTCGGTCGACGTCGGGGTGTTGGCGCAAGAGCAGCTTTGGGTCGGCCAACGCAGCGCGATAGCAGTCGGCTGCCTGAACAGGAGCAGGAAACCATGCAAGCTCACGGCCGGTGCCTCCAGCACGCCGACGCCATTCACCGTCGCGCCAATCCAGGCAGATCCCTTTCAGCGCCCGATGGTGCTGTCGAGCACAGTCTGGGCCACCCGTCCCGAACTTCGAGACGTGAATCTCTCTCACCTCATCGAACCAGCGCCGCCCGTGGCCGGCCAATACGTCGGTGAGCCCGGGCATCATCCCCGCTCCCACCACGATGCGAGTCTCTGTTTGCTGCGCGCGTTGGTCGAGCGCCAGAAGCGAATCGACGTCGCCAGGGGCGTCGGCGATCGAGACAACCAGCGATGCCGTGCGTAACGCCGCCGCGGCGAGATGGCCATGGGTTCCCGCTCGGGTCGCGATGACCACTATTTCGGCGTGGCCAGGTACCGACGACGAGTAGACCGAGCGCACGTTGGAGCCGAGCGCACGCGCCGTGCTTTCAGCAGCGCCGGCTGCATCGTCGACAAAGGTGATCTCGACGTCGGGCCAGGTGTGGGCGAGCTGGCGGGCGACTCGGGTGCCGGTCGCACCAGCGCCGATGACCGCTACATGTGGCACTTACTCGAGCTCGTTGCCCGTGAGCTCTCGCCAGCCCCCGTTGCGCGGCGGGACTCCCCCAGAGCCACGCAAGCGCAGTGCGCCCGCAACCCCGGCGGCAATGCCGAGTGCGGCAATCGCTCCTCGCACCAATCGGAAGATGTGCATCGGCGCAGTTTACTGTTACACCGTGACGTTCTTTGAG
Organism: uncultured Acidimicrobiales bacterium; assembly: GCA_964570495.1. Classification (GTDB taxonomy): domain Bacteria; phylum Actinomycetota; class Acidimicrobiia; order Acidimicrobiales; family SHLQ01; genus SHLQ01. The sequence continues at coordinate 2,060 of CAZMYN010000029.1, read as the reverse complement.
TCGTTGGCCAAGCCCTCATGGATTCCACCCGACTGGGCCTTCCCAGCGGCCTGGTTCACGTTGTGGACGCTCCAGGCATTGGCGCTGTTCACGTTGCTGAGCTCAGAACGCGGCGGCCGAGGTGTGGCGATTGCGCTACTCGCTGCTCAATTCGTCACCGCAGTGGCGTGGCAGGCGGTGATCTTTGCTCCTGGCCGTTTGGCGTTCTCGGCGTGGTGGCTCTTGGGCGTGCTCATCTTGGTGGTGTTGGCGACGGTCGCCGCGTGGCGGGTCGATTGGCGTGCCGGTGCACTCATTGCACCCACGATTGTCTGGATGTCGGTCGCCACAACCCTCGGCTTCACCCTCAGCCGCCTCAACCCCGGGGCTTAGGCGGCCCGAGCTGCCCGGTACTCCTCAAGTGCCTTTGCCGGAGCGTTTTGCCCCGGAGCGAAGCGTCTACGGAACCAAGAAGAACGCCAGAGCGTTTTCACGAGCGGAGCGATGTGAAAAGGCGAGTTTGAAAAAGTCCGCCAGGACTTTTTCAATACCGTGGGCCTAGCTGGAGTCGAACCAGCGACCTCACCCTTATCAGGGGTGCGCTCTAACCAACTGAGCTATAGGCCCGCGTTTACCCCGAGGGGCCAGAAAACCGTACCGATTTAGCCGCGGCGCGGCAACGTCGAGATGGGTCGGGCCGTTTCTTCTTCGACGACGGTTACTCGAATACCGCCGGTCAGATCCGAGATTAGATTGAGCAAGATCGCTACGAGGACCATGAATCCGGTGCCAGCAACGGCGAGCACGAGGCTGCCGAGGGCGACTGCACGGAAGATCTGTTCACCTTCAAACGCGAACTCTTCGAGCGCAAAGATCTCTTCGGCGAACTGTTCGATGTCGGAGATTGTGCCTGCGGTCTCGGCAGCGTTCCAAAGCAGCACGCCGGCGACCATCAAGACGACCCACATGCAGAAGTTGAACAAGAGCCCAACCTTGAGGACCGACCAGGGTTCGATATGGCGTACGAGTCGGCGAACTTTGCGGGCGCGGAGTCGGCGTTCTTGAATGCGCTCCACAAGCAGCGGTGAGGAACGCTCTTCGGGAAGCACGGCGGGCGCGGCAAGGGCCACGGACTCGACCTCTGGTTCTGTAACAGAAGCTTCTTCTACTTCTGTTTCTGCCAATGGTCCGCCGGTGAAGAGCGATTCAGTTGTTTCCGCCAACACGTCCTCGTCGGGTGCGTCCTCGAGAAGTGTCTCTTCAGAATCATCGATGGCTGTCACAACGAGAGAGTCTATATCTATTGGAGTGCCCAATACGGAACGGCAAGCCGAACAAAAGTGGTGTAATTATTTGGCGACTGGAAGGACAAGTCGCTCAGCGCTCGCGGTAACCGTCGCTCGTCGGTAGGAAACGACCACTGTTGTCACAAATTCCGACGTCTGAATCGAGACGAGTTCAGCACCGTTTTGGCTCGCTGCTTCTCGCGCGGCGCGCTCTCCCGCGCCTGCTCCAGCAAGCGCGGCAGCGTCGGCTGCAGTGCCTGCTCTGGCCTGTTCGACCGCAGCAAGACCTACCTGCGCAACACCGAGCGACAGCGCAACTGCGACAGCGAGTGCGCTGATCCACAGGACAATTCCCGACATAACCGAACCTCGTGAATTCAGTTGACCATGGGGAAAGTAGTTTTGACGCTACTCCTCTTCAGCCGACGATTCCCCAGCGGGAGCGTTGCCTTCGGAAGCAAGTTCGTCAGCCGAAGCTTCGATTGGCTCGCCGTCCTCGTTCATGTCGGTGTCTTCGTCGTCACCAGCAAGAACGCGGGCAACCGCTGCGACGTGGTGTCCGTCGTTCACGTTCATGACCCGCACACCGGTGGCGCTGCGGCCTTGAACCGAAATGTTGTCGACGGCGGTTCGGATAAGCGTGCCACCATCGCCGATCAGGATGATCTCTTCGCCCTCGGCAACCATGAACGCCGCAACGACCTTGCCCTTTTGCTCGTTTACCTTGATGCCGCGAACGCCGAGACCGCCACGACCCTTTTGTGGGTACTCGTCGAGGTCGGACTGTTTGCGGTA
>CAZMYN010000028.1:17632-21405 GCA_964570495.1 uncultured Acidimicrobiales bacterium | reverse complement strand
TCGTCAAGGCAGGAACAAGCACCGAGGTGTCAGCGACCACGAGCACCACTAGCTCCGCTTCTTCTACCGACCAGCGTCGCGGTCACGTCGGATGATGTCGACTACTTCGGCGGTTGTCGCTGTCGACTCTTCACCACCCTCGCTCTCTATCTTGGCGAAATACTGGGCTAGCTCCCTACGAGGCCTGCCTTGAACTGGTGTGCGCTTTGGTCGTGTCGTTGCCATCTGGCAAATGACACTAATGCAATTTGTGTCGTTATGCGCTGTGACTTGGATGTGAAACGCCAGGGCAAGCGCTCGTAGGTCGAGGCCTAGCAGCGTTGGCTACGACCTAGGAGAAGTCGGGCTTGCGCTTCTCTAAGAACGCCGCGATGCCCTCGACGGCTTCAGGGTGTCGAGACTGGTTGGCGATCGACAGGGCCTCTTTCTCCATTGCCTCACCGAGCGACGAGTTCGCTCCTTCGAGCAACAATCGCTTGGCACCGCCGAACGCGTTGGTCGGGCCCTTGGCGAGCTTGGCTGCGAGAGCGCGAGCGGCGTCGAGTACCTCGTCGTCGGGATGGACGGCGTTGATCAGGCCCCAGTCGAGCGCTTCAGATGCCGAGAGCACCCGGTTGGTTAGCGCCAACTCGCTTGCGCGACGTAAGCCCACGACGCGTGCGAGAAAGAACGTCGAGGTCCCATCGGGGGTAAGACCCGCAGCGGTGTAGGCCATGGTGAACTTGGCGCTCTCCCCCGCGTGCACCAGGTCCATTGCCGACACCAGGCTCAGGCCCGCTCCCCCGGCGGTTCCCGTGATCGCTCCCACAACGGGTGCGTTCATTCGCGCCATGCGGCTGAGCGCACCGTGAAAGTCGATCGTCATTTCGTGAAGGTTCGCTGGGGTCTGGTCGCCACCTGCTTGAAACTCGACGAGGTCCCCGCCTCCGAAGAAGACCTTGCCCTCACCCCACAGCACAACAGCGCGCACCGCTGGGTTCGTCGCCAGCTGTGCAGCGGCGTGGCGTAACTCGAAGGCCATCTGCTTGCTCAACGCGTTCGCGGGCGGATTCGAGAGCACCAGCTCCCATACACCGCCTCCGGTCTCGTCGAGTCGAATCGTTTCGTATGAACTCATTAGGCTCGCTTCGCTTGTCCGGCGTCGATCCGATCGTAGACTCACCCCCATGGACATTGCCGACTCAGTCATCGACCTCATCGGAAACACGCCGCTCGTACGGGTTCCCAAAATCGCTGGCCACCTGCAATGCGACTTTGCTCTCAAGCTCGAGCTCACAAACCCGGGTGGCTCGTCCAAGGACCGTCCGGCGCTCGCAATGATCGACGCGGCCGAAGCATCGGGCGAGCTCAAGCCAGGCGGCACCATCGTCGAGCCCACCAGCGGAAACACCGGCGTCGGCCTGGCCATCGTGGCCAACCAACGCGGCTACAAGACCGTCTTTGTGATGACCGACAAGGTCGCTCCCGAGAAGGTCGATCTGCTTCGGGCCTACGGGGCCGAGGTTGTCGTGTGCCCGGTTGCGGTTGCGCCTGAAGATCCGCAGAGCTACTACTCGACCGCCGAGCGCCTGGTGAGCGAGATCCCCGGTGCCTACCGGCCTGACCAGTACTCAAACCAAACCAACCCCCAGGCCCACTACGACACGACCGGCCCCGAGATCTGGCGCCAGACCGATGGCAAGATCACCCACTTCGTTGCCGGTGCTGGCACCGGCGGCACGATTTCGGGCGTTGCGCGATATTTGAAGGAACAGAACCCCGACATCAAGATCATCGCTGGTGACCCCGAGGCCTCGGTCTTCTCGGGCGGTTCGGGGCGGCCCTACTTGGTCGAAGGTGTCGGCGAAGACTTCTGGCCAACCACCTATCACCCCGACCTCGTCGACGAGGTCGTCCCGATCTCCGACGCCGACAGCTTTGCGATGACCCGCCTCATTGCTCGAGAAGAAGGTCTGCTGCTCGGCGGGTCGTGCGGTCTGGCTGTCGTGGCTGGCCTGCGGGTTGCTGAATCTCTCGGCCCCGACGATCTGATGGTGGTCCTCACCCCCGACTCGGGGCGCGGCTACCTCTCGAAGGTCTTCAACGACGACTACCTCGCCCCCCTTGGCTTTTTGACCGCCGACGCTGGCCCATGCGTGAGCGCGGTCGTCGAGGCCAAGGGCGAGCAAAACGCAGAGCTCATCTACGTCAACCCCGAAACACCGGTTCGTGAGGCGGTCGAATTGATGCGTGAGCGTGGCGTCAGCCAGGTCGTGGTGGCAAAGAACGAACCGCCATTCGCGGTCGCTGAGGTTTCAGGCGCCGTGTCTGAGCTACAGCTGATGAACGCCGCGTTCGCCGAGGACAGCGTCCTCGACAAGCCGGTCGAGTTGGTGATGGCTCCGCCGCTTCCCACCATCGGGATCGGGCAAACCGTTCAAACCGCAGTCGACCTGTTCGAAACAGCCAATGCACTGCTCGTGATCGACGGCGGCCGCCCGCTCACGGTTATCAGCCACACCGACGTCCTCGAATTCTTGTCGCCAACGGAGTCTTAAACACATGTCAGATAGCACCAGAGAAACCGACGGGTTTGAGACGCGCGCGATTCACGCCGGACAAGAACCCGAGCCAATCACCGGCGCGGTGATCACGCCGATTTTCCAAACCTCCACCTACGCCCAGCCATCGCCGGGCGATCACACCGGCTATGAGTACTCGCGCACCGGCAACCCAACGCGAACAGCGCTCCAAGACGCGCTCGCCAACTTGGAGGGCGCCGACTACGGCTATGCGTTTGCGTCGGGTCTCGCGGCCGAAGACACCGTGCTTCGTTCGCTTCGTGCTGGCGACCACGTCGTGCTCGGCAACGACGCCTACGGCGGCACGTTCCGCCTGATCTCCCAAGTCGTCACCCGCGCCGGAATCACCTGGTCAGCAGCTGACCTCACCGACCCCGCGGCGCTCGACAACGACTGGAACCCGGCCACGAAGATCGTCTGGATGGAGACCCCGACCAACCCGCTGCTCACCGTGTTCGACATCGAAGCAATCGCCGAGGTCACCCACAAGAACGGCGCCAAGCTCGTCGTCGACAACACGTTTGCATCGCCCTACCTTCAACAACCGCTGCGCCACGGCGGCGACCTGGTGATCCACTCGACCACCAAGTACATCGGCGGCCACTCCGACACCGTTGGCGGCTTCGCGGCGACCAACGACGAAGAGTGGGCCAACGACATTGAGTACTTGCAGAACGCTGTGGGTGCAGTTCCAGCGCCGATGGATTGCTTCCTCACGACGCGCGGCCTCAAGACGCTCGGCGTCCGCATGGATCGCCACACCTCGAACGCCGAGGCGATCGTCGAGATGCTGCTGGCCCACCCGGCTGTATCGCACGTGCTCTACCCCGGGCTCGACGACCACCCAGGAGCCCACATCGTCAAGAAGCAGATGAAGGCAGCGGGCGGGATGATCTCGTTCCGGGTGCATGCCGGGCTCGAAGCAGCAAAGTCGGTCACGACCCGCACGCGTCTGTTTACCTTGGCCGAATCGCTCGGTGGTATCGAGTCGCTGATCGAGCACCCCGGCGTCATGACCCATGCATCGGCGGCCGGCTCGCCGCTCGAAGTTCCCGACGATCTCGTACGTCTGTCGGTCGGTATCGAAACGGCCGACGACCTCATCGAAGACCTCAACGGGGCCCTCGACCAGCTCTGATCCCTACGGCGTCAGCGACTCCGTCGCCATTGTGACGCCTCCGGGCTGCAGAGCACCACTCCCCTCCGGGGGGG
>CAZMYN010000028.1:14812-17532 GCA_964570495.1 uncultured Acidimicrobiales bacterium | reverse complement strand
GGGGGGGCGTTCAATCTTTAGTTGATCGTTAGTGGGTCTGGCTGGCAGGCGAGGTTGGTCGTGGTGCCGTTGAGTCGGTAGCGGATCACGTAGGAGCGCTCGCCGATCGTCGGTGCGGTGTCGACATAGGAGTTTGCGTTCTCGACACGGCTCACAAAGCCGTCGTTGTCTCGAACAAAGTAGAGGTCTTCACCAGGTACTGCGGTCCAGTTGAGTTCGACTGCACCCGCTGCGTTCACCACTGCGGTGCACGCCGGGCCAGCAGCGACATCGGGAACCGTGATCGGCGACGGTGTACACGCCAGGTCGATGTTGCCGCCCGCTGCTGGGAAGTAGCGCGCAATGTATGAGTACGTGCCCGGATCAGCACCGGTGACGGTGTAGGTGTTCGATCCTTGGACGGTGGTGATGAAGCCTTGTGCAGCTTCACGAACAGCGACTCGGTTCGTGTCTTCGATGTTCCAGGTGAGAACCGGCTCCGATGAACCGTTGAGTCCCACACTGCATGTCGCGACCGGCACTACCGGGACTGGAACCGGGACGGTGAACGTTCCTGGGGTGCATGCCACGTCGGTCACGACGCCACCGGGACGCCAGCGAACTGCGTAGTCGTAGTCGCCGGGAGCTACGCCCGTGTCGGTGAACGAGGCGGTTCCCGCAGCCGAGAGCGAACGGAAACGGCCGTCGCGGCGGATGCTCACGTCTCTGATTCCAGCGCCATCAAAGTCGACGTAGGACACGACGGCCTCACCATCAGCGTTGAGCGCAACCGTGCACTGCGCAGAGCCCGGAATGGTGAACTCGTCAAAGAGCCCGGTCGAGAAGTTTCCAGCCTGATCTCGGGCAAAGCCTCGAATCTCGTAGGTCGATGGGGCGAGGTTGCTCACGGCAACACTCCAGTGAGTCTCGCCAAGTCCGGTCGGCGTGAGCACGACGGGGAGGTCGGCGCTGCTTGGACCGAAGGTTCCATCTGGTTGCAGCCAGGTGCCAGACGCGACATCGAGGAGTCGGATGAATACGGCGGTGACGCCGAGGTTGTCCGATGCGGTCCCGGTGATCGCCGTCGGGTCGGCAATGGCCGTACCAGGGGCCGGGTCGACGGTGACGATCGTCGGTGCGTCGACATCTTCGATGTTCTCGGCAAAGTCGAAGAGTCCCGAACGGCCGACGTCGAAGTTGTTGAAACGATTCCCATCGTGCCCGGCGAGAAGGCCTCGGTCGATGAGCGTGAGGTCATATACCGCTACGAGGTTGTTGCTGCCTGGATTCCATGGGAGGGCTTGACCTGTCGTGGGGTCGAGAGCGGCCATCTGGTTACGGAAGACGGCGTTCTCTGGATCTCGCACCGATGGGTTGAGAGTGCTGAACGGGTCGTTGACGTCGCAGCCGTTTGCAGTTCCAGGCCATGTCGAGCTCACGCCGCCTGGTGGAATTGGGTTGCGGGGAGCACCACAGAAGTGACCACCCGCATAGATCGCTGCATCGGAAACCGCAAGGCTAAAGACGCTTGAGTACATGCGAGCAGACCAATCGAAGGTGACCGTTGCGTTGCCCGCGGTCGGGTATCGCAGAACCGAGTCGCAGTTTGGCGGGTTGTCGGCTCCCTGGCCGGCAACGACAAGGAATGAGCCATCGGGAGACAGGGTCATGTCGCGCAACGCTGACCAACAATTGCTTGCGAGGTTCTGCTGAATCCACTGGATATTCCAGGTGCTAAGCGTCGGTACTGGTCCACCAAGATCGAACTTGGCGACTGCTTGACGGCTCTGACCGTCGATGCTGGTGGCGTAGTGGAGAAGGAACAGCGCCGAGCCATCCGCGGTGACCTCCACCCGTCGGCCGAGCTGTGAACCATTCACCGAATTGGTGAGCTGTGGCAAGAAGTTGGTGTCGACCGTGCCGGTGATGCGATCGACCTTGACCAGACCGCGAGCCTCGACTCCCGAAACCTGGATGAAGTCGCCAGCGAGATAGACCGAGTTCCCGACTTCAACAATCGATTGGACACGAGCCGAGGCGCGCGGACCGAAGTTGGTGAGCAGATTGCCCTGTGCATCGAGCTTGGCGACGCGCAGCGGGAAGTCGTTGTCCCAACGGGTGAACAGGCCGCCGACGTACACGCCATCGCCTGCCTGAGTTGTTTCAAGAGTTCGAACGAGCTTGTTGAGTACTGGCCGGAAGTTCGGATCGAACTGACCCGAGTTGATATCGTAGGCAAAGAGGTAAGGCTGGTCGACGATCGTGCCATCGCTGAGGCGGACTTGCTGGAAGTCGCCACCGACGAAGATTCGATTGCCTACCTGGGCATGCGCGAACACTCGACCATCGGCTACGGCAGGAACGTCGCGCCGAGGAAACTCGGGGACGACTTCACCGTTGTGAGTCACCTCTGCTGCCTGTGCCTCAGAGTCGCCGCTCGAGACAATGTAGGTGATGCCGACCAACATGATCGCCAGAGCGATAACTGGTAATACCCAAAGTCGTTGTCGAAGGTTGCGCATGAAAGCTCCATTTGCATTGCTGCCGTGTGAGAAAACGGTGACATTCCATCGGCGGAAATTCGTGAGCCCAAATGCCTAACGGCCTGTTCTTCCCAAGAAGGGGCCAAAAGACTCAGGACGGGGCGTAGCAATTTCCCTACTGTGGGATTCACAACACAGATATGTGGGATGGACGGCTTCGGGCGGAGCCGTCCATCTGTGTTTTTCCTCCGGGAGGCG
>CAZMYN010000028.1:0-14712 GCA_964570495.1 uncultured Acidimicrobiales bacterium | reverse complement strand
GGAGGCGCTGTTGGCGCCACGAGGCCGGAGGCCCGAGGCGCTCTGTGGCCGCGCTAGCCTGATCGGCTATGAGTTCTGACGCCGATCAGCCCTATCCAGCCGTCGATAGGCCCGACTTTCCAGCGATCGAGACCCGCATTTTGGAGCGTTGGGAGAAGGCGGGAACCTTCCAACGCTCGATCGACGAACGGCCCGATGACAACGAGTTTGTCTTCTATGACGGCCCGCCCTTCGCCAATGGCCTACCCCATCATGGGCATCTTCTCACCGGCTACGTAAAGGACGTCGTGCCACGCTTTCAGGCAATGCGCGGCAAGAAGGTTGATCGGCGCTTTGGTTGGGACTGCCACGGCCTGCCCGCAGAGATGGAGACCGAGAAGCAACTCGATGTCTCTGGTCGTGCCGCCATCACCGACTTCGGAATCGAGAACTTCAACGAGGCCTGCCGGAGTTCGGTTCTCAAGTACACGACCGAGTGGGAACAAACCGTCACCCGCCAGGCTCGCTGGGTCGACTTCGAAAACGACTACAAGACCATGGACCTCGACTACATGGAGTCGGTCATCTGGGCCTTCAAGCAGCTCTGGGATAAGGGCCTCGTCTACGAAGCAAACCGTGTCATGCCGTACAGCTGGGGTGCCGAGACTCCGCTATCGAACTTTGAGATTCGTCTCGACGACGCCACACGTCCACGCCAAGACCCGGCAATCACCGTTGCGTTCACGCTGCAGCCTCAGCCCGACGATCCGGGCCCGATGAAGATGCTTGCCTGGACGACCACTCCATGGACACTGCCATCGAACCTCGGCCTTATCGTCGGTCCCGACCTCGACTATTCGGTCATGGAACTCAACGGCGAGTACCTCATCTTGGGTTCAGCCACTGTTGCCAACTACGAAAAGGAACTCGAAGGCGCTGTCGAACACGGCGTGGTCAAAGGATCAGATCTCGTCGAACGAACCTACGAGCCGCTATTTCCCTATTTTGCCGACCGCGACGAACTGAACGCGTTCCGGGTCATGTCGGGCGACTTTGTCGAGACCGACGAGGGCACCGGCATTGTCCACACAGCACCGGGCTTTGGTGAGGACGATCAACGCATCGCCGAAGAGAACGCCATGGGCATGGTCGTGCCCGTCGACGATCAGGGCCAGTTCACCAGCGAGGTCAGCGACTTCGTTGGCCGCAATGTGCTCGAAGCAAACACCGACATCATCCGCCACGTCAAAGACCTCGGCCGACTCATTCGCCACGACTCCTACGAGCACAACTATCCGCACTGCTGGCGTACCGACACCCCAATCATCTACCGAGCGCTGCCCAGTTGGTACGTGAAGGTCAGCGACTTCAAGGACCGCCTGGTCGATCTGAACCAGCAGATCAACTGGATTCCCGAGAACGTTCGCGACGGCCGCTTCGGCAAGTGGCTCGAAGGTGCCCGAGACTGGTCCATCAGTCGAAACCGGTTCTGGGGCTCCCCGATCCCGGTGTGGCGCAGCGATAACCCCGAGTATCCCCGCCTCGACGTGTACGGCAGCCTCGACGAACTCGAAGCCGACTTTGGTGTGCGCCCAACAAACCTGCATCGGCCCTACATCGACGAGCTCGTGCGGCCGAACCCCGACGACCCGACCGGCCAATCGATGATGCGTCGTGTCCCCGAGGTTCTCGATTGCTGGTTCGAGTCCGGCTCGATGCCCTTTGCTCAGGTGCACTACCCGTTTGAGAACAAGGAGTGGTTCGAGGACCACTACCCCGCCGATTTCATTGTCGAGTACATCAACCAAACCCGCGGCTGGTTCTACACACTCCACGTTCTCGCCGGTGCGCTGTTCGACAAGCCGTCGTTCCAGAACGTCATCTGCCACGGCATCTTGTTGGCCGAGGACGGCCAGAAGCTGTCCAAGAAGCTCCGCAACTACACCGAACCGACCGAGATCTTCGAAAAGCAAGGCGCCGATGCGCTGCGCTGGTACTTCCTCAGCTCGAACATCGTGCGCGGCGGCGATGCCCGCATTTCTGACAAGGGCATCGACGATGTAACCCGGCAGGTCATGTTGCCGGTGTGGAACTCCTATTCGTTCTTCACCTTGTACGCGAACATCGACGGTTACCGGGCCAAATTCCGCACCGACTCGACCGATGAGCTCGACCGGTACATCCTGGCGAAGTTGCGTTCGGTCATCGAGGCAACGACCGAGCGGATGGAGGCATACGATCTGGCTGGCGCCACCGAGCAGGTCAGCTCGTTCCTCGATGCGCTGAACAACTGGTACATCCGTCGAAGCCGCGATCGCTTTTGGAGTACTGCGAAGCCAACAGAAGCTGCTGAGGGGAGCGACCACGCTGGTTCGGCAGCGATCTCGGCCGGGAGTGCCGAGGACAAAACAGCCGCGTACGACACGCTCTACACAGTGCTTGTTACCTTCTTAAAGGTCGCTGCGCCGTTCCTGCCCATGATCACCGAGGAGATCTACACCTCGCTCACTGGCGAGGAGAGCGTCCACCTCGCAGATTGGCCCGATGCCGAGGACTTCCCGAAGGACCCCGAGCTCGTTGCCAACATGGACCGCGTTCGCCAAGTGGTGTCCGCTGCATTGCGTTTGCGCGAAGACCAGGGTCTGCGTGTTCGCCTGCCACTCCAGTCGCTCACGCTCGCCGGTGACGGCGCTGCATCGATCGGCTCGCTGTCACACCTTGTCGCCGATGAAGTGAACGTGAAGTCGGTCGACTTCTCCAACGACATCGAAGCGTTCGCCGAATTCTCGCTCCAACCCAACGGCTCGGTGCTTGGGCCACGCCTCGGCGGCGACGTGCAGAAGGTCTTTGGCGCAGCGAAACAGGGTGCCTGGACGCAAAACCCCGACGGGACGATCGATATTGCTGGCTACACGCTGTCGACCGAGGAGTACTCGCTCAACGTAAAACCCGCCGACGGGGTGAGCGCCGCTGCGCTTCCATCGAACGATGCGGTTGTTGTTCTCGACACCGAGCTGACGCCCGAACTCGAAGCCGAAGGGATGGCACGCGACATCGTCCGGGCCATCCAGGAGGCCCGCAAGGTCGAAGACCTCGTCGTCTCCGATCGAATTGAACTTACTCTCGACCTTTCCGACGATGCAGCTCAAGCCGTCCAGGGGTTCGAGGAGTACGTCTCTGAGCAGACGCTTGCGACCGTGGTGAACTACGCCAAGGTCGATGGCGGCCACGACGCTGCCGGCGTAGGACGTCTGGCGTTCATCGTGTCTACGTGAGATCGCCACGCGACCGATTCTTGACGGTCATGGGGCGCAAGCCCGTCATCGAAGCGCTCCATGACGACTCGCTCGAGTTCGACAAAATTCTGCTGAGCGGCCGTGCTCGCGGCCCCGAGATCGAGACCATCAAGGGAATGGCGGCCAGCCGGCGAATCACCTGCGAGCTCGTCGACGAAACCAAGGTGACCGCGGTGGCGCGCAGCGCCAAACATCACCAGGGGGTCGTCGCGGACATCGTTGCGCCCGCAATGGCGCACCTCAGCGATTTCTGCGAACAACGCCGCCGCGGCAAAGACTGGGCGTGCTCGCTGCTCGTGCTCGATCACCTCCACAACCCCGCAAACGTCGGCATGATCTTGCGGTCGGCGACAGCGGCGGGCATCGACGGTGTTGTGGTTCCGCACAAGGGAACCGCAGATATCGGGCCGCTGGCGATCAAGGCATCGGCTGGGATTGCATTTCGATCGACGATCTTACGGACCGAGTCCACCGCCGAAGCGCTCGACATTCTTGGTGAGCATCGCTTTGAACTGCTCGGCCTCGACGGATCAGGAGCCTCGCTATTTGGGGCCGAGCTGAACGAACGCTCTGCCTATGTGATCGGCAACGAGACGACCGGGCTATCCCCCGAAGCAAGTAGCGCCGTCACGCGGATGATCTCGATCCCGATGCACAACGACGTCGAGTCGGTCAATGCCGCAGTCGCCGCCGCGATCGTCGGGTTCGAAGTCGCTCGCCGGCGCGACTAGCTCGGCAAAAGCCAGTTTCGATCCGCCGTATTCGCGACCTCGAGATCGAGGAACGCGGAGACCTTTTCGTCGAAGTGCACGTCGTTTAGCTCTTCGGACTCCAACCAGTTCACGTCGCCGGCAATCTCGGCTTCAGCAAAGCGATCGCGAAGATCGATCGAGTCGACCTCTGTAGCTGTCGACTCGATATTGGTCGTCTGGTGCTCCGGCGCGTCGGAGAGACGGAGATACGCAGCTTCGACGACGCGAAACGTTGTTGCCCGAAGCCCGCTCTTCGCACGAGCCTTGGTGTTGCGGAGAACCTGGCGTGAGGGTTTGGAATCTTGGAAGAACAACATGTCCACCAATCGGGTGCGCTGGAGCCGACGTGAGCCGAATTACCTACGTTTGGTGTAAATGGGTAGGTCGTTTGACCCAGTAGCTAGCTAATTGAACGCCTCTCGATACGGGTTCGCTCCTCGGTGACGGGGTGTGAGAGCCAAATGGTCGATCCCTTTAACTCTCGGCGAATAGCGTGGGCGATCTTGTATCCCTGCCCGACGAACTCGTCAATGACGTCGGCGTCGCTCATTGCTCCACCCACATCGTCGTAGAAGGCCGTCCAGTCTTCGAGCGCTTCGAGGAGTCGAGGAGAGAGGGGCAACGAATCCGGAACGACGTTCTCTCCCTCGGCCGTCCAGAGGGGAAACGCGCCGACTGCGGCGTGGAGTACCAGTTCGACCAATTTAGATTTCGCCAAACTCGTGGTCGCCGTTGCGAGCGTCACGGAGCATCGAGGCGACGCCATGAGTCAGTTGAAACGCAATGGCGGAGGCTTCGTACCAAACAAACATTTAGTCGAGCATCATTGACATGGTCAGGTTCCGCTCGACAGTTGGTTGCCTTCGACAATCGTGAAGGGCGACATATCCACACCGCCACCGGTCCAGAACCAGTCGTCTCCGTCGCGGTAGACGTCGTAGACGTCCCAGGGAAGTCGATTGTTCCAGAGACTCTCGTACTGGCCGGTGTCGTCGTTGACGCGCCATTGACCAATCGAGTCGACACCGCTGACGACCGGGCGGTAGGTGGTGGTGCCCGTGTCGGCGAAGAATTGCCGGTAGTCCTCGCCTACCCAGTTCCCGACAATCGTGTTGCCGGCCAACGCAGCTTGCACGTCCGCAGCCGAAACACGGGTGAGGCCGGTCTCGGGTGCGTCTTCGACGGGGTCGTCGGCCGGGGCCGCCGTGACGACGGGCTGTTCGGTGGTGACCGCCACGTCTTCGGGGGCTACCGAATCGACACTGTTGACCTCGGACCCATCCGAGGTCGCCTCGCGTGATTCGATGGGGGCCGCGACGTCGCCAGCATCGGCTGATTCGGCCGGGGTCGACGCACACCCCGCCGCGACAAGCGCGAGGAGAGCCGCCGCGAGCATCCATTGAATTCGAGCACGCCATGCCATGGCACAACGCTACCAACCCACCCGCAACCGCGCGAGTGCGGGCTACTCTTCGACAGGCACGTCCATTTCGACCGCTGGCATCTCATCATGGGGCTCAGCCATATCGACGTGAGCCGCTGGCATCTCGTCGGTGTCTGCTGGAACTTCGCCCAAGCGCCGACCGGATTCGGCCTCAAAGATGTGAACTGGTCCATCGATCGCGATCGAAAGCGAGTCTCCACGCCCGATTGCCGTCTCACCGTCGATGCGGATAACCACCGTCTCCTGGGAGCCTTGGTGCGGCATCGTGGTGTGGATGAACGCATCGGAGCCGAGATCCTCGACGACGATTACTTCGCTCGGAGTGCCCTCTGGCTTGCGGGCAAGATGCTCGGGGCGCACACCAACGAAGAACTTGTTCTCCGACGATGATCGAAGATCAGCCTGAATATCAGGCGTCATTGGAACAACAGTGGATCCGAAGTGAAGTTCATCACCAGTGCGTTCGACCTCGACCAAGTTCATGGCAGGCGAACCAATAAATCCGGCGACGAACAAGTTGGCAGGAGCGCTGTAGAGGCGACCCGGCGTATCGACCTGTTGGAGGACTCCATGATCGAGGACCGCAACACGGTGGCCCATCGTCATTGCCTCGACCTGATCGTGTGTCACGTACACGGTCGTAACTCCGAGACGAGCTTGGAGATCGACGAGCTCGGTACGGGTCTGAACACGGAGTTTCGCATCGAGGTTCGAGAGCGGCTCATCCATAAGGAAGACCTTTGGCTCACGCACGATGGCACGACCCATGGCGACACGCTGTCGCTGACCGCCCGAGAGCGCCTTTGGCTTGCGGTCGAGGTAAGGCTCAAGGTCAAGGATGCGAGCAGCTTCCTCGACACGCTCACGACGTTCGGGCTTTGGGACCTTTTGCTGCTTGAGCGCAAAGCCCATGTTTTCGGCAACGGTCATCTGTGGGTACAGCGCGTAGTTCTGGAACACCATCGCGATGTCGCGGTCCTGGGGACGCACGAGCGAAACATCTCGGCCGTCAATGACGATGCGTCCTTCGTTGACCGACTCAAGGCCAGCCAGCATGCGCAACGCGGTCGACTTGCCCGAACCCGACGGACCGACGAGGACGAGCAACTCGCCGTCTCGGATATCCAGGTCGAGTTTGTCGACGGCGCGAACTTCCATCTTTGAGCCGAAGCCGTAAATTCGGCTCGCACTTTCATAGGTGACCTCAGCCACGATTTCCTCCCACGCCTTGCCGGCGAATGTTCTCTAGTTCAGTTGCGCCGTGTTACTTGATCGCGCCCAGCGCGAGCCCGCGAACGAGTCGTTTTTGTGCAATCCAACCAGCAGCGATCACGGGGATCGAGGCGAGGGTTGCAGCCGCCGAGAGTTTAGCGAAGAACTGCCCGCGGCCATCAACTGTACCGGTGACCCAGATGGGAACGGTCGCTGTGTCGAACGCTGTCAGGTTGAGCCCAATGAAGAACTCGTTCCACGCAAAGATGAAGCTCAGCAGTGCCGTAGCGGCAATGCCTGGAGAAACGATCGGCAAGATGACCGAACGGAGCTGGTCGAAGATTGATGCTCCATCGATCTGCGCCGCCTCGATGAGTTCTCTCGGAACTTCATCAAAGAACGAGCGCATCATCCATACACCCAATGGCAAGTTGAACGCCGTGTACACGATGGTCAGACCCAACCGTGTGCCCAAGAGGTCCTCGTTCTCCTCACCAAATGGGTACGGGATGCTGTCGGCAAAGAAGTAGAGCGGCACGATCGCAGCTGCGATTGGCAGGAACTTCGTCGAGATGAAGAAGAAGAGGACGTCACGCCACTTTTCGACTGGTCGAATCGCCAACGCATACGCCGCAGGAATGCCGAGCAGCAACACGAGGAGCGTGGAGATCACGACAACGATCGCCGAGTTCGTGAACGCCTCGACGGCGCTTAGGTTGCCGCCAAAGTCCTCGGTGACCTCACGGTACCGATCGAGGGAGGGGTCAAAGAGAAAGACCGGGTCGAGGCTCTGTGCGTCTTCCTCGGTCTTAAACGAGGTGTGCACCATCCAAAAGATGGGGAAGAAGAAGATCGCTGCGGAGCCCCAGCCCACGAGCGCTGCACCGATGGAGCTCCATCGACTATCAAAGCCGACGATGTCGTCGTTTGGGCCACTCATACTATGTCCTCACCATCTAGGAGGCTCGATACTTTTCGAAGCGAGAAGGTCGCCAAGATGATCGATGCGACTACAACCACCACACCAAAGGCCGAGGCTTCACCGAACTGGAAGGCGCCACCGATCGCCCGCTGGTGAACAAAGAATGGCACGTTCTGTGCGCCGATCGCACCAGCTACGAGCTGATCGACGGCATCGAAGGTTTGGATGAGGAAGATCGAGCTGAGCAGCGCACCGAGTTCGAGATAGGGGCGCAGGTGCGGAAGGGTGATCTGAAAGAAGATCGCCCGGTTGCTGGCGCCGTCAACCCTGGCGGCCTCGAGCACCGAAGGCGACTGACTCTGCAAGCCAGCAATCAAAATGAGCATGAGGAACGGCGTCCACTGCCAGATGAGAAGTGCAAGCACACTCAACAGCGGAAACTGCGACGTCCAGCCAATTGGAGGCTCTGATCCAATAAGGGAAGCGACTGGCCCTTCAAGTCCGGACCAGCGAAGCAAGAAGTTGATGAAGCCGAAGCGCACATCGAGAATACTGTTGCGCCAGATCAGCGAGGCAGCAACGGGCATGGTCAAGAACGGTGTAATGAGCAGCGTACGAACAATGGACCGACCGATGAACTTCTTGTCGAGGGCAATGGCGAGCCCGGTGCCAAGAATGGTCGAAACAAATACGGTGCCGAAGGTGATCCAGAAGGTGTTGATCACCGCTCCGCGGAAACGGGAGTTGGTGAAGATCGGCCCGTAGTTATCGAGTCCAACGAACTCGATGGGGTTGGGGGTCAGGAACGCCCAGTCGTTGAGTGAGATCCACAACGCAATGACAAAGGGCACCTGGGTGACGATGATCGTAAAGATCAGCGCCGGGAGAAGAGGCAGGCGCCGTAACCACCGTTCACGACGTTCGGCACGTTTGACATCAGCAGCATGAATCGTTGCTACGTCAGCGGTCCTGGGTACGTTCGATATTTCGGTGGTCACAGCGCCCTTGTCTCCCGAGCTCGATCGAATGACCGAGCTTATTGCAGTTCATAACACCGGGGAGCGATTGCTCGCTCCCCGGTGCATTACATAACTATCTTGTCAGTTAGCAGAAACTGCTTACCCGCTGCTCACCTCTGAGGCGATTGCCTGGCAGTTGTCAAGCGCTGCGTCTACTGACTGAGAGCCAGCGATTGCAGCGGAGATTTCCTGGGTGCATCGGGTACCGATGTCCTGGAGCTCAGGGATGCCAACGTACTGAACACCTGGAAGACCTGGGCGAGGAGTGCTGCCTGGGTTCTCTGGGTTTGCGCCGTTGATCTGGTTGAGCACTACAGAAGCGAAGGTCTCGGTCTCTGCAAGGTACTCAGGGTTCTCGTACGTCGAGGTACGTGATCCAGGAGGTGCAGCGGCCCAGCCACCGTCACCGTTCTCGCCCGAGACACGGATGAACTCTTCAGAGGTTGCCCAGCTGATGAAGTCCCATGCTGCTGCGGTGCGGTCTTCGTCAATTCCAGCAGGAATTGCGAATGACCAGGTCCAGAGCCAACCAGCGGTTACGCCAGCAGGACCAACAGGTGCAAGTGCTACACCGAGGTCGTCACCAAGGTTTCCACCCTGGAGGAAGCCAGCTGCAACGGTTGCGTCGTACCACATGGCAGCGCCGCCGTCCTGCATGAGCTCGAGGCACTGCGGGAAGCTTGAGTTAGCAGCGTCATCTTCGCCAACACGCTGGACGAGGTCTACGTAGAACTCGGTCGCTGCGCGGAAGCCAGAGTCAGGCTGGTTGATCTGTGCTTCACCAGGGGTGCCGTCTGCGTTTGCTTCCCACCAGGTGCCACCGAAGGTGTTCACAACTGTGGTGAGAGAAGCGCCGAGGTCGCCCCAGCCAGCGAGGCCACGGAGGCAGATGCCAGCGACGTCGTCGGTGTCAACCGCTTCTGCGATCTCTGCAATTTCATCCCAGGTAGGAGCGTCAGGAACGGTGATTCCTGCTGCGTCCATGATTGCACGGTTGTACATGAGGAACGAGGACTCGCCGTAGAACGGAACGCCGAAGAGCTGTCCGTCGAGGCTGAGTGCGCCACGGATTGGAGCGAGCAGATCGTCGACGTTGTAGTCGGTGTCTGCCGTAGCCAATGGCGTGAGGTCCTGGATCCATCCGTTAACGCCACCGAATTGCGGTGCCTCGAATGGGCCAATCATGAATGCGTCGAACTCGGTGCTGCCGGTACCGGCGGCAAGAGTGACACGCTCACGAAGTTCCTGCTCAGGAAGCTCGAGGAAGTTGACGGTGACGCCAGAGTCGGCGCTGTAGAAGTCAGGCGTGAACTGCTGGATTTCGCCAGTAGCGCCGTTGTTTACAACAGCAACCGTGATTTCGGTGACAGCAGGCGCTGCGTCTTCTGCAGGCTCGTCGTCTTCCATGGCTTCTTCTTCATCATCTTCCATGGCTTCTTCTTCATCATCTTCCATGGCTTCTTCTTCTTCGGCGTCATCGTCGCCGGTGACAGCGTCAGCAGCGTCGCCAGCAGCGTCGCTTGCGGTGTCAGCCAAGTCGCTTGCAGCGCTGCCGCAAGCAGTAGCAATGACGGCGAAGATCGCCAACATGCTCATCAAAAGTAGGTTCACCGAGCGGCGCTCAGTGCCTTGACGTTTTCTCACAGGTATTCCCCTCCAGAGGTATGGATACAGCAAAGGACAACTCGCCCTCCGCTTTCTGTATCTCTTGTTTACAGCGTATTGAGTTCGATTTTGGGTCGGGCCCCGATTCAGAACGTAATAATTGAGTTGTTCCAATTTGCTCGGTGGTAAACGCGATGGCGTTCGCTACTGGACGTTCTACGCTTCGAGCCATGGTTTCCAACAGTCCTACGACACGCCTCAGCGACTCTGTATTGAGTGATCTCAATCCTGATTTGAAGGCACCAACGTACGATCGCGCGGCCCTGACGCCGTCGATTGTTCATATTGGAGTCGGCGGATTCCATCGTGCTCACCTAGCGGTCTATGTCGATCAGCTCTGTCGAGCGGGACACTCCGACTGGTCAATCCTCGGTACCGGAGTAATGCCGGGCGACGCGCGAATGAAAGAAGCGCTCAGCACCCAAGACCACCTCTACACCCTGGTCGAGCGAAGCGCGCAAGGTCATGACGCGACCGTCATTGGTTCGATGGTCGATTACATCCACGCTCACCCCGACGCTCAAGGCCTGATCGATGCCATTGCAGCACCGCAGACCCAGATTGTTTCGCTGACCGTCACCGAGGGCGGCTACCCCGTCGACGACGCCACCGGCGGCTTCGATGCCGATTCACCAAACGCCGGCCCCGGCTCGGCGTTCGCCGCGATCATCGCTGGGCTCACCAAGCGCATGGAAGACGGCGTCGGCCCGGTCACCGTGCTCAGCTGCGACAACGTGATGGGTAACGGCGACGTCGCTGCGCTCGCCACCAAGTCGATGGCGAGTGCGGAGTTGGCAGCGTGGATCGACAGCAACGTGTCGTTCCCGAACTCGATGGTCGACCGGATTACGCCGGCCACCACCGATAGCGACCGCGAATGGTTCGCCGAGACCATCGGTATTCACGACAACTGGCCGGTCGTTTGCGAGCCGTTCATCCAGTGGGTCATCGAAGACGACTACGCCGGAGCGCGCCCACCATGGGAAGAGCTCGACATCATCATCACCAAAGACGTCAAACCGTTCGAGCACATGAAATTGCAACTGCTCAACGCTGGCCATTCCGTCCTCGGCTTTGCTGCTCACCTCTTCGAGATCGAGTTGGTCCATGACGGCATGGCCGACCCCGATGTCTTGGCGTTCGTCGAGGCTTACCTGAACCGCGAAGCAAAGACGTCACTTCATCCCGTTGATGGCTTGGACTTCGACGAGTACATCGAAACCCTCCTCGAGCGTTTCGCGAACCCTCAGGTTCGCGACCAGATCCTGCGCTTGGCAATGGACGGAACGAGCCGCATCCCAAAGTTCGTGCTTCCGACGCTTCGCACCCATCTCGCCAACGGTGGCCCCACCGAACTGGCTGCGTTGTTCTTGGCTACCTGGTGCCAGGCACTGCTCGGTGTCAGCGACGCGGGCAACCCCATCGAAGTCGGGTTTGATCCGCTGCTCGATGAGGCCCAAGCAGCAGCCCAGGCTTCGGTCGATAACCCCGCAGCGTTCCTCGACCTCGAGCCAGCGTTCGATGGAATTCGCGACAACGCCGATTTCGTTGCCGAGTTTGTCGCCGCGCTCAATGCAGTTCGTGCCAATGGGCTGCGCCCCACGCTCCAAGCAGCCGCGCAGGGCTAGAGCTATCTCTATTGGTCGTCGGATGGCCGGGGCTTCGCTAGGCCTTCGACGACTTCGGCGCCGGGGTGACCAATCAGTGTTGCTGGCGGCACGAGGAGCTTTCGATCTCGGCTGCCGCCCCCGATGATGAGCTGGTCGCGTTCGGTGACGCGACTATCGATCCACAGCGGAAGTGCCGTGGTGGTGCCAAACGGGGTGACGCCGCCGATCTGCATGCCGGTGAGTTCGATGGTTTGTTCGGCGGAGGCAAAGCTTGCTTTGCGTGCCTTGAGCTTCTTGCGCACGACCTTGTTCACATCGAGCCGACTATCGGCCAGGACCAAGCACATCGCAAACACCAGCGGTTCGGACTTGCCGACGACGACAATGGCGTTGGCTGAATCTTCCATCGCGTAGCCGTAGGCCTCACAAAAGGCTGCGGTGTCGGCGAGGTCGGGGTCGCACTCGACGAGTTCGTAGTCGAGGCCAAGCTCGGTGAGTTGTTCGATAACGAGGTCGCTCATGTCGCCGACGCTACCGGGCTGCCTGTCGTTCTTCGAAGTCTGCTGGTCTCCTAGTGACCAAATTCCTTCGAAGAATGACCTGCGGTCGAGATCAGGTGGGTAACAGCATCGCCGAGTCGGGTACCGGGCGCGGCCAGGTCGAGGATCACGTCGAAGTGATTGCGATCGGGTACCTCGATGTGGTGGGTGGGCGTAGACACCGCGTCGAGGTGTGTCGCGAACGCGTTGGTCTGGGCTTTGAACTCGCCCGTCTCCTCACTTCCGTAGGCCAGCACGGTTGACGGGAAGCCATCGACGTCGAGCAGCAGCGGGCTGTTGCGCTGAGCAGCGTCGTGATCGAGGGCGAGTGCGTCGTTGATCGATAATCCAATCAGTGCTTCGAGTTCGAAGATGCCCGACACGAGAACCGTTCCGGCAACGTTCGTCTCGGTGTCGTTCGTCTCGGTATCGAGCGCGACCATTGCAGCCAGCTGTGCTCCAGCCGAGCTACCCGCAACGAAGATCTTCGAACTGTCGAAGCCCAAGTCGACCGAGCGTTCATGGAGGACTCCCACGCCAGCGCGGCACTCGGCGACGATTTCGTCGAGCGTGGCAGCCGGAGCCAACGTGTAATCGACGGCGGCGAACGCCCAACCCTGTTCGATGCAATCGCGTGCGGCGAAGCGCGACTCCATCTTCGAGAGCTCTTGCCAATAGCCGCCGTGGATGAACACGACGAGCGGCACTCCTGCTCCCCCACTGTTGGGCGACGCGGGGTCTCTCCGAACAGCAACATCGATTGTTTGGGTATCGGCCTCGCCGTAGGCCACGACGGTCGTCGTCACGTTCGGCACTGTTTCGAGATATGCCCACGCCTCGTTGCTTGCGGTGCGGTACCGCTCGACGAAGGGCCGGTAGTCGCCGTCGGGCAGACATGAACTCGGGCTGTACTCGCGCTCGCGGTCAGCGAGGCTCAGCTGCTTCCAGTCCATGGCACTGCCGACAATATCGGGTGCACCGCGCGGGTCCCGCGATCTGCGAAGATGACCCCGATGGGGGAAGCCGGGCGAAATCTCGCCGCAATTGATATCGGCACGTCGTCGTTGCATCTGGCGATCGCCCGCCCGTCGCTGTCTGGGCGACCCGAGATTGTCTTCAAGCAAAAGGTGCCCGTTCGCCTCGGCTCGGGACCCGCCGACATGAAGACCTTGAGCCCTACCGCGACCGATCGTGCGCTCGAGGTATTGAGTGAGTTCCGGGCCCTCGCCGATGCTCACGATGCGCAAGTGCACGCCGTTGCGACCTCGGCGGTTCGTGAAGCAACCAACAGGTCGAGCTTTACCGACCGTGCTCGCGAAGAGGCCGGCATTGCGGTCGAAGTCATCGCCGGAACCGAGGAGGCTCGCCTCATTCATCTCGGTGTCTTGGGCACGCTGCCCATCTCGGATCGCCGCCATCTCGTTATCGACATCGGCGGCGGTTCGACCGAGGTTGTCGTTGGCGAGGGCGTGACCCCCGAGATCCTTCGCAGCTTCAAGCTCGGCCATGTTCGACTGACCGACCGCTTCTTCCCCGGCGGACACATCGAGCCAATGTCGATCCCGGCATGTCGGACGTTCATTCTCTCGTTCCTTGCCCGGGCAGCAGTGACGATCGCGAACACCACCTTCGACATCACCGCTGGCGCATCTGGCACGTTCGAAACAATCGAGCGTCTCGTGCGAATGCGGCGTGGAACGAACGGCGGTCGCTCCGAACCCACAACCAAGGACGAGGTCGACAGCGTTGTCGAGAGCATCATTGCTCATCGTCTCAACGACCCGACGGGACAGATCTTCAACGTGGACGAACATCGCCAAGACACGATCGTTGCCGGCGCACTTTTGGTGCAGGGCCTAATGGAGTCGCTCCAATTCAACGAGTTCGTCGTGAGCCCCGACGCGCTACGAGAAGGGCTCGTCCTCGACCGTTTGAACCGGCGCGACCCCGTGGGCGGAGATTCGCTGCACCACCTCACCTCGATTCGGGCAAGCAGTGTTGAAGCGGTTGCTGTGCGCTTTGGGGAGAACGTTGTTCATGCCCGCCAGGCGACCGACATTGCGCTTCGCCTCTTCGATGCAACCGCCGAGCTTCACGGGTTCGACCGCTACGAACGCGACATTCTCGAGGGCGCCTCGATGCTTCACAACATTGGTCGCTTCATTGGACACGGCGCCCATCATCGCCACTCGTACTATCTGATTCGAAACTCCGAGAACCTCGCTGGCTTCAACGAGCACGAGCGTGAGCTCATGGCCCAGGTCGCCCGCTATC
>CAZMYN010000027.1:14870-22108 GCA_964570495.1 uncultured Acidimicrobiales bacterium | reverse complement strand
CAATCGATTGAGGATCACGATCACGCCGCCGACCATGACAGCGAGCGATGTCCAGCGACGCTCGATATGGGAGAACCCCGGTCGCCCGAACGGCACTCACGCGAACCCGACCAGCCCAGCGGCAACCAACCACGGCTCACCTGGGAAACCCGCCCAGCCAAAGCGCACGAAGTCGCACCCACCGGCCCGAGACGCCAAGGTGTGGCCTAGTTGGCGATCACAAAACGAGGGTGCCGGGGGTTCAGCGGTCGGGGTCAAGCCTTGAGAGAATCGTCCACGCCGCACCGGCAAGGATCACCGCTGGGAACTTGTCGAACAACGAAAACCAGATGCGACCCAAGATCGATCCCCCACCAGCAACCAATCGATTGAGGATCACGATCACGCCGCCGACCATGACAGCGAGCGATGTCCAGGTCGCTGCGGTGTGAACTCGTGTCGATACGGCCCCCTTGGGAGAAAGCACGATCAAGGCCGCGAGCCCGACGACGAGCATTCCCATCGTGGTTCCGACCGGCTCAAAAATGGTCGCGATCAGGGTCCCGCGATCGGCTCCAATCCGGCGCTCATCCAACCAGCGGAACGTTCCCGACAAGAACCGCAGACCAATGGCCAGCATCAGCGCAATAGCAACGACCTCGCGGGCCTCGTCGCGGGACAGGCGCATCGATCCAACGTCCCTAGAAGTCGGGCTCTAGGAGCCGAGGGGTAAGCCGCTGTCGACGGACAGCTGGACGAGCGCATCCTTCGTGAAGCCATCGAGAATCCCCGGGAAGATCCCGACGAGGACGGTCACGATGACCGCAGCAGCGACGACCGCACCGATCGTCCATGGGATGACCAGTGGTTCAGAAGCTTCGGCCTCGCCGTCGTCATCCTCGAGAACCATCGAGACCAGGATGCGGATGTAGAGGAACGCACCGATAACCGCAGCGATCATGGCAACGATCGCCACCCAATAGCTTTCCGAATCGACCGCTGCAGCAATGACTTCGAACTTGGCCACGAAGCCGCTGGTGAAGGGAACGCCAGCCTGGGCCAACAAGAAAATCATGAGCGCGAAGCTGAGCATTGGTTTGCGTCTGCCCAACCCCTTGAAGGCATCGAAGGAGAAGTCCTTGTCGCCTTGGCCGCCGAGCACGGTCAAGATTCCAAACGTTCCGGCAACGAGGAAGGTGTAGGACATCAGGTAGAACAGCGCAGCCGATGTGCCCCGATCAGAGGCGGCCAGGACGCCGAGCAGAATGAAGCCGGCGTGACTGATCGACGAGTACGCAAGCATGCGCTTGACGTCGGTCTGCACGATTGCGGTGAGCGAACCAACCAGGAGCGTCAGAGCCGCAATGACCTCGATCGGCGGAATCCAATCGTCGGCGACTGCACCGAAGCTCGAAGAAAGAATGCGAAGCAGCGCAGCAAACCCGGCCGCCTTCACACCAGATGCCATGTAGGCAACAACCGGAGTTGGAGCACCCTCATACACATCGGGTGTCCATGAGTGGAATGGCACAGCGCCAACCTTGAAGACCAAGCCGACAATGAGCATCGCGAGGCCGCCGAGAAGCAGGCCGTCTTGGACCAAGAACTGGTCGTCGAGGAACTGGCGGATCTCGGCGAGGTTGGTGGTTCCGGTCGCGCCGTAGATGAGCGCGATGCCGTAGAGCAAGAAGGCCGACGAGAATGCGCCGAGCACGAAGTACTTCATGCCAGCTTCTTGAGATTGGTAACGGCGACGGTGCATTGCGGCGAGGATGTAGACCGCCAGCGACAGCGTTTCGAGGCCAAGGAAGAACAAGATCAGATCGTTGGCAAAGGCCATGATCACGCCGCCCGTGCCCGACAAGAGCAACAAGACGTGGAGTTCGACTCCTTCGAGTTCCTCTCGCTTCAGGTACGAATGCGACAGCAACGATGCCATAGCGACCGACACGGCAATCACGACGGTGAGAAAGATCGAGAACCCATCGAACCCGACGGCGTTGTTCAGCGTCGAGGTGATGTCTTCGACACCGTCAACGCTGTCCCGGTAGCGATTCCACAGGGGAACCGCGCCGACGATCGCGCCGACACAGACAACGAAGGTCCAGGACGTAACGAACCAGGCCGGAATCGACCGGGTTATCGAGGTGAAGGTCAGCAGAAGCAGTCCGCCGACGCCCATAAAGAGCATGGGCAACAAGATCTGGATATCAAGGTCAGGAGCTTCAACAATGACTTGGCTTGTTTGGGCGATCATTCGCTTTCCTCGCCCTCTTCTTCGTCATGGCTTTCCTCGGGGACGAGTACGTCGGCTGTTGGCTCGGTCCAGTCATCGACGTTTGCATCGATGTGGGCGATCAACGTTTCGACGGCTGGTTCGATCCGTTCGAGCATTGGCTTGGGGTACACGCCAAGGAACACGATCAAGACGAGCAGCGGCATAAGGACAAGGCCTTCGGACATGCGAAGGTCTTCCATCTCGGCGTTGTCGCCTTCGGCCGGTCCGTGGAACACACGCTGGTACGCCCACAACAAATACAGCGCCGCAATGATGACGCCGGTCGCAGCGACCGAGGCAATCCACGGGTTTGCAACGAAGGCACCGATCAGGATGAGGAATTCGCCGACGAAGCCGTTGAGGCCGGGCAAACCAATCGAGGAAAACATGACGAGCGTGAAGACTCCAGCAAACACCGGTGCCGACTTTTGAAGCCCGCCGAGCTCGGATATTTGGCGGGTGTGGCGACGTTCGTACATCCAGCCAACCAAGAAGAAGAGCGCACCGGTCGAGATGCCGTGGTTGACCATCTGGACAACCGAACCGGTCAGCGACTCGGTCGTGATGGCGAACGTGCCGAGCACGATGAACCCAAGGTGGGCAACAGATGAGTACGCGACCAGACGCTTCAGGTCTTTTTGCATCGTTGCGGCAACAGCGCCGTAGAGGATTCCGATGGTTCCGAGAATCATCATGACCGGAGCAAACCAGGTGGCTGCCTCGGGGAACAGGTAAAGGCCGAAGCGGAAGAAGCTGTACGTTCCGAGCTTGAGCATGACGCCCGCGAGGATGACCGAACCGGCAGTCGGTGCTTCGGTGTGGGCGTCGGGTAGCCACGTGTGCACCGGGAACACCGGCACCTTCACCGAGAACGCCAACGCGAAGGCAAGGAAGATCCAGCGCCCGGCAGTGACGCCCCAGTTCTGTCCTTCGGCGAGTGCGACGACGTTGAATGTCGTGACGCCGGTGGCGTCTTCGTGGAGGAAGACGATGGCCAAGATGCCGACCAGCATGAGCGCCGAACCAAACATCGTGTAGATAAAGAACTTCGTGGCGGCGTATACCCGGTTGCCGTGGCCCCAGCGACCAATGAGGAAATACATCGGTACGAGCACGACTTCGAAGAAGACGAAGAAGAAGAACAGGTCCATCGTCAAGAAGACGCCCATCAGGCCAGCTTCGAGGACGACGATCCATGCGTAGTAGTTCTTTGGGCTGTGCTCGGGTGTGGCACCAAGAACAGCGAGCGGGAACAAGATGCCGGTCAGCACGACCATGAAGAGGCTGATGCCGTCGACCGCGAGATCCCAGCGGACGCCGAGGCTTTCGATCCACACGATTGGATCTTCGCTACCGAACTGGAAACCAGCATCGTCTTTGTCGAATGCGCCGAGGACCCACACGCTCATGGCGCCGGTGATCACCGTGGTGATCAGTGCAATGAGGCGGTGCGCTTCGAGCCGAGCCGACGGAATGAGCGCTAGGACGATGCCACCGACGAACGGAACAACGATGAGGAAGGTGAGGACCGGGAAGCCAATCGATGCGCCATCGGCAGCGATGATTTGGCTTATTTGGCTGATCATGAAGCGATCCTCACAACGAACCAGATAAGCAACCCGACGGATCCAATAGCGATGCTGAGCGCGTAGGTGCGCACGTAACCGGTTTGCAGTCGACGCGCCGCGCCGCCGGTCTGGCGAACGAGTGTTGCGGTGCCATTAACCATGCCATCGACGATCGTGCTGTCGAACCAGGCAATTGCATTGAACAGCATGGTGCCAGGCCCGCCCATAAAGGCGCTGACGGCCCGGTCGTATCCCCAGCCATCGGCGAGTATCGGCCGTTCGATCTTGGTGGTATCGCCCCGGTTCTTCATGTACACCGCGAAGGCGGCGTACATGGCAACGCCACCGGCAAGAATCGCGAGGATCGCAAGAATCCACTTGGTGAGCGCAGTCGCATTGATGATGTGCTCGTGGAAGAGGGAATCTTCTTCGAGCCAGTTCTCCAGGAAGTGAAGACCGCTAGTGAACGGCAAGTTGAGTAGGCCGCCAACCATGCTCAGTCCAGCGAGGACGACGAGCGGAAGGGTCATCGTCCACGGCGATTCATGTGGATGGTGCTCGGCACGGGCCGCGACTGCTTCTGGCAAGAACTCGCTTGCTTCGCCTGCGTCGATCGATGGACGGGTGCGGGTTCGATTCCCCGAGGAGGCGTTGTCGAGTGCAGCCGAGGCCTGCTCGGCCGCCTCGTTGGTCTGCTCCATGGTGAGACGAGTGGATTCTTCGACCTCGTTTGCCTTCGTGATGGCAGCGTCGGCCGTAGCCACGGCTGCCTTGGCAGAGTCTTCGGCGTCGCCGCCGGCCTTGGCAACCTCGATCTTTGCGGTGGCGTAAACCTCGCGGGCGTCTTCGAGGGCGGCGGCCGCATCGCTGTGCGCCTGGGTTGCGGCGGTTGCCGTGGCAGTAGCTTCGGTCTCGGCCTCTTCGGCGTTGCCGACGTAGCTAGCCCATGCCTCATCGACCTCGGCTGGGTCGGGATCGGCGTAGCGGTATTCGCCAAAGAACGTCATGTAGACCTGGCGGCTCATGTAGAACGCGGTCAACATCGCCGTCACGATGCCCACGAGCCAGAGCAAGCGGCCGTTGAGGCCACCGAGGTCGAAGGCACCGAGGAGGATCTCGTCCTTGGACCAGAACCCAGCGAACGGCGGCACGCCAGCAATAGCCAGCCAGCCAATGATGAACGTCCCGGCCGTGATCGGCATCAGCTTTTGGAGCCCGCCGTAGCGGCGCATGTCCTGATCGTGGTCCATGCCATGGATGACCGAACCTGAGCCCAAGAAGAGCAGCGCTTTAAAGAAGGCGTGGGTGATCATGTGGAAGATGGCCGCGACGAACGCTCCGGTTCCGACGGCGAGGACCATGTAGCCAAGCTGGGACACGGTCGAATACGCGAGCACTCGCTTGATGTCGTTTTGTGCAACCGCGATGGTGGCGGCAAAGAGGGCAGTGCCAGCGCCGAACCAGGCAATCAGGTTGTTCGACCAGGGCGCTGCTTCGTAGAGCACACCGTTGAGACGGGTGAGCAGGTAAACACCGGAGGTGACCATGGTGGCGGCGTGGATGAGCGCGGAGACCGGCGTTGGTCCGGCCATTGCGTCGGGCAGCCACAGATAGAGCGGGAACTGGGCGGACTTGCCCATCGCACCGACGAACAACAACAAGGTGAGCCCGGTTGCTACGGCGGTACTCAGCTGCGGTGCTGCGAGGTTGAGCGTCAGGTAGTCGATCGAGCCAACCGTGGCGAATGCCAGGAACGTCGCAACCATGAAGCCCCAGTCGCCAACACGGTTGGTAACGAATGCCTTCTTGCCTGCGGTGGCGTTTGCTTCGTTCGAGAACCAAAAGCTGATGAGCAGGTACGAACATGCGCCCACGCCCTCCCAGCCAAAGAAGGTGAGCAACAGGTTGTCGCCGAGCACGAGGATCAACATCGCGAAGACGAACATGTTGAGGTAGATGAAGAACTTCGAGAAGTGCTCATCGCCGTGCATGTAGCCGACCGAGTACAGGTGGATGAGCGTGCTGATGCCGGTGACGAACAGGATCATCGCAACCGATAGTGGGTCGACCAGGAACGCCACGTTGACGGAGAAGTCGCCAACGGGAACCCATTCGAACACGTTCTTGGTGACTTGGCGGTCGCCGTGCTCTCGGCCAACAAGACCAATGAACGTGATGACCGCGGAGATAAACGAGGCACCGACGGCTGCGGTGGCGAGGTAACCCGCTCCAGGTTCGCCGAGGCGGCGACCCACGATCATGAGGGTCACAAAGCCGAGCAGCGGGAAGAGAGCTACGAGGTAAACAAAGTTGATCATGTTCTAGCCCCTCAGCACCGAAAGGTCGTCGGCGTTGGCTCCGTCACGGCGGCGAAGGATAGCCACCACGAGCGCAAGACCAACTACGACTTCAGCAGCAGCGACGACCATGACAAAGAAGACCGACACCTGGCCGCCGATGTCATCGAGGTCCCATGCAAAGCCAACAAAGGTGAGGTTCACGGCGTTGAGCATGAGTTCGACGCACATAAACATCACGAGCGGGTTGCGGCGGACAAGCAGTCCAACCGAGCCGATCGAAAACAGGATCGCGGCGAGGACGAGGAAGTAGGTGGAAGTAAGCATCAGCTGTCGCCGCCCTCGGTGTCGACAGCAGCATCGACGGCGTCGGGTTCCGGCTCGCTTGCGGCCTCGGCATCGTCGGGCAGGGTGCCGATGCGCAGCGCCTGGGGAATTGGCTGTAGTGGGCCGGAGATTCGACGGGCCATGACGACCGCTCCGACTACGGCGACGGTCAGCAGAAGTCCGGTGACTTCGAAGGCAAAGACGTAGTCGGTGAAGATCGACTCGGCGAGCGTGTTGACGTTGAGATTGTCGTCGCCGAGAGATCCCCGTGTGCTGGGGGCGCCGGTCGGGCCACTGACCGAGCTCGCGACAGCGAGCAAGAGGCCAAGGATCGCAGCACCGACAACGACCGCGGCGGGTCGTTGGCCAATGATTGGCTCGACACGAATGTTCTCGGATTTGTCGACGCCGAGAAGCATGATCACGAAGAGGAACAAGATGACGATGGCACCTGCGTAGACGATCACCTGGATGGCGGCGAGAAAGTGGGCTTCGACCACAAGGAACTCGACCGCCACACCAAAGAGTGTCTGGATCAAGAAGAGTGCAGCATGCACGGGGTTGCGGGCGAGTACGACACCGAGTGCGCCGGTGATGATGATCACTGCCGCTACGAGGAACGAAAAGAGCTGAAGGGACATCATTATTCTTCTTCCCCCATCTCGTCGCTGCTCATCTCGGTCGGCGCCACAGTATGGCTGTCGTGACCGTGATCGTGGCTGTCGTGATCATGGTCATGATCGTCGTGGCCGTGGCTGTCATGATCATGGTCATGGCCGTCGTGGCCGT
>CAZMYN010000027.1:0-14770 GCA_964570495.1 uncultured Acidimicrobiales bacterium | reverse complement strand
TCATGATCGTCGTGGCCGTGGCTGTCATGATCATGGTCATGGCCGTCGTGGCCGTGGCTATCGTGGTCGTGGCTATCCATTTCGGTGGCTGCCATTTCAGCGGACTCCGCCTCGATCACTGCCTGGCCTCGCTCGGCGGGGCGAACTCCATAACCAAGTTCACCAGACCACGCGACGTTGTTCTCATAGGCGGCTGACCCGCCTGGCGAGGTCGCACGCATCCAGCCCGAGGTCAACGCATCGTCGCCCTCGCGCCAGTCTTCCCACGGAAGCTTCTGAGGCTGGCCATCGTCGGCTACGACCAGCTCGTCTTTGGTGTAGATCGCGTCTTGGCGGTTCGTAAAGGAGAACTCAAAGAGCTTCGACTCGGTGATTGCTTGGGTCGGGCACGCTTCGACACACAGGTCGCAGTGAATGCAACGCAGGTAGTTGATCTCATAGACGTAGCCGTAGCGCTCGCCAGGTGAGACCGGGTTCTCGGGTTGGTTGTCGGCACCGCGCACATAGATGCACTGCGCTGGGCAGACGCCCGCGCACAGCTCACAGCCAATGCACTTCTCCATGCCGTCTTCGTAACGGTTCAGGACGTGTCGGCCGTGGAAGCGTGCTGGCTTCTCGCGCTTTTCGCCCTCGCCCTTTGCCTTGTAATTGCCGGTCACCCGCTCTTCGAAAAGCTTGGCGAATGTGACGGCGAATCCCTCCAAATATCCCATCAGCCAAACTCCAAGAATTCGGATTCTCGCCGGACGTACTGAGCTTTGCGGATCGCACCCATCAAGAGCATTCCGCCCATGGCAATTCCGAGGATGCCAAGCGGGATAACGACCCAGTTGCTCCAACCAAGCGTGCGTCCAACCTGGATTGCGGCGAGCAACAAGAACCAGCCGAGCGAGAACGGAATCAAGACTTTCCAGCCAAGATCCATCAGTTGGTCATAACGCAGGCGAGGCAGCGTTGCTCGGAACCAGACAAAGATGAACAAGAAGACGACGACCTTGATGAAGAACCAGAAGATCGGCCAGATGAAGCCGAGGGTGTCGGTCACGATTGGGCCGTGCGGGCCACCAAAGAAGAGGGTCACGATAATCGCCGCCATCGTGACAACGTTCATGAACTCGGCCAAGAAGAACAGCGAGAAACGAAGCGAGCTGTACTCGGTGTGGAAACCGCCCACGAGTTCCTGTTCAGCTTCGACCAAATCGAACGGTGGACGGTTGAGCTCGGCGGTTCCCGCAATCAGAAAGACAATGAACGGGATGAAACCCAAGCTAAAGACGTTCCAGCCACCGATTCCGAATCGTCCATCGACCTGGCTTACGACAATCTCGTTGGTGCTGAGCGATCCGCTTCGAAGCAATACCGCAGCAAGCGAGAGACCAAGAGCTGCCTCATAGGAAACCATCTGCGCGGTTGCACGTACCGAGCCGAGCAGCGGGTACTTCGAACCCGACGACCAACCAGCGAGCATGACGCCATAGATACCAAGGCCAGACATCGCCAAGAACAACAAGATTCCCATTGGCGGGTCGACCAGCTGAAGGAAGGTTCGGTGCCCGAAGAACTCGACAGTGCCGTCGTTTCCACCGGTGAAGTTTCCTCCGATAGGGACCATCGAGAACATCAAGAACGCCGGTATGAGCGAGAGGTACGGCGCCAGTTTGAATACGCGGCGGTCGGCCCCATCGGGGGTCAGGTCTTCTTTGAAGAACAACTTGATGCCGTCGGCGAGGGTCTGCATGATGCCCCACGGCCCAGCGACGTTCGGACCGATTCGGTTCTGCATGTCCGAGACAACCTTGCGCTCGAACCACACCATCAAAAGCACGGAGACGAGCAGCAAGATGAAGATCACCACGAAGTTGATGATCAGGAAGATCGGGTCCATCTCCCAGATCCGCCACGTCGGATCCCACCAGACAAACTCGTCCAAATATTCCTGTTGCGCCAGAATCACTCGGCACCTCCCACACGCACGGAAGTGACGTTACGGCCTACGTCGAGCAGTTGCTTGACGGACGCGTTCGGTTGATTAAATTCGACCGCTACACAACCCGGGGAGACGCCGTCGTCGAGTACGACCGGCACGCTAATTGAGCCCGAGTCGTTGCTAAGCAAGACCTCATCGCCGGCGGTAAGACCGCGGCTGGAAAGTTCGGTTGAGTGCATGGATGCATGAGCACCCGCAGCGAGTTGTTGCAGCGAAGGGCAGAACGTGAGGATCGTGCCTTCGTCGTACATCTTGCGAGTAACGATGAGCGACAGACCATCTTCGATGGTGGTGTCGGACTCTTCCTCATCGAGTTCATCTTCGAGCACGGTTGGCACGGCCAGCGAAGTGCCCGTGAGCAGCACGGCGTCGGAGCCAGCGTCGGCAATGTCGGCCATCGAGGTTGCCGCGTGCACTGGCGATACCCCGCGGAGTTCAGCCCACAATTCATCGAGATCAATAAAGCCCAGGTCGATTCCGAGTTGGCCTGCGATTTCGGCGGCGATCATCCAGTCGGGACGGGCGGTGCCCGGTGGAGTGACCTTCTTTGAGAGCCCGCTGATTCGACCTTCGATGTTGGTGAACGTGCCGTCGACTTCGGTGGCGCTCGCTGCGGCCGGGAAGACCACGTCAGCGCCGGTCGAGGTGAAGTTCAACAGGCAATCAACAGCAATGAGGTACTCGACCTTGTTGAAGGCTTGCTCGGCAAGGTCGGCGTCGGGGAAGTCGGTCATGGGGTCACAACCGAGCAGGATTACGACATCGATACCACCAGCTGCCGCGAGGCGCAGACACGTTTCGGTGTCGAGGCCTTCGGCTTCAGGAGCACGATCCCACCCAGCTGGGGTCGATCCGAGAGGAGCGCGGCCGGGCAGAATTCCCGGAGCTAGTCCCATGTCGAGGGCACCCATGATGTTTCCCCGATGAAGACACGGCAGGAACATTGCGTCGGGCTTCGCCGCGGCAATGTGTACGAGCGAACGCTCGATGAGCGCTGCGTCGTCGGAGATCGAACCCGGTCCGTAGACGACCGAGATGGTGCCGCTGAGCGCAGCCGAAGCTTGCGCGACCGCGGTGTCTTGAGTGACACCGGAGATCAACGCGGAGACAACGTCGGCCACGTCCTCGGGCTTGGCTCGAAGCGAGTGTGCGGCATAAGGGGTGAGCCCGGTCGAGCGAGGGCCAACTTCGATGATCGTTGCACCGTCGTTCTCTGCAGCATGACGCAAACGCAAGAACAACGATCCGTGGGTCTCTTTCGGGTCGACGCCGAGTACGAGGATCGTGCCACCAGGAGTGCAGGTCTGGGCAATGGTCGCGCGTGGGAGTCCAAGTACGAACTCCGGTGCCAGACGATCGCCCATTCGTGAATCTACGTTGTCGGTTCCAAGCACCGACTTTGCGAACTTTGCCCACGCGTACTGCGACTCGTTCGACATCCGGGCACCGCCCAGAACCGCGACCCGAGCCGGATCGACACCTTCGAGGGCCTCGGCAGTCTTCTTGAGTGCGAGAGGCCACGATGCCGCAACGAGCTGATCGCCGTCGTCGCTTGGGTTCCCGAGGTCATCGCCGCGCAGCAGCGGGCCGGTGAGTCGAGCGTCGGAGTTCCATGCCTCAAAGCTGAAGCGTTCCTTGTCGCTCAACCATCCCCAGTTGACCGCGTCGCTATCGACACCGAGATACCGCAGCACCTCGTTGCGCGAGCTTTGAACAGTGATGCGCGAACCAACCGAATCGGTGGTTGCGGTCGAGCCGATTTCGCTGAGGTCCCAGGGGCGAGCCTTGAATCGGTAGGGCTTAGCCGTGAGGGCGCCGACCGGGCAGATCTGCACGGTGTTGCCCGAGAAGTACGACGAGAACGGCTCGTCGGGAAAGGTGTTGACCTCGGTCTCGTTGCCGCGAGCCTGGAAGTGGATGAGCGGATCGCCAGCAACTTCCTTCGCAAAGCGAGTGCACCGATCACAGAGAATGCAGCGTTCCCGATCGAGATACACAATGTCGCTGATCGGGATCGGCTTTTCGAAGTGCCGCTTCTCTTCGACAAAGCGACTCTCGCCAGGCCCGTAGGCCATCGTCTGATCCTGAAGCGGACACTCGCCGCCCTTGTCGCAGACCGGGCAATCGAGCGGATGGTTGATAAGGAGAAATTCGAGAATGCCGTCTTGGGCCTTCTTCGTGACTTCGCCTTCGGTTTCGACGGTCATCCCGTCGGAAACCGGAACCATGCAGCTGGGCTGAAGTCCCGGGCCGCGGCCCGTGTCGACCTCGACCAGACACATCCGGCACATGCCGACCGGCTTCATGCGTGGGTGATGACAGAAACGGGGAATGTAGACGCCGTTGCGCTCCGCAGCGTCGATCAGCATCTCGCCCTTTTCAGCGGAGATCTCTTTACCGTTCAGGTTTACGGTGACGCCCGTTTCGGTCGTTGGTTCGGTTGCCGTCATGCGGTTACCTCGGCAGCGTTTGCAGGGTTCGCCGCGATCTTGGCTTCGAATTCGTGGCGGAAGCGTCGTAGCGCAGACGTGATGGGCGCGACCGACGATGGTCCAAGCGGGCAGATCGTTGTTTGGCGCGGTGGGAACGGCACAGCTTCAAGGCCCTGGGAGGGGTCGGCTGCGACCGGATACGGTCCGGGCGAAATGTTGTCGCCGATATCGAGCAGAAGTTCGATATCGCCGGGGCGGCCGTGGCCGTCATAGATGCGCTGGAGGATCTTCTCTTCCCAGCTCGTGCCTTCACGGCACGGCGCACATTTGCCGCACGACTCGCGGGCAAAGAAGCGCACGATGCGAAGGGCTGCCTTTACGGCGTCGGTCGAATCGTCCATCACGATGACCGCGCCCGAACCCAACATCGTGCCTGCGGCACCAACGGGACGGGCTTCGAGCGGCAAGGAAACCTGCTCGGGAAACAACCATGGCGCCGATCCGCCGCCGGGCACGAACGCCTTTAGCTCGTGACCATCGCGGATGCCTTGGCAGTAGTCGTCGCTATAGATCAGATCTTCGTAGGTGGTGACACCTTGTTCGACTTCGTATACGCCGGGCCGCTTGACGTGACCAGACACCGCAAACATGCGCGTGCCCGGCGACGTTTCGCTTCCGAACTTGAGGTACGCCTCGGAACCATGGTTGAACAGCCACGGCAAGTTCGACAGCGTCTCGACGTTGTTGACGATCGTTGGCTGCCCGTAGAGGCCAACAGCAGCAGGAAAGAACGGGGGCTTGAGTCGTGGCATGCCACGGTTACCTTCGAGGCTCTCGATGAGCGCGGTCTCTTCGCCAACGATGTATGCGCCCGCACCCCAGTGCAAGACAATGTCGAGGGAGAAATCGGTGCCGAGAATGTTCTTGCCGATGTAGCCCTTGGCGTACGCCTCATTCAGTGCATCAGCGATGCGCTGCTGAGCAACGGCCATCTCGCCGCGCACATAGAGGAAGCACTGCGTCAGACCAATCGCATAGCTCGCAATGAGACAACCCTCGATGAGTTGATGAGGATCGAGCTCCATCAAGAGCCGATCCTTATAGGTGCCGGGCTCGGACTCGTCGCCGTTCACGACGAGATAGCGCGGCCACACCTCAGGCGGGACAAAGCCCCACTTCACACCGGCGGGGAACCCTGCGCCTCCGCGACCAAGAAGGGTTGCCTCACGGGTGATCGTGTGGCATTCATCGGGCGACATACCAAGAGCGGCCTTGATGGCTTTGTAGCCGCCGGTCGCTTCGTACCGTTCGATCGTGTAGCTGTCTTCGTACTTGAAGCGTGAGGTCACGATCTTTTCGCCGGGCGCATCGACGTAGCCGGGAGCGTGAGGAACGTAGTTTCCGGTGGCCATCAGCTCTCCTGTTTCGAAGTTGAGAGCCACACGGGTGCTTCGTGAATCTTCGTGGGCGGGAGGATATTCGAGGTTTGCTCTTCGGTCATGATCTGGCGGGTGAGGCCCAACGTGCCGTGGCTCGGGATTGGTTCGCCAGGGTTTGCCGTGAGCAGCCGCGCTGGAGCTTTACCGTCTCGGAGCGACGCGACGATCTCGTCGAAGTCGTCGTGGGTCAGGCGAAGCCCGAACCGATAGTTGACCTGGATGCACGGCGCTTCGGTGCAGGCCGCAATGCACTCGACATCTTCGATGGTGAACATGCCGTCACTAGTCGTGCCGCCCGCTCGGATACCCAACGTTTCTTCGGCGTGATGCAGCAACTCTTCGCCGCCGAGAAGCTGGCAAGCAATGTTCGTGCACACGTTGATCATGTAGGTGCCCACCGGGTGCAGCTTGAACATCTCATAGAACGTGCAGGTGCCCTTGACCTCAGCGGGGGTCACGCCGACGAGTTCGGCGAGA
Source organism: uncultured Acidimicrobiales bacterium (assembly GCA_964570495.1). Classification (GTDB taxonomy): domain Bacteria; phylum Actinomycetota; class Acidimicrobiia; order Acidimicrobiales; family SHLQ01; genus SHLQ01. The sequence continues at coordinate 8,435 of CAZMYN010000027.1, read as the reverse complement.
TGAGCCATTGCTTCGTCGGAAACCCAGCCGTCTTGTTCTTGTGCGAGGTGCAAAAGTGGGATCAACGCGGACTTTGGCCGCGGATAGCGGCGGATAATGTCGCTCGCGAGTTCAACATTTGCTTCATTCAGTCGGCTCAACGGTCCACTTCCCCCATGATTGGATCAACGCTGGAAATGACGGCAACCGCGTCAGCGAGAAGGCCGTTTTCCATCAGGTGGGGCAACGTCTGTAAGTTTACGAAGCTCGGGGCGCGAACGTGCATGCGATACGGGTTCGAACTGCCATCGCTCGCAATATAGACACCCAGCTCGCCACGGGGGCTTTCGACCGCCATGTAGGTTTCCCCAGCCGGGACCTTAAAGCCTTCGGTGAAGATCTTGAAGTGGTGGATCAAGGCCTCCATCGACTCGTCGATTCGAGCGCGGGGCGGCGGTGTGACCTTCTTGTCCTGAGCTCGGTAGTCGCCGCCGGGCATCTTCTCGATGCACTGGCGAACAATACGGATCGATTCTTCGATCTCGGCCAGGCGGATCGCGTAACGATCGAACGAATCGCCGTACTCGCCGACCGGAACTGCGAAATCGACCTCGTCGTAGGCGAGATAGGGCATGTCGCGGCGCAAATCCCAGCTGCTCCCCGTCGAACGGAGAATGGGGCCGGTCGTACCGAGGGCCAAGCATTCAGCTTCGGTGATCACGCCGACGCCTTGGAGACGGTCTCGCCAAATTGGCTGGCCGTTCATGAGCACGTGGTACTCCTCGAGCCGAGGAGCGAGGGTGTCGAGATAGGCGCTGAGGTCCTCTTGCCATCCGTCGTGCATGTCGGCAGCCACACCGCCGGGACGGATGTAGTTGTGGTTCATCCGTAGGCCGGTCGTCTTTTCGAAGAATCGAAGGAGGGGCTCACGTTCGCGCCAGCCGTAGATCATCATCGAGACAGCGCCAAGGTCCATGCCGTTGGTCGCCATGAACAACAGGTGCGACGCCATCCGGTTGAGCTCGGTCATCATCATGCGGATCCACGTGGCCCGCTCGGGAATCTCCAGGCCCAACAAGTTCTCGACGGCGAGAGAGAATGCCAGCTCAGAAAACAATGGCGAGGCGTAATCCATGCGAGTGACGTTGGTGCCACCTTGCAGGTAGGTCAGCTCTTCGCCGGTCTTTTCCATGCCGGTGTGCAGGTAACCAATGATGGGCTTGGAGCGCAGAACTGTCTCGCCCTCCATTTCGAGCATGAGACGCAGCACACCGTGAGTCGACGGATGCGACGGGCCCATGTTGATGATCATCTTGTGATCACCAAACTCGTCCTCAGGAGTCAGCGTGAGTTCGGCCGCTTCGGCTTCGCTCATCCGAAGGACCGCGTTGTCGCGGCCCCACACGCGGTCGGTGAGACGCACAGTTGGATTCAGGGGAGTGTGTTCAGCTGTTGCCATTCGTCTCTCCTAACTCTGTCCGGGTGCAGCTTTGAACTGCACGGGGATTCGACCGCTCGTGAAGTCCTTGCGCAGTGGATGACCTTTCCAATCCTCGGGCATGAGGATGCGGCTCAGGTCGGGGTGGTCTGAAAAGCCAATGCCGAACATGTCGAAGGCTTCGCGTTCCATGGCTTCGGTGCCGGGGAACAGGTCGAACAGCGACGGCAGTTCTTGGCCGTCGGCGACCTGGCAACGAACGCGAATACGCTCGCGGCGAGCGTGGCTGATCAACATGACGACGATCTCGAAGCGTTCAGGAATGACGCTGGCGGGAAGGTCGGTGCGTTCGTGCTGTGAATAGTCGACGCCGCAGAGATCGATGATCTGGGTAAACCCGTCGCTTTGAAGTTCACCGAAGAGGTCAAAGTAGGTATCGGCAGTGGTGAACAAGACCGTCTGGCCAAAGGCCGTGGCGACGGGAACTCCGTACAGCAACTCCTCGTCACTGGTGGCCTCGTCGTCGCTACCTTCGACCTCGGATTCTTCGGTCTCTGCGGGCCTTTCGGTCTCGGTCTCTTCTTCGGTCTCGGTCTCGTCGGCCATCAGGACCGGCCCAAGACGACAGGCGTTGCCTGTCCGTCGAGCTGTGCCACTTCGATTCCTGCTCCGCCACCAGTCTCATCACGACGACGAAGAAGTTCGCCTGTCTCGATTGCGCCGTGCAAGGTAAAGATCGCGTGGAGAAGGGTCTCGGGACCGGGCGGGCAGCCCGGTGCGTACACGTCGACCGGCACGACCTGGTCGACACCTTGAACAATCGCGTAGTTGTTGAACATGCCGCCGCTGGAGGCACACACACCCATCGAGATGACCCACTTGGGCTCAGCCATCTGGTCGTAGATCGTGCGTAGAACCGGCGCCATCTTCTGGGAGACACGGCCAGCAACGATCATCAGATCGGCTTGACGAGGTGACGCTCGAAAGACTTCCATCCCGTAGCGAGCCATGTCGTAGTGACCTGCACCCGTTGCCATCATCTCGATTGCACAGCACGCCAAACCAAACGTGGCGGGCCACATGCTGCGAGCCCGAGACCAGTTGACCAAGTCTTCGAGACGGCCGGTGATCATGTTGTGCTCAAGGCCAGCTATGCCGTCGTCGAGCACGCTCCGACCAGTGTCGTCATCTTTGAAAAGGCCCACCTCACGCCGCCTCTTCGGTTGCCGGAAGATCTTCTCGGCCTTCGCCGCCGACTCGACGGATCGTTGAACGGGTCGTGCGTTCGCTCGAAACGGCGGTCTTGAGACGGCGAGCCTGATGAACCGGGCCCCATTCGAGCGCCCCGTTACCTACCAGGTACACAAAGGACTCAAAGACCGCAGCGGTGAAGATCAGAATCGCGAAGTACCCGAACGCACCGAGCGTCTGGTTCGCAACAGCAAAGGGGTAGAAGAAAATGAGCTCGATGTCGAAGACGATGAAGATCATGGCGATGAGAAAGAACCGAACAGGAAAGCGTTCCGGTGTTTCCTTGGCCGGCTCGATGCCACATTCGTAGGCCGAGTTCTTCTTGTCGTTCGGGCGGTTCGGGGCAAGCATTCGAGACGTCATAAAGCTGATGACTCCGAAAAGAACACCGAGCCCTGCGAGGCCAACGAGAGGCAGGTACTGCACGACTACTCCTCGGCCTCGAACGCCGCGAGGCGCGCCATGGTTGCTTTGTCTCGTTCATGGAGCAAGTAGCACAGCGCGGTAAAGATCAGGAGCGAACCAAGCGTCACCATGGCAGGCGGGAACCGTAGGTTTCCGAGGTCGCGAACCATAACGACCGAAATGATCGGTGCGTCTTCGTCAACCCGAGGGAACGGTGGCGTCTGGCCTTCGGCAACGATCAATGCTTCTGCATCGACCGCCTGGAGCTGCACCACGGAGTATTCGGGAGGGTTAAAGATTCGAGCCGAGTTCGATATCCAGTGCCAGCCGCGTCTCAGGTTGTCGCCACAGAAGGTGCACAACGGGTCGAGGTTGCGGTCGCGTCGCGGTTTGCCGCCGACACGGAACGCGTCGAGGAAGCGGAACTCTGATTGCGAACTGAACTCGAAGCCGTCTTGTTCGAGGATCGCTGCGCCCGCGGTCGTCTGCGCCTCACCAGCTTCACCGGTGTTCATGATCTCCCAGCCACCCAAGCTCGGAATCAGGCCGCTGGCCTCGGCTTGTTCGACGAAGTCCGGAGCGACCGACACCACCTGCGACAGTGTGGTCGAGGAGTTTCGTTGGGCGTTGCGGAGGTTCTCGGCGTTGATCTCATCGGCGGTCATCTGCGCGAAAGCCGGATCGCTCATGTCGAGCTCGGCGGTGAACTCTTCCATTGCCTCGGCAACGCCCTCCATGTCGGAGTCGAGACCGGCGAGCGCGACCTGAATACCAAGGCCTTGGAGTTCGTCGGGCTGGGGAAGATCTCTGGCTCGTTCGACCGAGGACTGGCTGATATCGGCGCGGTTGAAATCGAGGACTTGCCAACTAACGGTGTCGCCAACAAAGCCAATCCCGCGGATCCACCAGAAACCGCCCATGATGACCATCCAGCCAAAGAACCCAGCGAGGGCGACAAGCGATGCGAGTCGAATGCCTTGGTTGGTCGCAAGGATCAGCCAGATCGATCCGAACAAGACAATGGCGCCGGTGGCGACAACAAGGATTCCGCGGATCTGGGGGTCGAAACCGATTTGGGCCAGCAGTGAGAGCATTAGAGGCTCCTCTCATAGGCCACGATTGCGGCGATCTGCGCTTCGTCGAGCGAGGCAGGCCACGTCACGATTGGTTCGCCGGTAGCATCGAGCTCGACAAATTCTTGAACGTCTTCGGCCTGGGCGTCAGCAACCAAGTCTTCGTCGATGCGCACGCCAAAGCCTGGCATCTGACCGCTGCCCTGACCGGCTTGGCCGTACCTGATGCCGGTCTCGGAGCCTTCGGAAACAAAGCGGTTCATGATGCCCTCGTCAGGGAACTGACGATGCGTTGAGCCATTGGTGATGTTTGGCCCGAACCAACCGCCGCCCTGGATGTAGCCAGCGTCGCCATCTTCGTTGACCGACAGCGGCTCTCCACCAAGATCGATGTCCGATGCGCCTCTAAATGACCAGCCTGAGGTATGGCAGCGTGCGCAACCATAGGCACCCGCGTCGGCGCGGTTGGTGAAGAGGAGTTTGCCGTAGGTGAGATATTCCTCGTGATCAGGATCGGAGATCTCTTCGATCCAGTCGGCGACCTCATCGGTGGGGAATTCTTGGCCCAGCGTTCGCTGCACTGTCGCAAGCGCTGCCTGAGCGGGTGCGATGTTGGAATTCTGTCCGGATTGGATTGCCCGGGCGAGGTTCTGCTCGGCGTCGAGTAGAGCCGCGGACAGTTCGGGATCACGGCTGACGAGTTCGAGGCGTCCACCTTCGACAAGCCCGTCGAACACGGCAGCTTCCACCGCGTCAGCATCTTTTTGAACAGAGCGCAGGTAGACGACGAGGATTTCGATCTGTTGGGTCGTGAGCGGACCGCCGCCAGCCTCGCCCCATGCAGGCATGACCCCGTTGCGTCCAAAGTTCAGGGTGTGGATCACTTCTTCTTCGCTGAAGCGAGTGAGTACCGAGGTGAGCGACGGCGCAACCCAGTCGACCGAGGCAATAAAGCTGGTATCACCAGGATCGGTCAGCGCAAAGGCAGCAATACCGCCGGCGGCACCGCCACCGTGACACGACGAACATGCTTCTTCGAAAGACTCAGAGCCATCTTCGGTCCAGAGTTCGAGGGTGTTTGACACGAGGCCTTCTTGACGGCCGGGCTCGCCCAGCCAATAGACCGGAAGGGCGATTCCGATCAACGCGAGCAACGCCAAACCTGACATCAGGCTCTGGTCGAGCTTGCGGGTCTCGAGGATGTCATCGTCGAAATACGGCTTGCGATTGGCCGCGAGTTCTATCTCTGCACCGCCCTCTCCTTTGGAGTCGAGGAGGTTGAAGATGAGATAGACGACGAAGCCAATGATGACAATCGCGAAAATGACTACGCCGACGTTACGCACGGCGGACTGGGCTAGGAACATCACTGTCTCTGAATCTAGGGGAAAAACTTCGCAATCATCGCGTTTTACGGCAGGTGATTTTGCAAGAAACTACTCGTGAGAGGAGGCACCAAGACAGCTGGGGCCTTCCCGCTCCTGGCCGGTGGTGTTTACGCCAATATTCGGGCCGCCGATGATGTTGCCCGTGTTGACTTTGAGGACGCCGCCATCGACGCTCATCGCAAAGAAATCCATACCGCGAGGAGCAGGTCCGCCGCGCTTCTCACCGACCTGGTTGTAGAAGGATCCGTGGCACGGGCACTCGAAGAACTGCGAGCTTCCGCACTCGGGCACGCGACAACCAAGATGTGGGCATTTCTGGAAGATTGCCTTGACGCCCGCTTCAATTCCGGGCCACGCCGGAGTTGATGCATAGACCGGTGCAGCCTTCTCGAGCGCACCAGCGGGGAACTCGGTAATCCACATGCGGCCTTCTGGGCGATACAGGAAACCAGCGTTTGCGCGAATCTCACCGATGACGTCGTTGATTGGGCCGACGGTGATCTCCGTGCCAAAGCCTTCAGAGGCGCCCGGCCAGAGCTGCGCAACAACCGCTGCGCCGAATCCAGAAATGTTGAGGATCATCAGGCCGATGATCGAACGGTTAAGGAACTGACGGCGTGCAACGCCGATGACCTCGGGATCGGGTGCGACCCACGGGGCAATCTCGTCGGAAGGCGCAACCGGCAGGCCAGCTTGGCGATGCTCGATCGCGGTTGCCTTCTCGAGTTCCTTGCCCGTGACGACGCCACCCTCGGCGGCGGCCACTCCAACAGCGGACTTGACGCGTTCGCGGTCGCGCTTGCGGGCCTCGGAGGATAGTTCGTTGACCGCAGAGCTTGAATCCCGGCGCTGGGTCGCGGCAAACAACAAGATGCCGGCGAGAAGCACGAGGCCGATGATGGCGAGAATCACAATAGTTGTCATGTCATACCTTCCCTAGAACTCGAAGAACAGGCCGTCGGTCCACGGCATTACAAAGTTGAAACCAGGGCCCCGGAAGAACGAACCGATCATCACCAGGACTGCCCAATACATCAGATGTACTGTCTGTAACGAGATAGCGAACTTCCTATCTTCCGGCTTCATCGAAGGGTTTCGATCGATGTAAGGAGCCAGAATGAGCAAAAACATGCCCATTCCCGGAATTGTTACCCCTGCAACCATGGGATGGAAGAAGGTCAACAGCTCCTGAAGGCCGAGGAAGTACCACGGTGCCTTCGATGGATTTGGGGTCTCGTTGAAGTTCGCGAGCTCCAAAAGCGGTGCGTTTACGAACACCGAGAAGATCAACAAGAAGGCCAACACGAACAGACAGCACACGAACTCGACAACGAGGAGGTGTGGCCAGGTGTGAACCTTGTCTTGAGGTACGGCCTTTACGTCTTGGATCGAACCGGACTTCACTACGGTCAACAAGCGTTGGGTGTTCCCGCCAGGACCAGTTGCCACGGGTGCGACCGGAGCTGCGGCGACCGCAGTGGCTACGCCACCGCCGGCTGCAGCTGCCGCGGGAGCAGCAGCTTCGACTGCGCCTCCCTCGGACTTCTTCTTTGCCGCTTTGGAGCGTTCGAGGAGGTGCGCAGGAATCTTTGATTCTGCCTCTGACTTTGGTGCGTCGTCGGCTGCAGCTTCCGTGGACGCTTCGGCCGCGGCGGGAGCTTCTTCGTCAGCGCCCGCGGCTTTCGCGCGTGCTTCGGCTGCTCGTTTTCGAAGGTGTTCAGGAATTTCGGTCATCTCAATTCCTTTCTACAGCGGTCCGGAGATGCCGCCGTCTTTGCGGACTCTCCAGAAGTGAATGGCCATAAATATGACAGTGACAAAGGGTAAGAAGAGGACGTGCAGCACGTACCACCTCAACAAGGTGGTGGTGCCAATCTCGACGCCGCCGAGCAGCACGAAGCGAACTTGTGCGCCAAAGACCGGCGTGAAGCCCATCATGTTGGTACCAACAGTCACGGCCCAAAGTGCAAGCTGATCCCATGGCAGCAGGTAGCCAGTGAACGAAAGCAAGAGCGTGAACTGCAACAGCATCACGCCAATAACCCAGTTGAATTCTCGCGGAGCCTTATAGGCACCGTGATAGAAGACGCGGGCCATGTGCAAGAACACCGACAGCACCATGAGGTGAGCTGCCCAGCGGTGCATGTTGCGAATGAGCAGACCAAAGGTCACCGCGGACTGAAGCTGGAAGATGTCGTTCCATGCTTGAGCTGCGGTCGGGCGGTAGAAGAACATCAAGAAGATGCCGGTCACGGTCAACAAGATGAAGGTGAAGAAGCTGATGCCACCGAGGCACAGCGTGTAGCTGACTTTCACCGCGTGACGCTTCACCTTCACCGGGTGCAAGTGATAGAGCACCGAGTTCATGATCACGTACGAGCGGTTACGCGGGCTGTCGCTATATCCCTTGCGGAAAATCGAACCGGGACGAAAGATCGAACTCCAGGCCTGTGAGCCCTGAGTCGAATCGATCAGCTCGTTCGTCTTCTTTTGTAGTTGTTGTGAAACCGGCAGCTTGTTTTTCGCCACGTGGTTGCTCCTGATGCTTGAGCGTGTCGTATAGGGAAGGTCTTATTGCAATTACTTGGGTTCAGCCGAGGCGCATGCCGTAGCCGTACCCGTGGGTATTCGTTCGCTGGTGATAGTCACCGTTGGGATCGGGGTCGCTGATCTTGCCGAGGATGATCACGCCGGTTGGGCAGCGATCAACGCACAGCGCGCAGCGGGTGCAGACATCGTCGTCGATAGTGAAGATGACGTTGTCGGAGGGGTCGAGTCCGGGTTGTTCGGTACCGATTGCTTCGTTGATTGCTGACGGCGACACCATGTGGATGCACTTCCACGGACAAATGTCGACGCAGCCTTCGCACATGATGCACTCGGACTGATCGATGTGAATGA
>CAZMYN010000026.1:20925-22562 GCA_964570495.1 uncultured Acidimicrobiales bacterium | reverse complement strand
CTTGCCGCTGGCCTTCACTGCAGCCGCATCGATGGCAGCGAATTGACCTACAACCATGAAGACCCATACCTTCCCGACCTTCTTATCTGTCGCCCCGAGCACGCAGAATCGGCACTTGAAGCCTTGGCAGCTATTGCCGATGAGGAATAGCTAGGCAAAATCTCAATACAGGCGGGGAGGCCACAAGCCGGCCTTCACAACATCGAGACGATCAATGGCGATCGTCGGAGGTGAAACCCATGGCAACGAGACGATCTTCTGATGGCGGCGAGGGCGAGAAGCTCTTTGAGACCGCTGTCGAACAGTTCGACGCCGCGGCCGAACTCATCGGGCTGAGCGACCGCGTTCGGGCGATCCTTCGGTGCTCCAAGAATGAGATCATCGTCAGCTTTCCGGTGGAAATGGACGATGGCGAGCTGCAAATCTTCCGCGGCTACCGCGTCCAACACAACGACATCCTCGGCCCGTTCAAAGGCGGCCTTCGCTTCTCACCTGAGGTCGAGCTTGGTGAAGTCAAAGCCCTCGCGATGTGGATGACGTGGAAGACCTCACTCGCGAACGTCCCCTTCGGCGGCGCCAAGGGCGGCATTGGCTTCAATCCTCGCGAGCACAGCAGCGCCGAAATCGAACGCATTGTCCGACGCTTCACCCATGCGCTCGGTTCGAACATCGGCCCCGAACACGACATCCCCGCACCCGATGTCGGCTCCACTGCTCAAGACATGGTGTGGATGATGGACACCTATCTCCACTCGTTTGGCGGCAGCGGCGATCGCCAGAACACCCGCCGCGTCGTCACAGGAAAGACCATTGAGACCGGCGGATCCGTCGGGCGCGACAAGGCCACCGGCCAAGGCGCAGCGTTCGTCCTGGCCCACCACTTCGAACAGATCAACCGAGACCTTCGCGGCACCACCGCTGCAATCCAGGGCTTCGGCAACGTTGGCGAACACGCCGCACGTGCGCTTGGACGGATGGGAGTTTCCGTCACCCATGTCGCTGATCACACCGGCGCTGTCATGAACGGCCACGGAATCGACCCCGAGGCGCTGTGGCACCACACCAACGAAGCTGGGGGCGTTGGTGGTTTCGCCGACGCTGACGAGATCGACACCGAAGACTTCTTCGCTGCCGACGTCGACATCTTGGTGCCCGCCGCAATCGAGAACCAGATCACCGCAGAGCGCGCACCGAACGTTCGCGCCTCGGTCGTGCTCGAAGGAGCGAACGGCCCAACGAGCGTCGAGGGCGAACAAATTCTCATCGATCGAGGCGTGGAAATTCTGCCCGATGTGCTGGCCAACGCTGGTGGCGTGATCGTCAGCTACTTCGAATGGCTACAGAACAAGATGAGCACCCGTTGGCGACTCCCCCAGGTCGACGACGAGCTGCGCCGCTACCTGTGGGAAGCAGCCGACGGCGTCGAAGCCGAACGCAAGCGCCTTGCCTGCTCGCGCCGTGAAGCCGCCTACGCCGTAGCCCTCAACCGCATCGGCACCGTCTTCGAGCAACGCGGCATCTGGCCGTGATCTCTTCGGTGGCCGCTCCTCCGTCGCGATTTTGCCACCTACGAGCTGCACGGCCATAACTCCCCTCCGGGGGGCGTTCGGGCCACGCAGGCCGAACGCCGGAGGCGC
>CAZMYN010000026.1:17629-20825 GCA_964570495.1 uncultured Acidimicrobiales bacterium | reverse complement strand
GGAGCCGCTGCCGCAGGGATCAGAGCCAGCGGCCGAAGTCGTTTTTGCGGTCGATCCACTCTTCGATGGTGATGGCGTAGCGGAGGTGGTCTTCCCAGTTTCCGTTGATCTCTAGGTAGCGCTCGGCCATGCCTTCAAGACGGATGCCAAGCTTCTCGACCACACGCCGCGACGGCTTGTTGCGCGGGATGATCGAGATCTGCAGTCGGTGTAGTCGCAGGTCCTCAAACGCAAAACGCATCGCAACCACGAGTGCTTCGGGTGTGTACTCCTGGCCTGCGAGCCGCTCGTCGATCCAATAGCCGACGTAGGCGTTCTGGAACGGGCCACGCTGCAGCGCGGAAACGTTCATCTCGCCGGCGAGCTGATTCTCGACGAAGATCCCAAAGCCGTACCCCGTGCCCAGCTGACGTTCACGCTGGCGCGCCGCGCAGCGCGACGAGAAGGCCTGGCGACTCTGCACCACATCGGGCTGGCCGGGGATGCGCTGGGGCTCCCACTTGGTGAGCCAGTCCTCGTTGATGCTGCGAACCTCGCGCCATTGCGGATAGTCGTCGGCCACCAACGGCCGCATCGTCAACCGGCGTCCAACGAGTGGAACCGACCCCGGCTGGGATTGCGAATTGCCCCTCATTGGTTGGCCTTCACTTGCGAGAAGATCAGCCCGTCGAGAATGTCCGATTCGCTCACGAGCACATCGTCGGCGTCGAAGTAGCGGACGATCCGAGTGAGGATGCACATGCCGCCGACAATCGTGTCCACCCGTCCTGGTTCGAGCCCCGGGTTGAACTTGCGGTCCTCTCGGGCCTCGGTCACGAGCGTGCGGTAGACGTCCTCGATCGCTGCTCGTTCGAGGCGGAAGTGGTGCAGCTTGTCCCGGTCATATTCGGCGAGACCGATTTCGACTGCGGCAGCTGTCGACACCGTTCCGGCGAGACCTACGAGCTGTCGAGCTGCGTGCGCCCCGGGAACTTCGCGGGCGACATCGTCGAGGTGCGCTTCGGCGACCGACAGGCAAGCAACGAGCTCCTCGGGGCGGGGCGGGTCGCTCTCGATGTACTTCTCGGTAAACCGAACGCTGCCCATGTCGGTAGAGATGCCACCCTCCATCCGCGAGCTGCCAACCGCAAACTCGGTCGAACCACCGCCAATGTCAAAGACCAGGTATGGCCCGTTGGCGGGGTCGAGTTCGGCGGTCGCGCCCTCGAAGGACAGTTGCGCTTCCTCGTCGCCGGATATGAGCTCGGGGCGAACCCCGACCGCCTTTTCAGACACGTCGAAGAACTCGTCTCGATTCGCTGCGTCGCGGGCCGCCGAAGTGGCCGTCATCCGGACGCCGGCGAGCTCGTAGCGATCCATGATCGCCTTGTACTTTTCAAGCGCTTTGCGAACACGCTCGATGCCGTCGTCGGACAGGCGGCCCGTCCCGTCGACACCACGGCCGAGGCCGGTGATGATCATTTCTCGTTCGAACGTCTCTGACCCATCGCCGATGATGAGGCGGGTCGAGTTCGTTCCGCAATCGATACCGGCGTAAATCGGCGACGTCGTCATATCGGGATCAGTGTAGATCGGGCGCTAGACCACCGATGGCCAATGCGGCGTATCGACCTCGTGAAGGTGATCGGCAACCCACTGTCCGACCGGATCGTCGCCGCCCGCGAGCCAATAGCCGTAGTGCGCGTGCAGACACTTCACACCGTTGCGAGTGCCTCCAACACCTCCACTTGGGCGGTGCGTTGGCGGGGTCGACGCGGCGTTGATGATCTCGTCTCGCTCAGCTTCGTAGCGCCCGTGGGCGGCGTTGATGGCTTCGAGGCCAATGTCGGCCTCGGCTCGCCGCACACCCTTAGCCGATTCAAGGCGGCCAACGAGCATCGACTCGCGTTCGCCGCATAACCAATAGAGCGTCGGCATGGGTCGACCGTTCGCTTGGATTGGATAGTTCTTCAACACGACCGCTTCGCCGGCATCGTTGCGTACAGCCACCTCGAAGGCGCCCATTGGTTCTCGCCCGAGAAGCTCGGTCACCGCACCCCGGTCCGCTGCGAGCTGGCGTACCTCTTCGAGCGCCTCGAGCGTGTCGACGTCGGCCGGATGACCGGCACTCGGGACTTCGGTAATGAGCGCGGGGGCGGGCTTCAGTGCTGCCCGGGCGCCAATGTCACCGTTGGTCGGAACGTCATCCCAGATCGATGATGCGAGGCGTGTGGGCGGTCGCTGCTTGCCCGCATAGGTAGCAACGGCCCATGGCGTTGCGTCGGCGGTCCGCAGCGCCTGCCATGTTGTCGACCCGACCAGCGGTTGGTCTCCGGGCGCGATCACGATGGCGTCGAGAGCGGCTTCGCGGGCAGCGGAGATTGCTGCCTGCACCGAGTGCGCTTGGCCGTCTTCCCAGTTCGGCGAGGCCACCACCGTGACGCCCTCGGGCAAGACGTCGGCGAAATCATCGTCGCCAACGACCACGAACACTTCGTCGTAGTTCGCAGCGATCGCAGCGTCGACGGCGTGTCGTAAGACCGGGACTCCGAGCACGTCGGCGCGCAGCTTGTGGGTTTCTCCCAAAAAGCGAGACCCGGACCCCGCAGCAAGGATGACGGCACCCACTCGTGACATCCGCGCATCCTACCGGGGACCACCAACCGAAATTTGAAGGATTGTGGGCCGGAGAGGCCCATCAGGCTTCAAATTTCGAGTAGCCGGGGGGAAATGGGCGCTGACGCTAGGATCATCGCCGTGGAACAGCCCGACCTGACATTCAGTACGCCCGACTTTCGGGCGCTCATCTTGATGTGCGATGCCGTTCAGGTAACCGGCGGCAAGCTCTTCATACTCGGGGGCGGGCTCGGAGTAATCGGGCCTCGACCTCAACACATTTCTGTGGCGGTGCGCATCGGCGTCCCATGGGACCAATCCAATGTGAAACACGTATGGCGACTCGACCTGGTCGACGAAGACGGACATTCCGTGCTCATCCGAGAGAAGCCGGTGAGCCTCAACGGCCAGTTCGAAGCCGGACGACCCGCAGGTGTTGCCCCAGGCAGCGAGCTTTGGGTTCCACTCGGAATCAACTTCGGGGCGATTCCGCTCCCCCGCGGTAAACGCTTCACCTGGAAGTTGTTCATCAACGACCAGACCGACGACCACTGGACAGCCACCTTCTCGGTCAAGCCCTGAGTCTCGCCGCAATCGCCCA
>CAZMYN010000026.1:0-17529 GCA_964570495.1 uncultured Acidimicrobiales bacterium | reverse complement strand
TCGCTCCGCTCGGTGGACTCTGCGGAAACTCTCGCCGCAATCGCCCAATCGCCCGTTATCGGTGAATTGAACCCTCGGTGTGCATCAGCGCCGGTACTTCACGGCCAGTTCGAAGAGCGATGATCTCGGCAACGATCGAGATTGCTGTCTCCTCGGGCGTGCGGCCGCCGAGGTCGATACCGATCGGCGATCGCAAACGGGCTAGTTCGTCGTCGGTCAACCCCGCGTCGACCAGCCGCTTCGTGCGGTCGTCGTGCGTACGGCGAGAGCCCATGACCCCGATGTAGCCCACATTGGTTTGCAGCGCCGAGGTGATGGCAGGGATATCGAACTTGGCGTCGTGCGTGAGCACGGCAACGGCATCTCGCTCACCGAGGGTCGAACCGACTTCATCGAGTAGACGGTTCGGCCAGTCGACCACGACATCATCGGCTGACGGGAAACGGTTCTTCGTAGCAAACATGGGACGGGCGTCGCAGACCGTGACGCGATATCCCAAAAACTTGGCGACGGTCGCAAGCGCAGCGGTGAAATCGACAGCGCCGAAGATCAGCATCTGCGGTGGCGGAGCGAAGCTCTCGATAAACACCGACACGTCGGTCTCACGGGCCTGGCCTTGCACGCCGTAGCGACGAATGCCGGTCCGTCCCGCGGCTAGCTCACCCAGGACGTCGCGCCCAACAACCCGGTCGAGATCTTCGTCGCCGAGCGAGCCCTCGACCGCCTCTGGGGTCACGAGCAGCTTCGCCCCAAGGTGCGGACCTTCGATGACCGTCGCGAGCGCAACCGGTTCCTCGGCCTTGATGGCATCACGAAGCTGCGGGAAGAGGTCGCCCACCGCTACCAATCCAGCGGTTCGATGAACAGATGGATCGTCCCGCCACAGGTCAAACCAACCGCGAATGCCTCATCGTCGGAGTATCCAAACGTGACCGTTCGACGGTCGCCTGTCTCGATGACCTCGAGAGCTTCGGTAACAACCGCTCCTTCGACGCAGCCTCCCGAAACTGAGCCGGCCACTTCGCCGTCCTCGTTGACCGCCATCGCCGCGCCAGGCAATCGCGGACCTGAACCATCAAGGTCGACGACCCGCGCGATGGCAATGGCCTTGTCCTGGCTTTGCCATCGATCGAGGTCGCCGAGGATCTCCTTCATAAGAACCGAGGCTACCCCATGACCTAGGCGCCGATTGAGTCCGCGAGCGTCGTGAGCGAGTCGAGGCAATGACCTTCGAGAAAGGTGTCGACATGGGGCATTGCCGCTGCCATCCCGCGAGCGATTGGCTCGTATCCGGGGCTGGCCTTTAGCGGATTCACCCAGATCAACCGATACGCAGCGCGTTGCAGGCGTTCCATCTCCGAAGCCATCTTGTCGGGGTCGCCTCGATCCCAACCGTCGGACAAGATCACGACGATCGCTCCACGGGCCATCCCCCGAACGCCCCATTCGTCATTGAACGCAGCGATTGCGTCCCCGAGTCGAGTGCCGCCCGACCAGTCGACGACGGCTTCAGCAGCGCTACTTACGGCTTCGTCCACATCGTGAGAACCGAGTTGACGGGTCATCCGAGTGAGCCGCGTGCCGAGGCCAAAGACCTCGACCTTGCCACGCCCCACCACTGCAGCGTGGGCAAAGCGAATGAGCACGCGAGCGTAGGGCTCCATCGAGCCGCTGACGTCAAGCAACAACACGAGGCGACGAGTTCGCGAACCGGTCGTGGTTCGGCTGAGCTGAAGCGGCTCTCCGCCGGTGCGCATAGCTGCCCGCACCGTTCGACGCAGGTCGTTGCGGTCACCGCCAAGAGCGGGAACCCGGCGACGTGAGTCGCGTACCGACGGCCGAAGGCGCATCTTGTTCATGACCTTTTGAGCTTCGTACATTTCGGACTTGGTGAACTCGGCAAAATCCTTCTCGCCCAAGGTCTCGGCCGCGCTGTAGCGCAGTGCCAGCACATCGTCATCGCCGCTCTCGCCGTCACCATCGCCCTCGCCTTCATCGGTCCCGATCGACGCCGACTCGACCTCGTCTTCGAAGCGAACCTTGAAGCCGGTGCCGTTTCGGTGAAAGTAAGCCAGGAACATCGCGTCGTACATCGCAATGTCTTCGGGGCGGCTCACGAGCGTTGCGCGGCCAGCCCAATACACGTCGTCGCCGTTGCCGATGCCCACAGCCATCAGCGCTTGGGTAAAGCGCAACGACATGCTGATCGGGACGGTCAGCCCACCACTACGAAGGCAATGCACAAAGCCCGTCGAGAGCCGTTCGAGCTCTGGGAGCGCGTCAACCTCGGACACGTCCTATGCCCCGAGAGCGATCTCGATCACGCTCTCGATGCCAGCCCTGCGCGCTCGCTCTTGATCCTCGCGGTACTTGAGCAACGTGCCGAGCGTGGCATCGACCGACGCTTCGGTGAGGGTGGTCTCGGCGAGAAGGTGAAGCGCATTTGCCCAGTCGAGCGTCTCGGCAATGCCTGGTGGCTTGTACATGCCCATGTCGCGGAACTGACCGGTCGCCGACGCCACCTGACGCGCGAGCGGTGCCGGAACGTTCGGGGCCTTGCGCTCGATAATCGCCACCTCACGCTCGAAATCTGGATGTTCGACCCAGTGGTAGAGCGCTCGGCGCTTGAGCGCGTCGTGCACGTCTCGTGTCCGGTTCGACGTGATGATGACGATCGGCGGTTCTTCGGCACGAAAGACGCCGAGCTCGGGCACTGTTACCGAGTAGTCCGACAGCGCTTCGAGTAGGAACGCTTCAAACTCGTCGTCGGCGCGGTCGACCTCATCGATCAGCAGCACCGGCGGGTTTGTCGATCGGTGATCGATTGCCTGAAGCAACGGGCGGCGGATCAAGAAGCGTTCGGTGAAGAGCTCGTCTTCGAGATCGTCGGATTCGACAGACGCCGCGGCCCCGGTTGCTTCAGCGGTTCGCAGGTGGAGTAGCTGGCGGGTGTAGTTCCACTCATAGAGCGCCTGGGAGACGTCGATGCCCTCGTAACATTGGAGACGAATGAGCTCGCCCCCCGTAATCGCAGAGACCACCTTTGCGACCTCGGTCTTGCCAACGCCAGCGTCACCTTCGAGGAGCAAAGGCCGTTCGAGTTTGGCGCTCAGAAAGATCGATGTCGCGAGACCACGGTCGGCAAAATAGTTCTGCTCTCCGAGGCGCTCGAGCACCACGTCGACCGACGACAACTCGTTTCGACCCATTACCCAAACGATAGGCGAGCCGCGGCCCCAGGCCTTAGTTCAAGCGCAGATCGTGCGCGGCGTCGAAGACCGATCCGTCGATAGCGGGAAGCCCGAGGAGATCGAGTGCGAGGTTGCCAGCTTCGTGGCCGCGAATTGGCTGCTGTCCAGTGAGGGGCAGCTGACCAGCGCCTGGTTCTGCGCGTCCGAAGCGATTGAGCGAGTACAGATCCGAGCCAGCTGCTACTCCTGGCGCACTGACGATGAAAGGAATCCGGTAGGTGTCGCGGTTGGTGAAGTCGGCGTGCAGCGTCTCGCCGGTGGGTCCTCCGTGATCGGAGGTCACGATGATTCCCGTGCTCGTTGCCCACGCGGGGTTCGAGTCGATTCGATCCACGATCTGACCAACGAGGTCGTCGGACTCGGTGATGGAGCGGCGATAGTCGGGCGACGCCCAGCCGCTCGCATGGCCAGCCGAGTCGGGCAGGCGAATGTGCACGAATATGTAGGCGTCGTCGCGGCCGAGGGCCGTTGTCTCCAAGTCGTCCAGCATCTCGGCGACAGCCGACACCGGGTCGTTGCGTTTGAAGATGTCGATCTTGTCGCGCCCGTTGTTCTCCCCGATCGTGTCGGCGCGCCCGAACTGCCCATTCCAGGTTCGGTTATGCAGCTCGAACTTCTCCTTGCCTGCATAGACCGCAGTTCTCACGCCATGATCGTTGGCGACGTCAAAGACCGAGGCGACATAGACGCCAGCCGTGTCATGGACGGTTCCGCCAAGATCCTCGTTGAGCACCACGCCGTGACCCCGGTCGCCCGTGACGGGGCGGCCCGTGAATTGCGCCGTGTGGTTCGGCAAGGTCTTGGTGCTGTCGGGGTCGGTTCGAGCGTTCAACGTCGACGCCCCTTGGTCCATCAGGTCGGTCAAGGTTGGCGCCAGAGCATCGGTAACGTGATCAGTTCGAAGCCCATCGATGCTGATATGGATGACCCGATCGACGCTCACCGTATTGCCGAACAGCCGGGCCGTTGCTGACGTTGGCGCTTCGCATGTCGAGTACGAATCGCTCGCATCGCAAACATCGCGGCCACCGCCACCGGCAATCTCGTCGACACCTACCCCACCAACAACTCGATCCGGTCCGAGGCCTCCCAAAAGCGTGTCGGAACCGGCTCCACCCATCAGCGAATCTCCGCTTGGACCACCGACGATCGTGTCATTTCCGTCGCTACCGATCAGCGTGTCGCGGGCTAGGCCACCAAGGATCATGTCGTCACCAGGGCCACCGGTCAGAGTGTCGGGGCCGGGCCCGCCGACGATGAGGTCATCACCAGCACCGCCCGTGATCGAGTCGCGTCCAAAGCCGCCGCAGATGATGTCGTTGCCGCCGCGTCCAATGATGACGTCTGCTCCTCCGAAGCCAACAATGACGTCGGCATTCGGGGTGCCGACGAGTCGATCGTTGCCTGTCGTGCCGACGATCGTTGCGGGTTGACCGCCGCAGCTCTCTGTCTGGGCAGCGGCAGGCACCTGCACAAGCGCGGCACCAATCACCGCAATGGTTCCGATTGTCGCTACCCGCCGAGGTAATCGCCGTGCCACGAGGCCACCCTACTGGGCGTCAGGCCTCAACCTCCAGGCGGCAAAATGAGGTAGCTCTCCTCTTCGGGACGCACCATGTTGAACTCTTCACGCGCCTCGCGTTCGACCTCGGCGTCGGTCCCGAGTCGTGTCACACGAGCTTCAAGTTCCGCGTTTTCGGAGCGAAGCTCGGAGAGCTCTTGTTCGGCGTCGCCGAGTTCGTTTCGTTGTTCGACATAGCTTCCGGTCGGGAAGACCCCGAACACAAAGACGGCCACCAACAAAATGGCGATGACCGCGCGCGCCGTGAACTTCGTGAGGGTCTTGAGAATCGACGGTCGGTCGTTTTGGACCTGGGCCTTGCGTTGCGGGCGCTGTGGGTTGACGCGCACGCGATCTTTCGACGAGGCCGCCCCCCGTCGCTGACTTGCGCGTGCCCGCCCGGACACACGTTCATGAGAGTTCGCAGAGCGACGCCTCGGCCCCGGCGCGGGCCGTGTGGCACCGCGTGCGGTTCGGCGTTGCTGGTTGGTCACTGCCCTGCCAAGGTCGAGCGACCTGGGTAGACGGCGGAATCGCCCAGCTCGGCCTCGATACGGAGCAGCTGGTTGTACTTGGCGACACGATCCGAGCGAGCGGGAGCGCCGGTTTTGATCTGACCGCTGTTCACGGCAACCGCGAGGTCGGCGATCGTCGAGTCCTCGGTTTCACCGGAACGGTGCGAGATAACCGACGTGTAGGAGTTCTTCGTTGCGAGTGCGATCGCGTCGAGGGTTTCGGTGAGCGAGCCGATCTGGTTGACCTTGATCAGGATCGAGTTCGCGATGTTGTCGTCGATGCCGCGCTGGAGGCGGGTCGTGTTGGTGACAAAGAGGTCGTCGCCCACGAGTTGGACCCGATCACCGATCTGTTCGGTGTGAGTTGCCCATCCGTCCCAGTCCTGTTCGTCGAGGCCATCCTCGATCGACACGATTGGGTATTTGTCGGCGAGTTCGGTGAGGTACGTGGCCATCTCGGTCGGGGTCAGGCTGCGACCATCGCCTGCCAGTTCGTACTTGCCGTCTTTGAAGAACTCCGAGGCAGCAGCATCCATGGCGAGCGCCATTTGCTCGCCAGGCTTCAGGCCGACCTTCTCGATGGCTTCGACGAGTAGCTGAAGTGCTTCTTCGTTGGATCCGAGGTTCGGAGCAAAGCCGCCTTCGTCACCAATCGCCGTGGACAGGCCACGGTCGTGAAGGACGCCTTTGAGCGTGTGGTACGTCTCGATGCCCCAACGAAGGCCTTCGGAGAACGAACTCGCGCCGACGGGCATGAGCATGAACTCTTGGATGTCGATGTTGTTGTCGGCGTGCTCGCCACCGTTGAGCACGTTCATCATCGGCACTGGCAAGGTGTGCGCCTGTGGGCCACCGATGTATCGGTACAGGGGCAAACCAACGTCGTCGGCTGCGGCTCGCGCGGCCGCCAACGAGATGCCGAGGATCGCGTTTGCTCCACAGCGACCCTTGTTTTCTGTGCCGTCGACTTCGTTCATTACCGAGTCGATGCCGCGCTGGTCGGTGACATCCATGCCAATGACCGCCTCGGCGAGGTCACTGTTCACAAAGCCGACTGCGGTCAGGACACCCTTGCCCATGTAGCGGTCGCCGCCGTCTCGTAGCTCGACAGCTTCGAACTGGCCGGTTGACGCCCCACTGGGGACGAGCGCGTGGCCGCGGGCTCCCGATTGGGTCGTGACAACGACTTCGACGGTGGGGTTGCCGCGTGAATCGATCACTTCCATTCCAGCAACGGATTCGATGGCCGACATTTTGGGCTCCATGGGGGGTCGGTGGACTCGCTCGAAACTACTCGGAAATGGTGTGTAATTTGCCGATGTCGACGTGTTGTTTACCGATACAACGCTGAGGAGCTATCGCTGTTCGAGAAGTCGGCCAGTTGTGATTTGGCATGTGACCACCGTTGCTGAAGTTGCTGATGTGATTGTTCGGCGAGGATCACACCGTCCGTTTCGGCCTGCGATTCCACGATCCGGAACCGTTGTGCGAAGCGGCTCGACGCGCTGCGCAAGGCCATCTCGGGGTCGATATCGAGCATCCGGGCGACCTGAACAGCCGCGTACAGAAGGTCGCCGACTTCATGCTCGCTTGGATCATCGGTGACTTCTGCGAGCTCTTCGGCAACATCGGCGAGCGCCCAGTCGAGATCAGCGCCGCTAAAACCCGCCGACGCAGCACGCTTTTGAACCTTGAGCGCATGAAGCAGTGCGGGAAGGGTCGCCGGGATTCCATCCATCAGACTCTCGCGCTGCTTCTCGGCCTGCTTTGCTGCTTCCCAGTTCGCGATCGACTCCCCCGCGTCGGCGTCGCCGAACACATGCGGGTGCCGTTCAAGCAGCTTGTCGTGAACAGTGCGAGCCACGTCGGCGACCGTGAAGTGACCCTCTTCAGCGGCGAGTCGGGAATGAAAGAAGACCTGGAACAACACGTCGCCCAGCTCTTCTTCGAGGTCGACGTAGGCATCGTCGGCACCAGCCGTCACCGCGTCGATGGCCTCGAGCACCTCGTAGGTCTCTTCGAGAAGGAAACGTCGGAGCGATTCGTGTGTCTGCTCGGCGTCCCATGGGCATTCGCTGCGTAGCCGCCGGACCAGCTCGTCGAAGCGAACAAACGACGCAGCGACCGGTTCGGCCAGTTCACCAATCCACAGCGAAGTGAGGTGGTCGGGTTCGACAGCGCTCGCCAATGCGCTCCACTCGACGACCTCGACCAGCTCGTTCGCCGCCCCGAGTCCTTGCAAGACCGTGACCTGTTCGGGGGCGACATCGTCGAGTGCGAGCATCACATCGTGCAACACCTCGACCGAATGCACCTGCGTCACGAGAAACGGGCCGGTCTTGCCTGCCGTGTCGATGCCGATCCGGTGAGCGTCGACGATCGTGACCGCATGGGCCATGGGGTCGATGCCAAGAGCGTTCCAGCACAGATCGGTGAAGGCCAGCGCGGGGCGCACGTCGACGTCGACTCGGGCATCGTCGCGGAGGATCTCGACGGTCCGTTCAGCAACTGCGGGAGAGCCGGGCACCGCATACACGACGTGGCCGTGCTCGGTCGCTAGCTCGACAAGACGGTCGACGATCGTGCGATAGACGTCGTCGAAGGAATCGAGCGAGGCGTAGAGCTCGTCGAAACTTCCGGCCATGTCGATGGACTCGGCTGCGGGATGCACACGAGTTCGCAACCAGACGGGAAGGTCGCTCGCCAGTAAGTCGATCGTTTCAGCAGTGATGTACTCAGCGCCAGCCGGCCCCAGCCCAACGACGGTGACCTGGCCTTGCTCGGGCACTAGTTGGCAACGATCCGGAGGCCCTCTGGATCCCATTGGCCGAGTCGCGTCTCGACCTCAACGTCGACACCGCTCTCTCGCACGATCTCGACTAGACGAATCTGGATCTCGGCGGCTTGCAGCTCGTTGAGGATCGTCGGGTCCGACGCGAGCAGTTGTTGAACAAAGGCATCGTCGTCCAAGAGGCTGAGATCCGCGGCCACATCTGGTCGCTGCACGACCTGAGGAAATTGGCGTAGCTGGGAACGGTCAAAGATCGGCGGGTCCTGCAAGACCTCTGGAAGGTCTTCGTTCGGTGTGCCGCGATCGAAGAAGGCAGCGGCTGGGACCTCGCCCTGCCAGAGAAAGTCGACCCAGAATTCGAATCCGCGAGAGCCGATGAAAGCGGGGTTGATCAGTTCTGCACGCTCAACTATCTGGCCTTCGATCTCGACGCGGTCTGCAGTGCTGAGCGTGACGCCGTTCTCTTCGAAGTAGTCGGTGACGACCACGTTGAAAATGTGAGTCTGGGCCAAACCGCGCACCGACGTTGCCTCGACCGACGATGTGTCGTCGCCGCGTTCGAAATTCGCTCCGATCTCGAAGATGTCGAGCAGCTCGGCGCGAGTTAATGCCTCGCCATCGGCGGACACCGCATTGCGGTCACCGCCAGCGCCGCACCCCACCAGAATGAACATCGCCACGGCTAGAAGCCCAAGTCGTCTTTTCACAGCTCTCATCGTAGGCAGTTACTCCTCATCAGCGGGTACTAAGTCGTCGAAAGCGGCCACAATGTTCTCGGCAATGTCACCCTTTTTCATGCCGAGCTGCAAGAAACCGCCCTCGGCTCCCTCGACCTTCTCTTTGTAGAGCGAATGCTTGTAGATCCGTTCGAGGCGAATCTGTTTCGAGGTCGGGAGGGTGATTGGCGACATCCGCACAAGGAACTCGGGTCCACCGAAACCAGGACCCTTGGCCACGGTCAACTCGGTTACCCCAATACGAATGCACGCAACCCGGACCGTCGCGACCGACAGAAGGTTGTTGGCAGGGTCGGGCAGCGGGCCGTAGCGATCGAGCCACTCGACACGAATGTCTTCGACTTCGCTCAGCGTGGTGACGCCCGCGAGTCGGCGGTATGCCTCCAGGCGTTGATCCTGAGCTTCCATGTAGGTGTCAGGCAAGAAGGCCTTGACCGGGAGCTCGATTTTGAGTTCCTCGACCTCTTCGACTTCCTCGCCCTTCAACTCGTTCACGGCTTCGGTCACCATCTGGCAGTACAGGTCGTAGCCAACTGCGGCGATGTGCCCGGACTGGCCCGTGCCGAGCAGGTTGCCTGCGCCACGGATTTCGAGGTCGCGCATGGCGATCTTGAAGCCCGATCCGAGGTCGGTGGCTTCACCGATTGTCTTGAGCCGCTCATAGGCCTGCTCGGTGAGCGAGCGGTCTTGGGGAACCATCAGATAGGCGTACGCGCGCTGACCCGAACGACCGACTCGGCCACGCAGCTGGTGCATCTGGCCGAGACCGAGCAGATCGGCCCGATCGACGACGAGGGTGTTCACCGACGGCATGTCGATTCCGCTCTCGATGATCGTCGTGCACACCAATACGTCGTATTGGCCATCCCAAAAGTCGAGCACAACCTGTTCGAGCGTTCCCTCGTCCATCTGACCGTGAGCGATCGCGATTCGAGCCTCGGGCACCATCTCGCGGATCTTCGATGCGGTGTACTCGATGTCCTTGACCCGGTTGTGGACGTAGAAGACTTGGCCCTCACGCAAGAGTTCGCGGCGAATTGCCTCGGTGACGGCCCGGTCGCTCTGTTCGCCGACATAGGTCAAGATGGGCTGGCGTTCCGCTGGCGCGGTCGACAGCAGCGTCATATCGCGAATGCCGGTGAGGCTCATCTCCAAGGTGCGTGGAACGGGTGTTGCGGTGAGCGTCAAGACATCGACGTCGGTGCGAAGCGCTTTGATCTTCTCTTTGTGCTTGACGCCGAAGCGCTGCTCTTCGTCGACGACCAACAGGCCGAGATCCTTGAACTTCAACTCGTCGTTGAGCATGCGATGCGTACCGATCAGCACGTCGACCTTGCCCTCGTTGGTCGCGGTGATGATCGCTTTGGCTTGGCCGTTGGTCAGGAATCGACTCAGAACCTCTACCCGAACGGGAAAGCTGGCAAAGCGTTCGGCGAACGTCTGATGATGCTGTTGGGCAAGCAGCGTGGTCGGGACGAGAATCGCGACCTGCTTGTTGTCCTGGACTGCTTTGAAGGCAGCCCGCACAGCAATCTCGGTCTTGCCAAAGCCGACGTCGCCGACGACGAGGCGGTCCATGGGGTACGGCAGCTCCATGTCACCTTTGACTTCGCTGATTGCGGTGAGCTGATCGGGGGTTTCTTCGTAGGGGAAGGAGTCTTCGAGTTCGCTTTGGAATGGGGTATCGGGAGCGAACGCGTGGCCCGCCGCGGTCACGCGCCGTTGGTAGAGCACGACGAGCTCTTGGGCGATTTCGGAAACCTCGGAACGAACCCGCGCTTTGGTCTTTGCCCACTCGCTTCCGCCCATCTTCGACAGGCTTGGGCTGTCGCCGCCGGTGTAGTGACGAACCACGTCGATCTGGTCGGTCGGCACGTAGAGCTTGTCGTCGCCGCGATATTCGAGCAGCAGATAGTCCCGCTCGACACCTCCGATGGCACGCGTGACCATTCCCGCGAAGCGAGCAACTCCGTGAAGGTGATGAACAACGTAGTCGCCCGGTGCAAGGTCGTCGAAGGTGTCTTGAGCTGAGCTCTGGCGGGGCCGTGCGCGCCGGTGGGTGCGGCGCCGGCCCGTGATGTCGGATTCGCTCAAGATGGCGAGCTTCGAGGCAGTGAAGACCGCGCCACGTTCGAGGGGCGCAACGACGATTCCCGACGAAGCGTCGTCAAGCGCTTCGACAACCGGCAGGTGAATTCCGTGGTCGGCGAGCAACGTGGCGAGCCGTGGCGCCGTGCCGGTGCCGTCTGCGCCGACGACGATTCGGTAGTTGTCGGCTATGAGCTGGTTCAGTTGTCTGACGAGTGGCGATGGGTCACCGAGCGGCGACTCCCAACCCGTCACCGGAATCACGGCGACGTCGGGCCCTTCGGGGGCGGTCGTCATGGTCCACACCGGGGCATCGGTGTGAGACAGGATTCGGTCGAACTCGACGTGCAGGCGCGGAAACACGTCGTCGTTTGAGTCTTCGGCGATCGCACCCCAGGTCTTTGCGAGCGTCGACGCCAGATCGGCCTCTTCGGCAAGGATGTCCCCCGCCCGATCCCGGAGTCGACGGGGTTCGATCAGCACGATGAGTGAGTCGGCTCCTACGTGATCGATGAGAACCTCGTCGCGATCGGTCAGCCACGGCAGCCACGACTCCATGCCGTCGAAGAACTCTCCGTCGGCAAGGCGCTCCCAATGCTCGCGCCCCCACGGTGCCGATGCCACCAGGCCGCGAGCCCGATCGGCAGTTGCTTCGGAGGCAACGACCTCTCGCGCTGCGTGGATAACGACCTCGCTTCGTGAAACGGTCGAGCGTTGATCGTTTACGGCGAACTCGCTGAGCCGGTCGATCTCGTCGCCCCAAAGGTCGATGCGGACCGGCGCTGCGGCGGTGCTTGCAAAGACGTCGACGATCGATCCTCGAACGGCGAATTGGCCCCGACTCTCGACTTGGGGTTCACGGCGGTATCCGGCATCGACGAGCTGGCGTGAGAGATCGCCAATGTCGAGTTGATCCCCAACGCCGATGATGATCGGTTCGATTTCGTCGACGTTTGGTCCGAGCCGCTGAACAAGTGCTCGTGCCGAGGCAACGACCACCTTGGGCATCCTCGCTGGGTCCTGGAGTCGCCACAGGACTTCGAGGCGCCGACCCATCGTCTCGACATTTGGACTGATCCGTTCGAACGGCAACGTCTCCCATGCCGGGAACAACGCGACCGCGTCTTCGCCGAGGTACAACGCAAGGTCGTTGCGCAAACGTTCGGCCTCGCTCGATGTCGGAGCGGCGACAACGACCGGTGCTCGTTCGCTTTGTTCGGCGATCGAAGCGAGCGATAGCGGTCGGCCAGCCTCGGAAACTGCAAGGAGAGCCGAGCGCTTCCCCATGGACGCAACTATGCCGGGATCGTCCGTGAGTTCGCCGAGAAGCGCACCAAGGGCGGCGTTCACTTTGGGCGGAGCGCTTGTGGTCGCGGACGCGGTCACCGGTTGAATCCATTCATGATCGAGTCGACCGGGTCGCGTAGGAGTTGGACTGCAGCATCAGCGGTGCGCTCGATCTCGATATCGAGTTCGATTCGCTCGGCCTTGCCCGGGCGTCGCAGTACATAGTCCGACACGGACTGTGAGCCTGGCGGTCGACCAATGCCGATTCGCAGACGCAGATAGTCCTTGGTGTGCAAGTGCGCGGTGATGGATTTCAGTCCGTTGTGGCCCGCGAGTCCCCCGCCGACCTTCATACGTGCTGTTCCAACTTCGAGGTCGAGTTCGTCGTGGACGACGACCATGTTGGCGGGGTCTTCGATGCCATATCGCTTGACGAGATCCTGGACGCTTCGTCCCGACTCGTTCATGAACGTCTGCGGGAACGCAACGACCAACAGTTGGGTGTCGACGCGGCACTCCGCGACAAGTGCAGCTTGTCTGCTCGCTTTCAGTTTTTCGCCGTAGCGGTCAGCGAGGACCTCGACGACCTCGGCACCAACGTTGTGTCGCGTTCCGTCGTAGCGATCGCCCGGGTTCCCCAAGCCGACAACCAATAGGTCGGCGGGGGTTCCCGAACGTTCAGCTGACTTTCTGCGGAACACCGCGGGCGCTTCGATGTAGGTCTGAGTAAGCGGTGACTAGGAGTCGTCGCCGGCGTCGTCGCCAGCGTCTCCGCCATCGCCCTCGGCACCTTCGGCACCTTCGCCGCCAGCACCCTCTTCGCCTTCGAGAAGCGCTGCAGCCGCTGCCTCTTCCTCGGCGCGCATTGCTTCGAGGGTCGAACGTGTAACCACGCCCGAGGCAATCGTGTCGGAAGGATCAAGAGCGGTGCGCACGCCAGCGGGAAGCACGACGTCGGCGACGGTGATCGACTCGTTGACGTCGAGTTCGGAAACGTCTGCGGTGACCTCGGTCGGGATCTCGTCGGGCTTGGAGAGAACCGACAAGGTGAACATGGTCTGATCGACCATGCCCGAGACCTGGCTGAGCTTGCGGGCTTCGCCGGTGAGGATCAATGGAACCTCTACTTCGACCTCTGCGTTTGGATCGAGGCGAATGAAGTCGACGTGCATGACATTGCGTCGGGTGGGGTGACGTTGAATGTCCTTGACGATGGAAAGCTGGCGCTGACCGTCGACTTCGATAGTGATCAGTGCGTTGACGCCGGCGTCGGTCGTCAGGGCCTTGCGGAGCTCAGGCCATTCGACAGCGACTGCCATGGGGTCCTCGCCAAGGCCGTAGATCACGGACGGAACAAGTCCGTCAGCGCGGAGTCGGCGTGCCGATCGGGTACCGATCTGGCGACCGGTCTGTGCAGTGAGAAGTAGCTCGCTCATGGCGCCATCCTTCGTCTAAGTGAATTGTGAACCCGCCAATACTACCCGAGCGCGTCGCACCACCCACCTGGGTTCGAACGTGCCGGGGCCTCCGGCCAGCAGCCGAGCATCGAGGAGCCGCTAGGCGACGGATTGCGACAGCTGATTAGGAGAGATTCTTGCCGTCGAAGATCTCCGAGACGGTGGTGTCGTCGAAGACGGCTTCGATGGCCTTGGCAATGATGCCCGAGACGGAGAGCACGACGAGCTTGTCGAACTCCTTGTCTGGCCCAATCGGGAGTGTGTCGGTGACGATCACTTTTTCGATGCTGGAGTTCTTGAGACGATCGACCGCAGGACCTGACAGAACGGGGTGCGTGGTCGCGGCGATGACCGCTTTGGCTCCCTTGTCGACGAGTTCTTCGGCCGCTGCAACGATCGTTCCGCCCGTGTCGATCATGTCGTCGATCAGGACACAGACCTTGCCTTCGACATCGCCAACGACGTCTTTGGCTTCGACCGCGTTCTTCTTTCCAGCGACACGGCGTTTGTGGACGATGGCAAGTGAGGCGCCCAGCTGGTTGGCATAGCGTTCGGCAACCTTGACGCGGCCCGCATCGGGAGACACAACCACCAGGTCGTCGGTGCCGAGAGACTTGAGGTAGTCGATGAGAACCGGCATTGCGGTGAGGTGATCGACGGGTCCGTCGAAGAATCCCTGGATCTGTCCCGAATGCAGGTCGACGCTGATCAGTCGATCGGCGCCCGCAGCGGTGAACATGTTTGCTACGAGCTTCGCGGTGATTGGCTCGCGGCCAGCAGCCTTACGATCCTGACGGCCATAGCCGTAGAACGGTGCAACGACCGAGATGCGCTTTGCCGATGCGCGCTGTGCCGCGTCGACCATGACCAGGTGCTCGATAATCGAATCGTTGATGGAGAGACCGTCGTGGGAGGAGTGCGTGTTGAGAATGAACACGTCAGCACCGCGAACCGACTCGGAGAACCGGCAATGGATCTCGCCATTTGCGAATTCGGCGATGTTTGCGTGACCGACGTCGACACCGATAACTGCAGCTACCTGGTTCGTCAGCTCGACGCTGTTTCGACCCGAGAACATGGCCAGCTTCTTCTTGGTGACTTGCTCCATTTGCCCCTCACTAACCCTCTCGGGTCTCTGACACTCGGACGTTACCGGCCAGCGGTGTAAGAACCATCGCTTCGCACAGAAAAGGGGGCAACATGTTCAAGAGCTGACACTTCAGCCCCTCGAACAACAGCGTGCGGTACGTGTGAGCGACTGCCGATCGTCGAGTCGATGACGTGGCTGTTGGGACCGACAACTGCACCGTCGCCAATGACCGTCGATCCTTCCAGGACCGTGCCGGGAAGCACTTGAACGCCTTTGGCGATTGTCACGGTGGCGTCGATGGACACTTGTCGTGGGTCGGGCATGACAACGTCTCGCTCGATCCAGTAGTCGATGATGCGATCGCGCAGGCTCATTTCGATCGGGGCACGAGAAGCTGCCGAACGAATGAGCGCTAGTGGTCGGTCGCGTTCGATTACCTCGACGACATGGCCGACTTCTGTGAGGACTCCGGCAATCTCGGCAAGAGGTGCGCCGCCGTGCCAGCGCGGTGCGACCGTTCGGTTCAGCGCGGGGATCAGCATGGACGCCCGAATGCACAAGAGACCGCCCGCCTCGACCGTGGTCTCGGAAATGGACACGATGTCGCCAGACGCATCGCGAACCACGAGGGGTTCGTCGACGACCGCTGTTTGTGACGAGCTGATCGTGGCGGCCGCGCCAGAGGAAATATGGGCATCGACGAGTGCTCGCAGCTCGTCGGGCTGAACGTGGGGAGCTTCGGCGGGGAGAATCAGAATGTGGGCCGAATCGCTGAGGGTCAGTTCGGAGCCGAGACGCTCGGCGGCCAACATCAACGTCTCGGTCACATCGTTCATCGGCGTGATGAATTCGATCAGTGCATGATCGGCGCGTGCGGCGAGTTCGCTGCGCGCTGCATCGGTGGGCCTGTTCGCAATGATGCCGATGCGTCGAACCGACGCGGCGAGGGCGGCATCGGCAATCCAGGCGTGAATCGACTTGCCAGCTATTGGCGCCAGTGGGTCGGTACTTCCGACCTTGCCAAAGTTCGGAGACGGTTGTGCGGGGACAACAATCGCCGCAATCTGCTCGCGATACATGTACTCAGGTTTAGCAAATAACGGAGTGGATGTACGAGACGCTGGCCGAGCAGGGATTGAACCTGCGACCTCCTGAATCAAAATCAGGCGTTCTACCAACTGAACTATCGGCCATGGTAACTAGGGCCACGTTAGCGCCGAATGGCGGATCAACGACCCCGTTGACGTTGAGCGCGTGTCCGCTTCAACATCTTCTTGTGCTTCTTCTTGCGCATGCGCTTGCGGCGCTTTTTGATTAGAGATCCCATAGCCAGACGCAGGATAGCCGCTTTCAGGACCGAGGCCGCACTTAGCCCAAAGGTTTCGGAGCCCGAATTGTGTGATGGACCGCGCCCGCGTCGGGGAAGGCGCCTTCCACAAACCACGAGCTACCACTGCCAGCAAGTCGCGGTGTCGAGCCGGTTGCGTTGCCGAGTGCGTCTCGTGTGGACCGCAACGCCGGTTCGAATGCGAGGGCTGCGGGCTCAAGGTCATTGCCGTTCTCCCCCACCGGGCCGCCCATCTCATCCCACATCGCGTACACGCCGGGGGTCGAGCAATGAATGTTGGGCGTCACGACCGTAAATGTCTCGGAAATGAACTCGAGCGGCTCGATGATCTCGCCGATGCCACGAACCATCGCTCGCCCACCGACCAGGCAGAACGCGACGTCGGCTCCGATCGAGGCCGCGGTTTCGACATCGTCGAAGCCCGCCCAGGCAAGCACCGCTGCGGCATTGGAGGACCCTCCCCCAAGCCCTGCACCGGCCGGAATGTTCTTCACGACCTGCGCGCTCAGTTGCACTCCCGCCAGACGGGCGGCCGCGATCACCAGGTTGTCGTGCGGGTCAATGTCAGCCGACGCGTGCGGCCCTACAAAGGACACGCCGTCCTCGCCGCCCGGGCGAATGGTGATCTCGTCGTACAGATCGAGCTTGACCATCTCGGCTTCGATCAGATGCATGCCGTCGTCACGAATACCGGTTACCCGAAGGGATTTCGTCAGCTTTGCCGCTGCAAGGAGATGTACGTCGTCATCCACGAGTCGACTGTATCGACACTCGACCATTCCGGGTCTCGCTCGTTGAAGCGAGCAGAAGGACGGGGAGGAATGCCGCGCCGAACAATGGCCAGTGGAAGAGCACGAACATCGTGATGGCGATGACGAGGTGCATCGTCCACGCGGCGACCGACCACCCCCAGGCAAGCCTGCGACCGAAAAGGGCAATGGGTGCGGTTAGTTCGATCGCGACCACCGCAAGGGCGAGCGGGGCCGACGCCAGACCCAGGTCGACGAGCGCGCTGGCAGCCGGTGACGGGGGTCCGCCAAGGACATCTAGGCGAGTTGCCGACCACACGATGTGGCGTTCGAGCGCACCGTCCGCGATCCATGCCGTTCCACCGAGGCGCAGCTTTGCGACCCCGGCAAGCACGTAGGTGATCGTTGTCATGACGGCTGCCAGACGCATTGCCCAGCCAGCACGAACCGCATCGAAGCGCGTGCCCGCCGCGGCCAGGGCAACGACATGTAGCGCCGGCAAAGTGTCGAACCACAGGATCTGCCCGCCCGAGGAACGGTGGCTGAGAAGAACAACGATCGCGCCTGCACTCAACCACCGCACACCACCAGCTAGCCGGCTCACCCGTGGCAGCTCCGGCAACAATAGGAATAGCGACCCCAAGAGGCTCAGCGC
>CAZMYN010000025.1:16867-22715 GCA_964570495.1 uncultured Acidimicrobiales bacterium | reverse complement strand
GTACCCCGAGCTCGAATCCGAACACGAGGTCCTGGCACGGCATCACCGCGGAATGAACCTGCACCAGGTGACAGAAAACGGTGTTCAAGCCGTCGCCAGCGCCGAAGACTTGGCCAGAGCCCGAGCAGAGGTTCGCCAAATCCAAGTCGACGATTCGATCCTCCGCTACATCACCGAGCTTGTGCGGGCTACCCGTACCTCGCCGGTGGTCGATCTCGGCGTGTCGCCACGCGGCGGCGTAGCGCTGCTTGGTTTGTCCAAAGCCTGGGCATGGATGGCCGGGCGCAGCTTCGTTACGCCCGACGACGTCAAGATGATCGCAAAACCCGGACTCCGACATCGCCTTGCGGTCCAACCCGAAGCAGAACTCGAAGGTGTCACCCCCGACGTCGTCCTCGACGGCTTGTTGCAATCGGTGCCGGTTCCCCGCTAGCTATCGATGGTCATCCACCCGCGCCTCGCCCTATTCGCGGCACTGCTCACGCCAGCAGTGTTCGTCTTTGGGCGCCCGTGGATCACCCTGTTGGTAATCGGCATCGTGGTCGCTGCCGTGTGGCTGATCGACTTGCTGTTGACAGTCTCTCCCTCACACGTCGCGGTGACCCGACGGCTCCCCACGTCGATCGCGCTCGACCGCTCCGGAACAATTGGGTGGGACGTAACCAACAACGCCGACCGGGCGGCGCCCATTCGATTCTCCGAGGCGCTCGCCCCATCGCTGATGGCGACTGTTCGGCGCGCCGACCTGCATCTCGAAAGCGGTCGAAGCGCGTCGATCGAGACCGATGTCGAACCAACTCGGCGTGGACGCTTTGGATTGGGCGAGATCGTGGTCCGCGTCGACGGTCCCTTGGGATTCGCTGGCCGCCAAGAGGCCCGCTGGGAACCCGCCGAGTTAAAGATATTTCCCCGCTTCCCCAGCCGTGCCGAAGCCGAATTGCGGCTGAAGAAGAGTCGCCTCGACATCGGGGTCCGCTCCGCACGGATGCGCGGCGGTGGCTCCGAATTCGAACAGCTTCGCGACTTCACCGTCGACGACGAATTCCGCCGGGTCGATTGGGCCGCAACCGCCCGCGCCAACCGGATGATCGTTCGAACGTACCGGGCAGAACGCAACCAAACCTTGATCAACGTGCTCGACAACGGCCGCCTCATGGCCAGCCAGGTCGCCGGTGTGCCCCGCGTCGAGCATGCAATGGACGCGATCATGGCGCTCACTACCGTCGCGACCGGCCTGAGCGACCGGACCGGACTGCTGGTCTTTGACGGCGAGGTGCGCAAGACCGTGAAGGCTTCGGCGCAGGCAACGCAGCTCAATCGGATCACCAATGCAATGTTCGACATCGATCCGGTCTTTGCCGAAAGCGACTACCACGGAGCATTCGCCGAAACGCTGCTTCGATTTAGCCGGCGCACCATGCTCGTTATTCACACCGAGCTCGTCGAGCAAACCATGCATGAATTCCTGTTGCCGGCGCTGCGACTGTTGACCCGCTCTCACATCGTCGTCATCGCCGCGGTGCGCGACCCCGAGGTCGACGCGTGGGCGTCGCAAGCCCCGTCCACCTCTGAAGAGGTGCATCGCTCAGCCGCGGCCCAGGCATCGATCGCTGAGCGAGAACGAACGATCAGCGAGTTGCGTCGCAGAGGAGCGACCGTCATCGATGCGGTCCCCGGCAAGCTCGCCGGCCGCCTGATGGACCTCTACCTCGACATCAAGGCGACGGGTCGTCTGTGATGTTCTCGACGCCTGAGGTCAAGGTTGCCTCGGCTGTTGAACTGGATGCCATGGCGAACTCATCAGTTGCGATTCGGTTCTCGATGATCGACCCGGTGTAACCGCGGGCCACAGCCTGTGGTCCAAGCAACAGCACATAGGCCCAGAACGCTACGAAGGCAATCGCTCCGATCGTGATCCGTGCGAGGGTGGAGAGCGAGGACGGCGTGACGAAACCTTCGATGAGCCCCGCGAAGATGAACACGACGATCAGTCCCATCACGATCGATGCAGCTCGCTTTGCCTCCTCGGCAAGGGCCGCGACTCGAGTGCGATCGCCGGGGTCGATGATCGACCAACCCATACGCAAACCGGCTCCGCCAGCCACGACAATCGCGCTCAATTCGAGCAGGCCGTGCGGCAAGATCAGACCCCAGAACTTTGCCTGTTCTCCGGCGGCGTAGAACAACCCTGCCGCAACGCCGACGTTTGCGCCGTTGAAGGCCAAGATCAGGATCGTTGGAACGGCAAAGGCGATGCCGATGACAAACGCCAGGAATGACACTTGGATGTTATTGACGAGTACCGATGTCGCGAACTCTGCTGCTGGTTCAGATGAGTAATACGCCTCGAAGTCCTCCTGAACGTAGGCCTCACGAAGTGCCGGTGGTCCCGACGCTTCGAGCGCTGCGTCGGAGTTCGCGATCCACGCTGCGGTCGCGATCGCGGGCGCAAACAACGCGACCGTCGCAATTGCAATGAAGATTCGTGCCGACCACACGGCCGCGGGGAAGGTCGAGCTGAAGAAGGTCCGCAACGCCCCACCCGCTTGGGCTTGTCCGCCGTAGATGACCGCCCGCGCGCCGGCAACGACCCGCGTCAGGCGACGGGTGATCTCGGGGTCTGCGTACGTCGTGCGAACGTGCGCGAGATGTGCAGAGGCCCGTTGGTAGCGCATGACGAGTTCGTCGAGCTCGTCGCTCGGAATCTTGCGACGATGCTTTTGCGCCTTGTCTACGAGCTCTTCGAGGCGTAGCCATTCTGCGTTGTTCTCGTGGACGTAGGAGTCGAGAGTTCGCACCCCATCACCGTAGTGTGCCTAAGTTGTGGCCGTGGATAGCGCTGGAGCAAAACCGTGAGTGCGGTAGTTAGCGGCGGTCGCGGGATTGTCACGCCGCAGGGCGTGGTTCTCGATCTTGAAACGGCCGGAATTGGCTATCGCGGTGCGGCACGACTGATCGACACGATCGTCGTGGTGATCGCGATCATCATCACGTCGGTCCTCATTGATTTCTCGGGTCAGTTGGTTGGCGAAACGACCGCCTTTGTACTCCAACGGGTGATGGGCTTTCTCATCTTGTTCTTCTATCCGATCATCGCCGAGACGTATTTCCGGGGCCGCACCGTAGGCAAGCTTGCGATTGGGCTACGGGTTGTCTCTCTGGAAGCGGGGGCCATCGGGTTTCGTGAGGCCTTCATTCGCTCACTGTTTCAGCTGGTCGATTTCATTCTCACGTTCGGCGCGCTCGCACTGCTCACCGGCATGTTCACCGCCCGTTCCCAGCGCCTGGGCGACATTGCTGCCGGCACCTTCGTCATCGTCGACCCGCGAGTCGCTCCACACTTGCCCGCCGTTCCCTTCACGCCGCCCATGGGCACCGAACACATCGTTGCCAACATGGACGTGCGCAAGCTCAGCCCGAAACAAGAGCGGGTTATCCGGTCGTATCTGCTGAGGGTCGCCGAGCTGTCGGCTCCTGCTCGTTCGAGTCTCGGGCAACAAATCGCCGACTCGACGGCCCGTCACCTCGGCCACGAGGGTCGTCTCGGGTTGGATCCCGAGAGGTACCTGGTCGCCGTGCTGGCCGCTCGTCAGCTTCGCGATGGCGGACTCGCCGAACTCGCTATGGACGACACCTGGCGATCGACAAGTTAACGAACGGCATTACCCTAAGAGGCGTGGCAGCGTATCTCGACCACGCAGCATCGTCCCCACTTCGCCCAGAGGCGCTCGAGGCGATGCTTCCGTGGTTCACCGAACGACATGGGAATCCAACGGCTTCGCATCGCCGCGGCCGTCGCGCTCGCCAGGCGCTAGACGATGCGCGCGGGGTTATTGCCGACGCCACCGGCTTTGGGCGAGGCGAGGTCATCTTCACCGGCGGCGGAACCGAATCGGACAACTTGGCCATCGGGCGCGGTCACGGACCTGGGACGATCGTCGTGGGCGCGACCGAACATCCCGCAGTGCTCGAACCAGCTGTACGTCAACAGGCCCGGATTGCGCCGGTCGATGCAACCGGTGTGGTGCACGCCGCCGCGGTTGTCGAACTCGTCGACGAATCGACCGAGGTTGTCTCGGTCATGGCGGTCAACAACGAAACCGGTGTCCAACAACCAATCTCCGATATTGCCGATGCGGTCCACGCGATTGCTCCCGATGCGCTAGTTCACTCCGACGCGGTTCAGGCGCTCCCGTGGCTCGACCTGTCCACGATCTCTGGGGGCGTCGACATGTTGTCGATCACCGGCCACAAGATCGGCGGGCCCCAAGGTGTCGGTGCTGTTGTTGTTCGCGACGCAAAGATGCCCGAACCAATGCTGGTCGGCGGGGGACAAGAACGCGATCGACGAGCAGGCACGCAGAACGTTGCCGGGGCAGTCGGGTTTGCTGCGGCCTTGCAGGCATCGGTCGACGACCGGTCCGAACGCTTGGCTCGAATCGGTGGCCTCGCAACGAGGTTGCTAGACGGGCTGCGCGACCAGATCGACGGACTCGCTCCGACGATCGACCCCGTCTCGCGAGTACCTGGAATCGTCCATGTCTGCATCCCGGGTATCTCGAGTGAGCCGTTGCTGTTTCTTCTCGACCAACACGACCTTGCCTGCTCGGCCGCGTCCTCATGCGCGAGCGGGGCGCAGGGCGGCTCCCATGTACTTGGCGCTATGGGCGTCGACGCATCGAACGTCGCGCCGCTGCGGCTGTCGCTTGGCTGGTCGACGACGGACGCCGAAATCGACGAGGCGCTCACCGTCATTCCGGCAGCGGTTCGCCAACTCCGTGAGGGAGGGGCTCGTGGCTGAACGCGTACTTGTCGGCATGTCCGGCGGTGTGGATTCCTCTGTCGCTGCGGCACTCCTCGTCGACGAGGGGTACGACGTCGTTGGCGTGACGATGAAGCTCTGGGGTGGCGAATCGGATTCGGGCTGTTGCTCAGTTTCCGATGTCGACGACGCCCGCTGGGTAGCCAACCAACTCGACATCGAGCACCACGTCTTCAACTTCGGCGAGGAGTTCAATGAACACGTCGTCGCGCCGTTCGTCGACACCCACCGCACTGGTGGTACGCCGAACCCGTGCATCGAATGCAACCGCCACATCAAGTTCGACCTGTTCTTCGACCGGGCCTCGGTGCTCGGCTTCGACAAGATCGCGACCGGCCACTACGCCCGCATCGCCACACTCGACGACGGCTCCTTTCGCATGCAGCGCAGCATCGACCCGTTGAAGGACCAGAGCTATGTGCTGCACATGCTTGGCCAAGACGTGTTGAGCCGAGTGCTGCTTCCCATTGGCGGCTGGCACAAGCCAGACCTGCGCGCCGAGGCCGAGAAGCGGGGTCTGCTCACTGCGGGCAAGCCCGATAGCCAAGACGTGTGCTTCATCACCAAGGACGGCGGCCGTGAAGAGTTCCTGGGTGCCCGTGGAGGTCTCACCCCCGGTGTGATCGTCACCGAAGACGGCACCGAAGTCGGGTCCGTGCCCGCAACCGAACTCGTCACCGTCGGCCAGCGCAAGGGATTGAACGTCAGCGGCATGAGCGAGCCGCACTTCGTGGTCGACGTCAACCTCCACGAATCGATCGTGACCATCGGTCCTCGGCGTTCTCTACAAGACGACGAGACCGGCTTCACTCAACCGGTCTGGGCCCACGAATCTTTCACCGGCGAGGCGCTCGTTCAAGCCAGCGCGCACGGCACCGCGCTGCCAGCAACGGTCGAGGCCGATCGGGTTGTCTGGCACGACAAACGCGACCGCATTGCCGCAGGCCAAAGCCTTGTCTTCTACGCCGGAAACGGCGGCCCTGACGACACCGTCATCGGCGGCGCAATCGCCATCTAGCCCATGGG
>CAZMYN010000025.1:15978-16767 GCA_964570495.1 uncultured Acidimicrobiales bacterium | reverse complement strand
GCCTGTCCCCATAAAGAGGGCCTGTCCCCAAGCCCATGGGGCCTGTCCCCATAAAGAGGGCCTGTCCCCAAGCCCATGGGGCCTGTCCCCATAAAAGGGTCTTTACGGGGCCTGTCCCCATTAGGTCGGATCAGGCTGTGTAGCGGGCCGGAACTTCGATGTCAGCGTTCGGAATGGCGTCCATGTAGGCACGGAGCAGTAGCTCATCGTTGTTAAAGAATCCGAGCACGAGGTCGGTAGACAACCATGGAGGTCGTGTCTCCTCACCTAGGTATACCCGGTAGCTGGAGGCCTCATATGACGAGAAGTCTTGGAGTCCGTAGGCCTTGGGGTTCTGGTGGATATATCGAGCAACGGTGATCAGGTACGCCTCGTCTTCAATCGGTTTGTTGAAGTAGCGGTCTCGGCAGAGACGGCCATCGGTTCCGTACTTTCGGTTGAACGCGATGGAGTAACACGTGCCGATCCAGTGCATAGCCGTCGGCATGTTGCGGTGGGGGAATTGAGCAAGCAGGTGATAGTGATTCCCCATCAGGCAGAAGGCGTGAATGGCCATCTCGAACTTGAGATTCGCTCGATCCAATAGCTGTAGAAAGATCGCGTGGTCGACCGGATCTCGATAAATGTCGTTCCTGCTCGCTCCTCGATTCGTTATGTGGTGAAACTCGGCATTTGGTTTGTTGCGTGGCTTGCGTGCCATGAAGGGTCCTCTGGCTCAGAGTGAGTTGAGGGGGAAGCTGAAATCACCGTAGCGACGCGCTGTGACAGCAACGTGGGGCCTGTCCCCAT
>CAZMYN010000025.1:0-15878 GCA_964570495.1 uncultured Acidimicrobiales bacterium | reverse complement strand
TGTGACAACCAATGGGGCCTGTCCCCATAAAAGGGCCTTTGCGGGGCCTGTCCCCATAAAGGGGGCGCTAGGGGGTGAAGGTGCGGAGCGACTCGATGATCTCGGCGATTTCGTCGGTGGTGGTGCGGGGGTTCACGAAGCAGAAACGGTAGATCGGTTTGCCGTCGAGGCGCGACGGGGTAACGAATGCCAGTCCTTCGTTCATGGCGTGCTCGGACCACTGCTGATATTCGTCTGGGCCCCACCCATCTCGGGTGAACGCGACGACCGACAAAGAGGGCTCGTGGGCGAGGTCGAGGTGGTCGCTGGCACGAATCATGTTGGCTGCTGCGTCGGCAAGATCGAGCGTTGCGTCGACGGCGTCTGAGTAAGCGCGGGTTCCGTAGGTGGCCAAGCTGAACCAGAAGGGCAGTCCGCGGACGCGTCGGGTCAGGTGGATTGCGTAGTCCGATGGGTTCCGGTCGCCGTAGGAGTCG
The DNA here is from genome assembly GCA_964570495.1 of uncultured Acidimicrobiales bacterium. Classification (GTDB taxonomy): domain Bacteria; phylum Actinomycetota; class Acidimicrobiia; order Acidimicrobiales; family SHLQ01; genus SHLQ01. Next base: position 15,402 of record CAZMYN010000025.1, on the reverse strand, counting down.
AGGAAGGCCAGGTACCCCGCGTGTTGTGCGTGAGCAGCGACTGCCTTGTCGGGGTCTCGGTACAACAACGCGCAGCAATCGAATGGAGCGAACAGCCACTTGTGTGGATCGACGATGAACGAGTCGGCGAGCTCGAGGCCGTCGAAGCGTCCATGGGTTCGCGGTGAGGCGAGACCAGCGCCTCCGTAGGCGCCGTCGACATGGAGCCATACACCGCGGTCACGACACACCTCGCCGATCGAGCGCAGGTCGTCGATGATCCCAAGGTTCGTGGTCCCCGAAGTTGCGGCGACCGCGCAGATTCTTTCGCCGTGTTCGTCGAGTGCGGCGGCGACGTTGGCGCCTGACATGCGGCGGTCGTCTTCGGTGTCGACGAGGACGACATCGCAGTCCATGACGAGAGCAGCGGCTTTGATCGAGCTGTGGGACTCTTTCGACGCAAGAATTGCGAACCGAGTTGGCCGATCGTCGCCGAGTCGAGTGGCGGCATCGTGGCGCGCGGCGACGAGAGCCGAGAGGTTGCCGACGGTTCCGCCAGGAACAAATACCCCGGCGGTTCCCTCGGGCATGTTGGTCAGCGACCGCAACCACTCGAGCGCTTCGTTCTCGGCGTGCACCGCTCCGGCGCCCTCCAGCCACGAACCGCCATAGATCGAGGCCGCGCCGACGACCAGATCGAACAAGATCGCTGCTTCGGTCGGGGCTGCGGGGACGAAGGAGAGGTACTTCGTGTAATCGACCGACAGCGACGCTGGTTCGAGGACGTCGATGAACAGATCGAGGGCCCGGAGTCCGCCAATGCCCTCCTCGGTGATTGTCTCGCCACACGCCTCGCGCAACTCCTCTTCGGTCTTGGGGAAGTTGAGTGGGATTGGGTCGAGGCGCGTTCGTTGCTTCGCGTACTCCAAGATTCGTTGGGCGAGCTCGTCAGTATCTGCGTCGAAGTGGTGCATGCGTTACCCGAATGAATTGACCAGGTCGTCGAACTCTTGCTCGATTTCTCGTTCGGTGGCCTCGTCGAGAGTGCCCCAGGTGAAGAGGCGGTTGCGGGTTTGGGCATCGGGGAAGATCAGGGGGTTGGAGGCTGTCTCTTCGTCGCCGATATCGCGGAGCGCCTGTTGGGTGCCGAGCACCGGGCAGACGTACAGGTTGAATGCACTGATCTCGGCGGCGTTGACCGGATCGTACGCCCAGTTCATCCAGCGCGCTGCGCCCTGGGCGCCGCGCGCATTGCGGGGAATCACCATCGTGTCGAACCAGGAAATGCCGCCTTCGTCGGGAATCGAGAACTCGATGTCGGGTCGATCGAGCTGCAAGAGAGCGGTCTGGCCCGACCACGCCATCGTTGCTGCGAGTTCGCCCGATTGGAGCTTGTCGACGAAATCGAAGAACACAACGCTTTGGAAGTGTCCGCGGGCGGCGGCATCGGTGATCACCCGCAAGCCGGCTCTCGCCGAGCGCGGCGTTGGGCTCGATGGGTCGTCTCCATTGAGCAGCATCGCGAGCCCGACAGCCTCGCGCATCTCTCCAATAAGTCCGACCCGTCCAGCGAATTCGGGGCTGAAGAGCTGGGCGATCGAGGTGACCGGCCCGCCGGTGAGCGCCGGGTTGTACGCAATGCCCGTGATGCCCGCTTGCCACGGCATCTGGAACCGCGAGCCACGATCCCAATCGTTGGTCAAAAAGGCGGGGTCGATGTTGACGTGGTTCGGAATCAATTCGAGTGGCAGCGGCTCGACCCAGCCCCGGTCGATCATCCGTGCGGCGAGCCAGTTAGTGGGCACGATCAGGTCGAAGTTCGGTGTCCCGCCGTTCGACAACTGCGGTTCGATGATCGTGTCCCAACCAGTCACGTTGTCGGGGTAGGTGTTGTTGTCGGGTGTGCCCTCGTCGTAGGTCACGGAGACGCCCGTGTCGAAAGCGATCCGGGGGATCGTTGCTTGGTCGATGTACTCGAACCAGTTGATGACGCGGATGTTGGCACTGGCACCGAGCGTGCGGCCTTGGATGGGCGAACCGCAGCTCGCCAAAAAGGAGGTTGCAGCGAGAGCGCTTGACCCTGCAACGAACGTTCGACGACTCAGTGCCATTCGCTCTCCTACCAGTACTCGTTGATGCGGACTTGATAGCCGACCAACGTGAAGATGATCGCCAGAACCGGAAGAAGTATCGAACCAAGCAACAACCAGTTCACACGGTTGTCAGCACTGGCAACCGCACTCTCGAATTGGTCTCGATTGGCGAGCAGCACGTTTTCGACGGTCGTATTGAAGCCGTTGAAATCGCTGTTGCCCTCCGTGATCGCGATCTCGCGAGCCGCGTCGACGTCGTTCCTGGAGAGCGACATTCCCACCTCGACCGACTCATCGACGTAGCGGTCCCAGCGGATTTCCAAACTTTGTGCTGCAGCGGCTTCCCCGGCCGTGTCCGAAACGCGAACGAGTCGGCCGAGGAGCTCGTCGATCGACGCACGATCCGCGTCGGTTGGCATCAGAGCGAAGTCGTCGTTGATGATCGCTTGAGACTCGCGGCTCTTGTAATCGAACGCGCTCGTCTGGAGCTCGGCGGTCAGTGCAATCGCATCGCTGGCGTCGTCGCGTGCTGCCTGAAGATCGGCTACTCGCCCGACTTCGGCGAGGGCCAGCCAAACCCCCAAAGCAAAAACGCACAGCGTTGCCGCGACGAGGGGAGGGTTGATCAGTCGGTTCGTTCGCTTCTTCATGTTTCGTTGAGCGACGAGGAGCGCGACCAGCGCGACGACGAGGGCTACCAACGCGACGAGCCATTCGATCATGCCAGCGTCGATGTCGTCGCCGAGCGTCGTTTGCGTACGGGCGGTGAGCGAGTTGGCTTGTTGGAGCATGCCGTTGTCGCCATTGACGAGTTCGAGTGCCGCCTCGAGATCCGCCAGCGCTGGTTCGCCCGCCAAGTTGCGGACCCGAGCTCGCTCGGTCAGGCGTGCATACTCGGTCAGCTGGCTCGCGATGGCCTTCAGCGAGTCATGCGACACCTCGTCGTCGCCAACACCCGCGGAGATATCTTCGATTTGCTGGGGCGCTCGACTTAGCGCGGCTTCGTAGAGTCGGAGCTGTTCCCGGTCTTCGTTTTCGCCGGACAAGAAGACGGCGGTGTTCGAGGCGTCGGCCTCAGCGAGGCTCGCCCGTAGGCCCTGCGTCGAGATGAGGACGGGGCCGGTGTTGTCCCGGATCTGATCGGTGCCCGCAACGAACTGAGCGGTCGCGATCGACGCAAACACGGCAGCGACCGCAATTACGAGCCCGAGACCCACCGACCAGGCTCGTAGTTTCGCGGGTGATGTCCGCAGACGGTCGGTAGAGAACCACGATGGAGCGGCGACGGTCGATGTCACAGCGTCATCGTAGGAGACTCGGCCGAGCAATGCCGTTTGGCCTACGCTTGCCTCGCTGTGAACCGAGCAGAGATCGACAAGCGCAAGACCTATTACCGAGACGTCATTCGGCAGTGGTCGACGAATCTTCACGAGTTGGACGAGCACCCGACGTACCGATTGCTGGCCGCAGGGGAGATGAGCGGCTCGACCGGTTCTGCGACGAATTCGGTTGTCGAGGAGTCCGCTCAGCTGTGGGGGTGGCTTGGCGAGTTGCGCGATCAACTCGACCACGTTGATGTGCTCATCGAGCAACGTTCGATGCTGAACAGCAACGACGAGGACATCCAGGTGTTGCTGGCTGAGCGTTCAATCCAGTTGCTGGCATCGTCAGTCCCTGGCGATCTACCGAGAACGCTCCAAAAGCGCCTCGAACCACAACCCGGCGATGATCGGACGGTGTTGGTCTCCTGCGACGGCCTGATCGAGTTGTTCCGTGTCACCTATGAGCGAGTCCGCGAGATCGTTGCCCAGGTCGATGCTGTTTGGCGCGACCTGATGCCTCGAATCGACGCGGCGACCGTCACCGTGAATCGGGCCACCGCCATAAGCGAGCGATTGTCCGTTCGTCTTCCCGAAGTCATGTTGGCCAAGCAACGCCTCGAAGCTGTCCGCTCGTCGGTCTCCGATGACCCGCTCAGCCTTTCGCCGCGCGTTGGACCCGATCTCGACGAACTGGCCGCAGCGGCTGCTGCGGCCGCCGGCAAGCTCGACCACGCGCATTCAAGCCTCGACTCCGACCTCGAAGGCACCGACGTGGTACTTGCCGACCTTCGGGTACTGCGCGCTCGGGCCGCAGCGGCGTACTCCGAAGCCGAGGCCAAGGTGGTTCCTTCCGACGCACTGATCCCGGTGGTCGGCACGTCGGTCATCGATGGACAGAACGGGCTCGCCCATCGATCGGTGCAGATCTTTGGCCAAGCGTCGACGGGCACACGCGATTGGCAAACCGCTCGCCGCGAGCTCGACGCGTGGCACGCAATGGCCTCACGTCTAAGCGAGCAACTCGAACGTGCGCTGAAGGCGAACACCGAACCGCTCCGTCAACGTGAAGAGTTGCGAGCTCGGCTGCGCGCCTACTTGGTGAAGGCCGATATGACCCCCGGATTGCCGAGTGAAGTTCGCTCCATTGGTCAGAGCGCTCATGATGAACTGTTCACCAGTCCGACGAACGTTGGTCGCGCCGAGGGTCTTTTAGAAAAGTTTGCAGCAGAGCTCGCCGCCTATGGTGGTGGTCGATGAACGCGTGCACACGAGCGGGCTGCGACGGACATATTGCGGCAGACGGATACTGCAATACCTGCGGGTATGCGGGCACACACTCAACCCTTTCGCCAGTGGCCGCACACGCCCCGCCACCGCCCGCCCCCGGTGCCACGCCGTCGTCGCCGTCCGTGGCGCCGCTGCGCCCACCAGCACCTGCCCCGGCAGCAGCCGCCGGGGCCGCTGGTGTCGCACACGCAGCAACACACGCTGGCAGCGCGTGCACCGAGTCTGGTTGCGGAGGAACCATTGCGAGCGATGGCTACTGCAATACGTGCGGGTTGCAACCGTCGCAGACGCCAACCCCCGCGGCTGGGTCATCGGGATCCCCAGAAACCGCAACGACCGCGACCGCCACGATCGCTGTTCCTCAGTCGCCCACCACCTCCCAGAGGGTCACCTCGGGTAAGGGCGCAAGTCGACGAACGCGCACCACCCGAAGCACGTCACGACGCGACGAGCTGGGGGCTGGTTTGGTGTCGATCGCCGCCACGCTCGCGGGCGATCCCGCCAAGGCGGTTATGTCCGAGGACCGCCTTGCCAAGGCGCTTGGCGAAATCCCCGAAGCCGAGCGATTCTGCTCGTCGTGCCAAGAGCCGGTCGGTCGAGGTCATGGCCACGAACCGGGCCGCGTCAAGGGCTTTTGCGGGAACTGTCGAACCCGCTTCGATTTCGTCACCAACGAGCCAAAGTTGGTCGCTGGCGAGATGGTCGGAAACCAGTACCGGATCCTCGGTCCCATCGCCCACGGCGGCATGGGCTGGATTTATCTCGGACAAGACACCGCTGTTTCGGATCGATGGGTCGTGTTGAAGGGGCTGCTCAACGAAGACGATGAAGATGCTGTTGCCTCGGCGGTTGCCGAGCGCGAGTTCCTCGCACGAATCGATCACGGCAGCATCGTCAACATCTACAACTTCGTGAAGTGGAAGGGGGCTGGCTACATCGTGATGGAGTACGTCGGCGGCCAGTCGCTCACATCGAAATTGAAGGATCGGCGCGCCGAAAACGGCGGAAAACCGAACCCGCTTCCGGTAACCGAAGCGCTGGCGTACATCCTTGGCGTGTTGCCGGCGCTCGGCTACCTGCACGATTCCGGTTTCGTCTACAACGACTTCAAACCCGCCAACATGATGGCGGTCGGCGATGGCGTCAAGCTGATCGACGTCGGTGGTGTCATGCGGATCGACGACGACTCAGCGGCAATCTTTGGTACTCAGGGTTTCCAGGCGCCAGAGGTGGCGTCGCTCGGTCCGTCGATTTCCTCGGACCTGTACACGGTCGGTCGAACGCTTGCTGTCCTGTCGCTCAACTTCGTGTATCACCAGGGCCAGTACCAGTACGCCTTGCCGACCCCGGCCGACGAACCGCTCTTCGAGCGTTTTGAGTCGCTGTATCGATTGCTGCTCAAAGCCACCGCAGCGCACCCCGACGACCGCTTCCAAACAGCCGATGAGATGGGCGAGCAGATGCTTGGCGTCTTGCGCGAGATTGTCGCGATCAGCGAACGGTCACCGCGTTTGTCGACGAGTTCACTGTTCGGCGGCGACCGTCTGGCCGGCATCATGCTCGAGGACGACACCATCGTCGACGCCGACTGGCGCTCGCTACCTACCCCAAAGGTCTCCCCCGATGACCAGGGGGCTCCCTTCCTCTACGACCTCCCCGAACTCAGTCCTGAAGCCACGATCCGGCTCATCGACGAGGGCCTCGCCTCCGGGTCTGCTCCCGACACGATCGAAGTCCGCCTACGCCGCGCTCGCGAGATGATTGACGCTGGTCAAACACCCTCCGACATCCTTCGCTCGGTCGAACATTTCGACCCGTGGGATTGGCGAGTCAAGTGGTATCGCTCGGTCATGTCGCTGGCCGCGATGCAGTCGGGAAAGGTCAACAACTCCCCAGAGTTGGTGTCGCTTGCGGTGCAAGCCGCCGAGGATTTCAGTCAAGTCTGGACCGACCTGCCCGGAGAGCTCGCCCCGAAGCTGGCCGTGGCCTTGGCTGCCGAACTCGCCGGTGAGTACGGCCGCGCCGCCCAGCTCTACGCCGAGGTCATCGGCGTCGACTCCAGCTACGTGTCGGCCGCCTTTGGTCTTGCCCGATCTCGTGCCGCGATCGGCGATCGCAACGGAGCGGTCGAGGCATACCGGGCAGTGCCAGCAAGCTCGGCCACCTACACCGAGGCCCAGGTCGCGTCGGCACGGGTGCTCGTTGGTACGAACACGGCCGCCGCGCCGACACACGCCGACCTATCCGAAGCGTCGCGTACCATCAGGGCCGCTCGGATCGATGCCACAGCAAAGTCTGAGCTCGCCGCTGAAATTCTCGAACAGGCACTCGGCGGTGTTGTCGCAGGAACGATTCCGGAGGACGAGTCGGCCAAGGTGTTCGGAAATCCGTTGACCGAGGACGGTCTCCGGAGCAGTCTCGAGACGGCATACCGCGACCTTGCGCGGGTGGCCGAAACAGCCGAGGAGCGATTCTCTCTCGTCGACAAAGCCAACAGCGTTCGAGTCCGGAGCGTGATATGACGAGCGAATTGGATTCGGGCGGAACCGAGGTCGAGGCGACGGAAGCCGGCCCATCTCAGAGCTGCCCAGCGTGCGGTGAACTCGGAGCCCCAGGAGCCGAGTGGTGTGAGGCATGCGGAGCGGATTACGCGGGCGAACATACCGCACTGACCGGCCCTGCGTGCGTCGATTGCGGGGCGGCCCACGAGCTCATCGTCGAGGGGTACTGCAGCGACTGTGGACGCAAGCAGCCAGCCGAACGAGACCACCAAACCCAGTCCGTTGCTGGGCCTGACGGCATGGGCGTCGTCGCAGTGTCCGACCGTGGCCTGCGTCATCATCAAAACGAAGATGCCTACGCGATCGGCATCGTAGGCAACCAACTCGTAGCGGTCGTTGCCGACGGTGTCTCGACAACAGCCGACCCTCAAGACGCGTCTCTCGGCGCGGCCATTGCCGCGCGCGACAGCCTCGTAGCCGCACTCGAAGCCGGAGCGTCCGATATTGAAGCCGAGCTGGTCACCGCTGTTGCCAAGGCGCAGACGGCCGCGGCGGCCGTGCCGGTGACATCGAGTGGCGAGGGCGCCCCCTCGACGACGATCGTTGCGTCGATCGTCTCACCTGACAGCTCCGACGCGTCGCTCATGTCGACCCACACGGCGTGGTTGGGCGATAGTCGCGCCTACTGGCTCCACGAGGTCGACGGCGCGCCTGCGGTTGAGCAGCTGACGACCGACGACGATTTCGAGGGCAGCATCACCCGGTGGCTTGGTGCCGATGCGCCGGACACCTCGCCGCACATCGTGCTGGCCGAACACGATGCGGGAGGGACGCTACTCGTGTGTTCGGACGGTCTGTGGAAGTACGTTCCGACGAACGACGAGATGGCAGCCTTGCTCGCTGATCACCGGGAAGTGAGCGGACTCGAGCTCGCCGAGGCTCTCGTCGCGTACGCGCTCGAACGTGGCGGTCACGACAACACAACCGTCGTGCTCGCGGGGTGAGGGCCCGGGTAGCTCAGCCTCTCTCGGAGAACCGGTCTGACATAGAGTGGATGGCGTGACGCAGTTCAACGCAAACGTGTTCCAGAACGAGTACTTGCCCGAAGGCGGCAGCGTCGTAGACGCCGTTGTGACCGTGAACGCGGTCGAGGGCAACCAGGCAGGTGTAGCGGCGGGACCATCGGTGCCGATCGTCGAGGTCATCGCCGTCGACGTGTCGGGCTCGATGAACGAGGACGGCGGAGCGAAAATTCGCGCTGCACGAGACGCGACTATCGCCGCCATCGAGGCGCTCGAACCCGGGGTGTTGTTCGCGATCATTGCGGGCAATCACGAAGCCCGAGCGCTCTACCCCCAGAACGGCGGTCTGGCCGAGGTCAACCCGACCACTCAAGAGGAGGCCAAGAAGGCGGCCTCGAAGATCTACGCCGACGGCGGCACCGCAATCGGGTCGTGGCTGCGCGGCGCAACGAGCATCATCAGTGGGCACACCGATGCAATTGCGCACGTCATCTTGTTGACCGACGGTCGCAACGAACACGAACAACCGTGGGAGCTCGACGCCGCAATCGCCGAAGCGGTCGGTTTGTTCGAATGCGATTGCCGTGGCCTCGGAGTCGATTGGGAACCTGAAGAGCTCCGCAAGATCTCGAACGCTCTGCTCGGTACGACCGACATCATCGCCCGGCCCTCCGAGATGGAAGCCGAGTTTCGGGCCCTCACCCAGCAGACCATGGCCAAGCAGGTCACCAACGTGGCGCTGCGCCTGTGGACTCCGAAGGGCTCGGAAATCCAATTCGTGAAGCAGGTCGCGCCAAAGCTCGATGACATGACCGGCAAGGCCCAGCAGGTCGACGCGTTGTCGCGCGATTTCCCGCTCGGGTCCTGGGCCGATGGTGAAACGCGTGACTACCACGTGCGCATTGCAATCCCGACCGGCGCTGTCGGCGACGAACGACTTGCCGCCCGCGTCATGCTCGCCGTCAATGACGAGGCTCAGCCCGTCGCTCTTGTTCGTGCCGTGTGGACGAACGACGACGCCCTTAGCACGCGCATTAACCGCGAGGTTGCCCACTACACCGGGCAGGCCGAACTCGCTGACGCCATCCACGACGGGCTGGCCGCACGTCAGGCAGGCGACGAGAAGAGCGCGACGCTCAAGCTGGGCCGAGCAGTCCAAATCGCCCACGAGGCAGGCAACGACAACACCGTTCAACTCCTCCAGAAGGTCGTCGATGTCGAGGACCCAAAGACGGGAACGGTGCGGTTGAAGCGAGCCGTGGCGGCCGAAGATGAAATGGCGCTCGACGTTCGCTCGACGCGGACCGTTCGGGTCGAACGCAAGGGCTGACCGGCATGGCGGCAACATGTAGCAACGGACATGACTCGGACTGGGACGACTACTGCTCGGTCTGCGGAGAATCACTGGAGGGGACTCCCGCTGCGGGAGCACCCGCTGCTGCTGAGCCTGTCGCCGCTGCGGGACCGGACTGCCCCAACTGCGGTGAAGCCCACGCCGAGGGCGACATCTTTTGTGAGAACTGCGGGCTCGACCTGCTGTCGGGCACGCTGCCTGACGAGCCAGCGGAAACTGCGGCGCCGGGTGAGACGATCACGCGTGCGATCATCAGCGTCGACCTGGCGTTCTTTGAACGCATGGGTTTCGCCGGGGTTGAACCACCGGCCGATCTTCCCGAGCCGGTAGAGATCGAACTTCCGCCCACCGACATTCTCGTGGGGCGCCACAGCGAGAACAAAGGCACCTTCCCCGAGATTGATCTGGTAGCGATATTCGGTGACGGCGCAGCGTCGACCGACCCGGCGGTTTCGTCCAACCACTGTCGGCTACATCGTGGCGCCAACGGGTGGACGGTCACGGATCTCGATTCGACCAACGGCACGTACCTTGGCGATGAGTCCGAGGCGTTGACACCTGGTCGGGCAATGAGCTTGATCCCGGGAACACCGATCTACGTCGGTGCCTGGACCAAGGTCGAACTCGTCGATAACGACGGGTAAGGACCACTAGCCAATCGTGATGCCGCGGCCCTTGGCCTCGTCTACCACTGCACCGGGCCGGTTCGGGCTAACGATGAACCCGTCGATGTCGGTGATCGCTACTGAACTCGCGTCGTCTTCGGTTTGGTTTTGGGCTCTCGGCTGATTGGGAACGATCTTGGATGCTTCCTTCAGCGTTGCTCGCAGTGCGAGGCCAAGTCCGTTGAGGCTCAGATCTTCGAGCTCGGAATCAGCAGGTGCGGGTCCGAAAGCGGCGATGGACTCTTTGCGGAAGAGTTGTGGTTCGCGCAACGCGGTCTTGTCGTGGACGACCAGGCCAGCGGGAACAAACACGAGCCAGCGTTCCGAGAGTCGATGCAGGATGGGGATCGCGAAGTAGGCAATCACCCATCCAGCAATGAGTGCGATGACGCCGATGATCCACTGCTGGGCAGCGAGTAGAACAGGCCCAATGGCGAGACCGACCGCAATCGCCGCCCAAACCAACTGGATGGGCCCGACCAATAGCGCGCCGGGGGTGCGGAGCAAGAAACGCGATTCATCGCCGTAGGACGCACCGTCGACCATCGCGTCGCCGACCGGGCTGCTCAGCGCAACGATCGCAGCAGCGCCGGTGCTGAGCAGCGCAACGATCGTGACGACCCCGGATGCGTCTGCGGTAAGAGCGGCCCAGATCGCTACGACGAAACCAGCAGGAGCGACGACGCGCACCGCGGTCAGTGTTTGGGTGCGAGGGATCATCAGCACGACGAGCAGCGCCGCCCACACAACCCACAGGCCGATCGAGACGGCGAGCTGGTACGGCCGGTCGCTCGCGTCGAGGGCGTCACCGAACAGTGGGCCTGCGGTGAAGGGCAAGATCAGCCACAGTCCACGAGCGATCCACAACATGTTCGTCGAACTCATACCCGGCTAAACGTAGCTACGGCGCACGAGATTCCCGCTCATTGTCGCCTCGGGCGACCCGGCCGCTTACGATCGCCGGGTGGCAAAGGACGCGAACAACATCGACCCGGCACAACGAATCGAGGAGCTTCGTGAACAAGTTGCCCGACATCTGAAGCTCTACCACGAACTCGATGCTCCCGAGATTCCCGATGCCGACTTCGACCGTCTCGTCCACGAGTTGCGGGCCCTTGAGGGCGAACATCCCGAGCTCGCCGACGCAGCGTCGCCGGGCGAACAGGTCGGCGGGGCACCGTCGAGCGCGTTTGCACCTGTTCGTCACGAAGTGCCGATGATGTCGCTCGACAACGCGTTCGATCTCGATGAACTTCGTGGCTGGGCCGAACGTCTCGAACGGCGGCTCGGCGACGACAACTCGATCCCGGCGTTCACGTGCGAGCTGAAGTTCGACGGTTTGGCGCTCTCGGTGCGCTACGAGGACGGCGAGCTCGTCCGGGCAGCGACCCGCGGCGATGGAACGACTGGCGAAGACGTGACCCACACGGTTCGCACGATCAGCGACATCCCACATCAGCTTCCCAAGAATGCACCTCCAGTTCTGGAGGTGCGCGGCGAGGCCTACATGCGCTTGTCCACGTTCAACGCTCTGAACGAGGCTCAGCGCGCTGCTGGGCAAAAGGAGTACGTGAATCCGCGCAATGCCGCCGCTGGCTCGATCCGCCAAAAGGACGCCGAAGCAGCCCGCGCCCGCGGGCTTTCGTTCTGGCCGTATCAGTTGGGCCAGGTGGTCGATGGGCCCGAGCTCGAAGCTCACTCGGCGACGTTTGAATTTCTGACGTCGCTCGATTTCGAGGTGAACGACCACAGCCGAGTGGTCGAAACGATCGACGAGGTCGTTGCATTCATCCAGGAGTATCAGGCCAAGCGTCACGACCTCGACTACGAGTTCGACGGTGTGGTGATCAAGGTCGACGATCTCGAAACCCAGCGGGTGCTCGGAAGCACCTCGCGGGCGCCACGCTGGGCCATCGCCTACAAAATGCCGCCCGAGGAACGCGCGACTCGTCTGATCGACATTCCAATCTCGATCGGGACGAACGGATCGGCTACGCCCTACGCGCTCTTGGAACCGGTCTTCGTAGGCGGGGTTACCGTCACCAACGCGACGCTCCACAACCAGGACCAAGTCGCCGCGAAAGACGTGCGGCCCGGCGACATGGTCATCGTACGACGCGCGGGCGACGTGATTCCCGAGGTCGTTGGGCCGGTCCTGTCCGAACGTGACCCAAAATCGAAACCGTGGGTCTTCCCGGCGAATTGCCCCGTGTGCGAGCGCCCACTGATCCGCCCCGAAGGTGAGGCTCGGCATCGCTGCCCGCATGTCGATTGCCCGGCTCAGGTGCGCGGGCGCATCGAGCATTTCGCGCAACGCAGCGCGATGGACATCGAGCACTTCGGTGAGCGCACGGTTGACCTGCTCGTAAGCGCAGGTGTGATTTCCGACGTTGGCGACGTGTTCTTGTTCGACCCCGACGAGCTCCGCCAGTTCGAGGGCTTTGGCGACACGTCGATCGACAATCTTCGTGCCGGTCTCGAATCGAGTCGTACCCGTCCGCTTGGCAGCGTGATCTTTGCGCTGGCGATTCCCCACGTTGGGTCGAGCAACGGCAAGGTTCTGGCAAAGGCGTTCGGTTCACTCGAAGGCGTGGCGGCCGCGTCTGTCGAGGAGATCGCGGCGATCGACGGGATCGGCCCGATCATCGCCGAAAGCGTCGCCGAATGGTTTGGCTCAGACACGGGCACCGAGATCGTCCAGAAGCTTCACGACGGGGGAGTGCGACCGGTCGCTCCAGAGGTGTCGACGCTCGAGCCGACGTTGGCCGGAAAGTCGATCGTTGTTTCGGGAGGTTTGGCCAACTACGGACGCGCGGATGCAAAGACCGCAATCACCGAACGCGGCGGCAAGGCACCGGGCTCGGTTTCGAAGAGCACCTTCGCCCTCGTGGTCGGCAACGACCCCGGCGCGTCAAAGGTCACCAAAGCTGAAGAACTCGGAATCCCCATCCTCGACGAAGAGGCCTTCGAGAAACTCCTCAAAACCGGAGAGTTGAACTAAGGCGACAGCAGAGCCAGCTCCCCAGGAGCGAGGGACGAGCGACGGAAGCGGGCCTCCGGCTATCCGCAGAGCACACCGAGCGAAGCGAATGTGCGATTGCCGGCGAAACTCGCCCTTACGTGACCTCGAAGCACCAGCGGATGGTTTGAGAGTCGCGTGGGTCTTCGACTGGCCAGTAGGTGGCCGTCACACAGTTCGATTGAGGCGGCAGTGCCTCCAAGACCTGACCTTCACCGGCCCGGAACGAGAAGACGCCGAGGTTTTCCTGGAAATTCGGTTCGAGCTGATCTGCCGGAATTTGGATTGTCTGGTTGTCGCTCGTCTCGATCTGCAACGCACCCCGGTAACCGTCGGCCAGGTCGATTCCGATCTGATCGCCGCGCAAAATCTCTGATTCGCGGTCCGGAATGAGCCTGTCGATCGCAGGATTCTGGGTAACGCTGATGTCCTGACCGTCACTACTCCCGTTTGTTGCTGCGAGAACGAGCATCGCGACTCCGAGCCCGATCAGCATCGACACGACCAACCGCTGACGCTTTGCCATGTAGTGAGCCTAGAGCGCAGCTACCGTGATGCCGTGGCCTCCGCTTCAACTACCTCGCCATCGGCCTCGCCGACCGGTGCTGTCCCCGGCGACGAACTCGGCGGCCGTTACCGACTTTTACGCATGATTGGGCAGGGCGGATCGGCCACTGTTTTCGAGGCCACCGACCTCACGTTGGAACGAAATGTGGCGGTCAAGGTACTGCATCCCAAATTGTCGTCGGATCCGGCGTTTCTGGAGCGTTTCCGAAGCGAGGCCCGTGCTGCTGCAGGGCTGAGCCACCCCAATGTCATGGCAGTCCATGACTGGGGCGAGGACGACCGCGGCGACAGTACGTTGCCGTACCTCGTTATGGAGCTCCTCGAGGGCGGTTCGCTGCGCGCCATGCTCGACGAGGGTGTTGTTGCGAGCCCGAGCCAGGCAATCCAGATCGGACTCGATGCATGTCGTGGTCTCAACTACGCCCACACCGAGGGGTTGGTGCACCGCGACATCACACCGGCGAACCTGCTCTTCGGCAGCGATGGCCGACTGCGGATTGCCGACTTTGGCCTTGCGAAGGCGCTCGCCGACTCCGGCTGGACCGAGTCCGGCAAAGACCTCGTCGGCACGGCGCGCTACGCATCGCCCGAACAGGCCCAGGGCCTGCGACTTGCCCCGGCAAGCGATGTCTATTCGTTGGGTCTGATCCTGGTCGAGGCGCTGAGCGGCTCGGTTCCCTTCTCCGCCGACACGATGCTCGGGACGCTCACCGCTCGGGTCGAAACCGATGTCCCAATCCCCGATGTGCCGGAGAAGTTGGGAGAGGTACTTGCCTCCATGACCCAGCGCGAAGCCGAGGAACGCCCAAGCTCGAATCAAGCAGGCCTGCAACTCGTCAAAGCGGCCGAGGGAATGCCCCGCCCGAACGCTCTGCCACTCGTTGGCATGCCCGAGATCGATCAGACCGTGCACGCCGACGATCCCCTGGTCAGCAACGACCCCGACGTCACCATCATCGATCAACCCGATCAAACCGAAGTGGCTGGCACGCCGATCGTCGAAGCGGCGAGCGGTCCAGCTGTCGACGCCGATGAGCCCACACGGCGTTGGCCTTGGCTGCTGTTCTCGCTCATCGCAGTGGGGGCTATTGCATGGTTCGCGTTCAACCAGCTCTCGACCGCAGCGATCCTCGCTCCGCCGGTCCCTGAGGTCGCGAATCTGAGTCGTGAGGACGCGCTTGTCGAGTTTGGTGACCGTTGGGAACTCGACGAGAAGTTCGATCGAGATGCCGACATTGCTGCAGGCAACGTGGTGCGAACCGAACCGGTCGCTGGCGAACTGCTGGGCGAAGGTGAAGTCCTGTCGTATTGGGTGTCGCTCGGACGCCCCCTCGTGCGTGTTCCGGTGGACGAGTTGCTTGGACGCAGCCAGGAGCAGGCGTTGCTTCGCCTTGAGGACGTCGGGTTGAGCGTTGGGTCGGTCGAGCGGGTCAACAGTGAAGATGTCGGAGCGGGAAATGTGCTGTCGGTCGAGTCCGCTGCACCCGAGTTGCCGTTGGGCGACCCAGTCGATCTCGTTGTCAGCCTCGGTCCACAGGCGCGCCAGATTCCCGAGTTCACCGCAGCCACGAACGCCGACGAGTACATCGCGAC
>CAZMYN010000024.1:0-23059 GCA_964570495.1 uncultured Acidimicrobiales bacterium | reverse complement strand
AGTCCATGTTCATCGTGATGTTGAACTTGTTTCCCCAGTTGAAAATGCTGCAAGCAAACACCATCTCGACGATCTCGTCTTCGGAGAAGTGCTCCTTGAGCTGGGCAAAGAATTCATCGGTCACGGTATGTGGATCAAGAGCGATCCTTTCCGCAAGCGAAATTCCAAGAGCCTCCCGTTCGTTCAGCACATCACCCGCTTTGGGCTGATGCTGCATGCAGGCTTCCTCACGGGGGCCAACAGCGTCGCGCACGGCGACACTACGAACAGTATTTCAATAAGCGCAGTCGTTGATTTGACCGGTCTTTAGTCGCATCAACTCGTGCAGGTGAGGCTCGACGTTGCCTTCGGCAAAGAACGACATGAAGACCGGAACGATCGTCTTGAGGTTCTGCGGGTTGCGTGCGATGACGCCGAACATGTTCGCGTCTGCCCACCACCCTTCCTTAGCTCCTTCGAGTAACTCGTTTACTACAGGATCCGGACTCTCGCCCGGCTTGATGGCTGATATTCGGGTTGCCATCTCTTCCCCTTTCTGGCTCCAGAGGAACCGTTTTGGTGCATACGCTCTAAAACCTAGGTGACGGCTGTCACCTAGGCAAGTGCGGACGCAGGTTCCCAGTGAAAGGGGAGTCTCTTAGGCCTTGGCCCACTCGTTGATCTGTGCGCGGAGCCCATTGGCGAGCATCGCGAGCTCGTCCATGGCGGCTCCACCGTAGGCAGAGATATTGATCCCGAGCACGCTGGCAAGCATGACCTCGGCTCGATGGCCTGCTTCGGCCTCGCCGTAGGGCTCGAGCGAACCGGCAAATACTTGGCGGAGGCGATCCCGATAGGCGTGCGCTCGTTCGATCAGTGACTGATCGCCAGTGTTTGTTTCGCCGAGCATGTTGAGAAGCAGGCAACCAGGGCGCTGCTCATTACCAACCCAGTCCATGAGCCGGTCGACGAAGTCGAGCAGGTCGGTGGCGTTGGCTTCCGGGGCATTGAGTGGAGCGACTACCTCGTCGTCGATCCGCTCAATGTAGCGGTCGAGGGCACGATCGAGCAGACCCTGCTTTGAGCCAAACGCGTTGTAAATGCTCGACTGGGTGATCCCGAGTTCTCGTTCGAGCACTCGGGTTGTCGTGGTGCTCCCGCGGCTCCAAAAGACATCGAGAGCACGGTCGACGACCTCGTGCTCGTCAAACGAACGGGGCCGCCCGGCGCGCACAGAATCCTTAGTCACGAACCGCATTGTACTCAACGTTGGTCCCCAAGAGGGTCACGGGACGTGAGCTATTCGCGGAGCGCTTTGATAATTCGCGTAGCGACGGTGCGATCACTCAGATAGCCGCGGATGCCGTGGTGATTGCGGCTGTCGTTCTCGACGCCGCCGTAGTTCTGGATTGGTTGCGCTCCGGGAAAGTGTTCGTTGTCGAGCGGGACGAGCGCCACAGCATCCTGGTCGTCGTAGGCATTGAACCACGAGCCCACCAGGTCGGGGTAGATGATTGGCGCGAGAGATTCTCGGACCGCCGTGACGCCGAGCGGCGAGCCAATGGTGATGAGCGTGTCGACAGGGCACGACACGAGCTCCTTGTTGCGCAACATGTTGTAGGCGACGATCGAACCGAACGAATGACCCACCACGACGACCTTGCCCGCTGTCTCGCAGGAGCGAAAGGCGTTGGACACGCCGTGTTCGATGTAGTTGCGGACCTGGGTGTTGTTCAAATACAACGCGACGTCCTCGGCCATGTACGTCAGAGTCGCCGAACTCACCCCGGGTACGTAGCGATCGAGAAGTGCCAGACCCTTTTGAACCCACGGACGCGACAGGGCGCCGAGGTCGCGGACCTCCTCGGTGACCTCCTCAGCAATGACGCTCTCGCTGACGCCTGCCTTGTTCAGACATTCGTTGAGGACGCGGCACCTGAACTCTTCGTCGTCGTGGTCTGGTTCAGCAATGACGATCCGGGCGAGCGACGTTGGTTCTTCGGTCGCGAGATCGCGAAGGGCATCGCCGAAATACGGAAAGACGATGTCGTCCTCGTCGATGGGCAGTTCGAGGCCGCCTTTTGCCGCTCCTTCGCGAAGCGACGTGACCCACTTGTGCCGCAGCCTGTCGGGGTCCTTATCCTCTTGGGACCGACCGTGCAACATCACGAGCTTCATAGCGAGACCGCCTCGAGCTAGTCCTGATCGTTGGTCTAAACGCCGAGAGCCTCGTGGATCTTGGTGACGTCGTCTTCGGCCAAGCCGAGTCCGTCGGCAAGGTCCTGGAGGTATTGCGTCTCGGCGACCGTGTCGACCTCGATGGGGAGCAGCGATGCGGTGTAGACATCGGCTTCCATGCCACTCGGCACCGACGCAATGAACTCATCAAGGTCCAGAGGGGACTTGAGTTCGTTGCGAATGAACTCTTGTTCGTCATCGTCGAGTTCGCCCGCACGGCTGAAGATGGCTGCGATTTCGTCATCGTCGACCTCGCCGTCGGCCTTGGCCGAATTCGTCATGGCGCGAACGAGTACGAGAGCTGTCTCGTCGTCCATCTCCGCTGCTGCTTGTTGGCGCTCGTCGTCATCGTTGCCGCCCAGCATGCCGCCGAGGCCCTTCATCGCTCCGCCAATTCCGCGGCTACCTCGTCCAGCGACCATCGCGCCGAGGACCGATCCAACCATGCGGCCAGCCGGACCGCCGACCATCCCGCCAAGCGCCCGACCGCCAAAGCTCCCGAGTAGTGAACCCACCATTCGTCCTGCGTTCATTTGTTGCTCCTTCGTTAGACCGCCGGGGCTTCGATGTTAGTTGGTCGGTCCGTCCCTTCGCCGAACCTACTCGCGCCAGACGCGCTCAAAAGGCAGACGCCAGGCATGGGGGGCGATCAGCTGATGGATCTGGTTTGGACCCCATGACCCCTTGGGGTACGGGCGCACTGGAGGTGGGTCGTCGAGCAGGGGCTGGGAAATTTCCCAGAGCCGCTCCACGCCGCGCGCACTCGTGAAGAGCGTGCGGTCGCCGCGGGCAGCGTCGAGGATCAAACGCTCGTAGGCCTCGAGAACTTGAGCGGAGCTGTCTACGTCCTCGACGCTGAACTGCATCGAGAGCTTGTCGAGTCGAAAGCCTGGTCCCGGACGCTTCCCGTAAAACGACAGTGACAAACGAGACTCGTCGGCGAGGTCGAAGGTGAGATGGTCAGGCCCCAGTTGTCCCACGCCCGAACCGGTCGGGAACATCGACTTGGGCGGCTGCTTGAACGCGATCGAGATGATCCGCTTGGCCACGGCCATGTTCTTGCCGGTACGTAGATAGAAGGGCACTCCCGCCCAACGCCAATTGTCGATATAGGCGCGCATCGCAATGAACGTCTCGGTCGTCGAGTCTTCGTCGACGCCTTCCTCGTCGGTGTAGCCCACGTATTGACCGCGCACGACGTCCGCGGGCTCGATCGGCAGCATCGAGCGGAAGACCTTGTTCTTCTCCTCACCGATCGCTTCGGGGTCGAGCGACGTCGGCGGCTCCATTGCCATGAATCCCAAAACCTGCAGCAAATGGGTGACGACCATGTCGCGGTAGGCGCCGGTTGGTTCGTAGAACGCGGCTCGCTGTTCGAGGCCGAGCGTTTCGGGTACGTCGATCTGCACGTGGTCGATCATGTTGCGATGCCAGATCGGCTCGAACAGACCGTTGGCGAAGCGGAACGCCAAGATGTTCAGCGCCGCCTCTTTGCCAAGGAAGTGATCGATCCGAAACACCTGCTCCTCGTCGAACACTTCGTGCACCGAAGCGTTGAGAGAGCGAGCGCTCTCCAAATCGGTTCCGAACGGCTTTTCCATGACGACGCGGCTGCCCTCGACGAGGCCAGCGTCGCGGAGGGTCTCGATCACCTGGAGCGCAGCTCGCGGCGGAACCGACAGGTAGTGCAAGAGTCGTTGCGGCTCGTCGAGGTCAGCCTGGGCGTCGGTGATGGCCTGGTGCAGCGATTCGGGAGTGCCGTTCGGAGCCCAGAAGACCCGCTTTGCGAACCGGCCCCATTCGCCCTCGTCGATCGTGCCTTCGAACTCTTGAAGCGCCGACCGCACGAAGTCGATGAAGGAGTCCTGGGTGTGCTCATCGAGCGACGTCCCGACAAGGCGCATGTGTGGCAACAGTCCACAGGTCAAGAGCCGGAACAGCCCCGGAATGAGCTTCCTACGACAGAGATCTCCGGTGGCTCCAAAGAGCACCACGGTGGTTGGTGGTCCTGGATCTAAATCTGATTGACGGCGCGTCGAAGACTCCATGTCGAAAGCGTGTCACAGGATTCGTGGCTTGCTCCGTTTCCGAAAAGAAATTCACTTCATATTCGGGTGTGAGTTTCGACTACTCGGCCCACGGGGTGTCGAGTCTCGGTTCGCGGGCGAGCGTGAACGAGTCGCCGTCGAGGCTGAGGTTGGGGGAGTAGGCCGGGTCTGCGGCCAAGTGGTCGGCCCAACGAGACAGCGCCAGGTCGACTTCGCGGTTGAAGCGCTCGACCTTGGCCGGGTCGTCTTCGGCGCCTCGGCTGACGCTTTCGTGGTGGTAGAGCAGCGCGTCGGCAACCCAAAGAACCCGTTCGCCAAGATCATGACGAAGGCGCATGCAGTAGTCGACGTCGTTGAACGCGACCGCGAGCTCTTCGTCGAGGCCGCCGAGTGCGTTCCAGAGGCGAGCGTGGGTGAGCAAGCACGCTCCGGTCACCGCGCCGACCTCGTGAGTCAACGCCAGACGACTGAAATAGCCAGACGAGTCGGCGGGCTCGTGCAGGTGGCCGTGCCCCGCGAGGCCACCCAAGCCAAGCACGATGCCCGCGTGTTGGATCGTGTCATTGGGATAGAGCAGCTTGGCCCCGACGGCGCCGATCCCGGGTTGGCTTATCCAGCGGACCATCTCGGTGAGCCAATCCGGGTTGATGACCTCGGTGTCGTTGTTCAACAGCAACAACAGTTCGCCGCGGGCCTGCTCGGCGGCGAGGTTGTTGATCCGTGAATAGTTGAACGGCCCCGGCGCGGCGACCACTCGGTGGTCGTGGCCGTTCTCGAACGCCGCAAGCCAATCGCGTGTGCCCTGTTCTTGTGAGTCGTTGTCGACGACCACGATTTCGACCGCAGGGTAGGTGGTGCGCAAGAGACTGTTGACGCACTGCTCGAGCAGCTCGACTCGATCGCGGGTCGGGATGATTATCGACACCAATGGATAGGTCGCCAGCGGCGGCGTACTGCGATAGGCGGTCGGTGCCGTGGTCAGGCTGATCTTCCACGCGTCGCCCAGGACGTTCTTGAGCGAGCGAACCGCCGCGTCCTCGGCGTAGGTTTTCTCGTCGGGCGAGAGCGCCGTCGAGCCCTCGATTGCGCGCCAGTGATACGCCACGACCGGCACGTGACGGATGCGCTCGGGCGATTGGACGTGCGCGATGACCCGGAGCAGCAGGTCATAGTCCTGCGCGCCGTCCGAGCTTGGGCGTAGCCCCCCGACCGTCGTGATGATCGAACGACGAATGACGGTGAGATGTGACAGGTAGTTCTGCCCAAGAAACAGCTCGGGGTTCCAGCGCGGCTTGCAGTGCGGGCCGAAGTGCTTGCCCGTCTCATCGATCTTGTCCTCGTCGGTATAGAGAACGTCGGCCGAGCCCGCTTCGAGCGCCACCGCCGCGAGAGCGAACGGGGCAAGCTCGTCATCGTGGTCCATAAACGCTACGAACTCACCCGTGGCGACCGCGAGGCCGTCGTTGGTTGCGGTGGCGATGTGGCCGTTCGTGTCGCGGTAGCGGGCGAGGATGCGGTCATCGAGTGCTGCGTATTCGGCCAACACCTTCGGCACTGCGGGGTTGGTCGAGTTGTCGTCGACGAGGATGAGTTGCCAGTTGTCGTAGATCTGGTTGCGGACCGAATCGATTGCGGCACGGAGCCAACGCACATCGGTGTTGTACACGGGTACGACAACGCTGATCGTCGGGCCGCCGCCGGGAAGTTCGGCGACTCGGGCACGGAGCCGATCGGCGTCGTCATCGAAGACCGTGGCGTTGCGGATCCGCCACGACGGGTAGTCGACCCCATCGCCGCTACGACGATGCTGCAGATGCTCATAGGCAACCGCGATCTCGCTCAACACCGCGCGGTTTCCATGGCCAGACCGAGCATCGCGCAACCGACCGACCAACGACTTTCCATCGGTGCTGCCCCGCACGCTCGAGGCCCCGACGTCAGCCGACATCATCGACGCTGCCACCGCGGTTGGCAGGTGCCGAAGCGATACCGCCCCGATCTTTGCTGTCTCGCACCACGGCGATATGTCGAGCTCGATTCGCGCCGTACCTTCTGGAACATGAACCACGCGGGTTCGTCGGCCCGATATCACCGGGACGGGACGTCGGGCGAGCGGGACTGAACCGGACTCGGGCAAAAATCGGATGGCTATCGGTACATCGGTGGGGAGGCCGAGCGTCTGGTCGTGAGACGCGTCGATATCAATCGACACCAGATGCCACCCCGCGGCAATGTCGACACCAGCTGCGGGTGTCAGCGTGAAACGTGGACTACCCCCCGTGATCTGCCAAATGCCGTCAGCGGTCAGTGAGAGATCGCGGAGTCCTTTCACCCGTAATTGCACGGTCGCCAGCGTAGTAAGCACGCAGCCAGACCGGCATTGCTCGATGATTTTCCAAGTGTTTAGTTGTGCAAGGGAACAGACTCAACCCTTGTGAGGTTCTGGTTGTTAGCTCAGTTATCTCTAGAACGACCCTTACTTAGCCGAAGTCAACTAGTACAGGTACATCTAGCAACCCCCCAACACTCCCCCCCAAAGAGAATCCCCAAGATTGGAACCGCCCCATGTGGGACAAAACGCCAGACGACAATTCCGCTCCGGAAAACGCAGCACCAATTCCTGCGCCGCCTCAACAACCAAACACGCCCCCTACCTTCCCTACGAACACCACCCCCTCCAACACCACCCCGCCGCCTGTTGCGGTACCTCAGCCGGCAGTGGCAGTGCCGCCTCCGCCTCCGGCTCCTCCAGCCGGTGCGGTAGCTCCAACAGAAGTACTTTCCTTCCCGCCGACCTCGCCGCCGCCGCATGCCCCGCAGAGCCCAGCAGCGCTGATCTCTCGCACTCCGCAACCTGCTCCGACGCCGTTCAGCTCCATTGGCGCTGCGCCGATCGTCGATCAGCGAACACTCGCCCAAGCTCCTGCTCCGGCGGTCGCACCCATTACCGGGTCTCCCACTGGTGTGGTGCCGACCGCCGGGGCATTTCCTGGCGCCCAGCCCACACCGGAAAGTCCAAAGCGTCGCCGCTGGCCGCTCGCGCTGTTGGCGTTGCTGACAATCGTTGCATCGGGCGCGCTTAGCTGGGCGGTTGCAACGTGGGTCGACAACGACCAGGTCGCTTCCACCCAGACAACTGCCCCAGCTGTCGCCTCCGAGAGCGGATCGACCACACCAACGCCAGCTCTCCAAGAAGAGCAAGCGCCAGCTCCGTCGGCCACTAGCCAGTCGACCAGCGCACGCGCACTCGAAGACGAGCCCTTTGCAACGGCCGCTGAAATCATCCGTCCATCGGTTGTGCAGTTGGACCTTGGCCAAGGCCTCGGAACCGGAGTCATCATCGACGCAAACGGCACGATCCTCACCGCTGCACACGTCGTGGACAACGCCAGTTCAGTTCAGGTCACGTTCTTCGACGGTTCGAGCGCTGAAGGCACCGTTGTTGGCACGCATGCCGAAACCGACGTTGCGGTAGTGAGCGTCGACCCAACCGGTCGAAACCTCGTACCCGCAGCACTCGCCGAGGGCGACAACGTTCGTGTCGGTCAGATCGCTGTTGCGGTCGGTAGCCCGTTCGGATTCGACCAAACTGTCACCGCAGGCATCATCAGTGCGGTCGACCGTCTCGTACCTGGCTCGCAGGCATCGTTCGTACAGACCGACGCACCGATCAACCCCGGCAACTCGGGTGGCCCGCTGATCAACCTCTCGGGCGAGGTCGTTGGAATCAACGACCTCATCTTCACCGAGTCGGGAAGTAGCGCTGGCGTCGGCTTTGCTATCTCGATCGACCTCGCCGTGATCATCGCCGATCAACTCCTCGACGGAGTCGAGCCACGCTTTGCTCTACTCGGCGTCAGCACCTCGCCAGCCGCTGACGGCGAACGCGGCGCCCTGGTACAAGACGTCCAAGACGACTCAGCAGCCGACAATGCTGGTCTCGAAGAGGGAGACATCATCATCTCGCTCAACGGAGTCGACACCCGAGGCACCTCTGACCTACGAGCTCAGATCCTCGATCAGGCACCGGGTAGCGAGTTGGCTGTCACGGTGTTGCGTGATGGCGAGCAGGTTGAACTCACCGCAATTCTCGGCACCAGCAACTAACGCTGTAGCCAGCCCATAACGCGAAAGAGCGCTAACGCCGTACGGCGTTAGCGCTCTTGTGCTTTTGCGTTCTTTTCTCTAGCGCTCTAGCGCTCCTCGCGATAGAGCACGTGCTTGCGAGCAACCGGATCGAACTTCATCAGTTCGAGACGCTCGCGAGTGTTGGTCTTGTTCTTGGTCGTCCAGTACTGGTGACCACTTCCGGAGGTCGAACGCAGCTTGATGATTGGTCGCTTGTCGCTTCCCATTAGATCCGCTGTCCCTTCCGGCGCATGTCGGCAACGACGCTCTCGATGCCACGCTTGTCGATGATCTTGATTCCCTTGGCCGAAACGGTCAACGAGATCCACTTCTTTTCAGAAGCGAGGTAATACCGCTTCTTCTGGATGTTGATGTCCCAGCGACGGCTGGTTTTGCGATGGGAGTGCGAGACGTTCTTGCCGAACGATGGCTTCTTCCCGGTTACTTGACATACACGTGACATGGCCACGGTCCTTTGTTACTTCGATGCGAATAGATGGCTTTTCCGCGCGGGCGGATGGGCCGACTCATAAGGCTAGCGGTTTACACAAGCAGCAGAAACTCGATGCGGCGGTTGCGAGCCTTGCCCTCGCCGGTCTCGTTTGACGCGATGGGGATGGTGTCGCCGTAGCCCACCGAGTCGAGAGAATCCGCTGACACGCCAGCAGCGATGAGAGCGTTCACGACCGCGTCGGCGCGCGCTTGGGATAGCGCTTGGTTGGCTTCGGGCTCACCGTCGGAATCGGTATGGCCGCCAACCTCGATTCGTGCGGTCGGATTTTCGGCCAAAATCGCTGCGATCCCGGTGATCGTTCCCGCCGATTCGGCAGTGAGCTCGACCCCACCGGACCCGAAAGCAATCGGGTCGAGGGCCGCAGCCTGCGCGATGCGCGATTGGAGAACGAGCGCGTCGGTCGAGGTTCCGCCGAAGGCGCCACCTCCCTCATCAGTGCTGTCGGTTGCGTTGGGGTCTGCGGTTCCGTCGGGAATGTCGTCGACGAACGCTTCGCCCGGGAAGCTGAGATTGTTAATGACAAACGCCACTTCGGCGATCGAGTTCACCACGGCGTGCGCAGCCACCACGTCGGTTCGTGTTGCGAGTTCGCCCGACAACGTGACCGTGCGGCCGTCGCTTTCGACAATGACATCGCCATAGCCAGCTCGCGTCAGTGCCGGCTGTACGACATTGACAAGATCGTCGCTTCGATCCACCTCTGCGTCGGCCTCTTGGGTGTTGCCGGTCGCTCCGATGATGAACAACAGCACCAACACTGCCAACACGCCACCGATGACCAGCAATCGACCCAATGGGAGGTCAGGACCACGGCGAGGGCCGCGTGACGATCCACCAAAGGATCCGGGAATGCCTAGTGGCGAACGGGAATTCATGTGTTGCAAGCGAAGAGTGGCACCATCAGATGCGCTGAAGGTGCGAAGATACAATCATGGCGCAGATTGCTCAAGGTGACGAATCCACAATTACCGATGACCTCCCCCAAGAGGTCCTCGATGCGCTTCCCGACGATATTCGCGAAGAAATTGAGAGTGGTGTCCGCGATCAGATCCCCGAGAATATCGTCGACGATCTGACTCCGGACATCGCCAACCAAATCCCGTCGGGGCTTGTTGGCGCAGCCACCAGCAACCCCGGACTCACCGCGGTAATCCTGATCATTGCGGTCCTGGCGGTTATGGGCGCGATCTATGGAGCGATCAAGGGCTTTCTGAAGGTTGCGATCGGTCTCGGCATCATCGCGGCGATCGCGTGGTTCTTCTTCTTTAACGGCGGATGATGTCTTGCCGTGGCCTCCACGGACCGTAGGTAAACCGCTAGCGGCCGCGTTCGCAGGTAATGGCATCACTGGTCGCTATTGACTGGCTGACCGCTCGGCCCCAGCACGTATCTGTGCCTGCGCTGCCGAGCAAGGTGTCGATGTGGTCGCCGCCGATGAGTGTGTCGGCTCCGACACCACCGTTGAGGGTGTCGCGTCCGTTGCCACCGTGAAGCATGTCATTGCCGTTTGCGCCGCGGATGATGTCTTGTCCCGAGCCCCCGAAGGCCCGGTCGTTACCCCAGCCCGAACGAATGAGGTCGTTTCCTAGGCCACCGCAGATGATGTCGTTGCCGGCCAACCCGTCGATCACGTCGTGACCGCCGAGGCCAACAATCACGTCGGGTCCTGCGGTGCCCCGAAGATGGTCGTTGCCCGACGTACCGATGATCGTTGCTTGATGACCATTGCACGACGGACCCAGAGGGGCAGACGCATCGAAGCTGGTGACCGTGTAGCGATGGGTCGAGCTGCGCCCATTGATGACCATGCCGGTCACGACGACGTCGTATCGGACGTCGCCCGCTTGGCGAGGGTCGGCGCCGACGACTTCCCATCCCAGGGTCGAGTCACCGAATCCCTCGTGGATTGGGAGCACACGGACGTTGCGCGGTGTGCCGTTCTCGGTCACCGTCACTCGCGCATTCGAAAAATCGATGGAGCCGTTGCCCGCGTACCCGAGGGACCAGCGTGGGAAGACGGTGCTCTCGGGAACAAAACCAGCTGGCGGCCAGGCCACCCATTCGGTCTCACTTGATCCGGTATCGAAGTTGTTGATGACCTGCACGACGTTCGCGAACGAGGTATTCGCCACGCCGACCTCGGAGAGCTTGGGGTAGAGCAGCCAGCGACGGTGGCCGAGCGCTTCGTTGCCCGCACCCGGGTCCTCGATCTGACCGAGTATTGACCGGACGCCGTTAATGCCGAGCGTGAGGTTGCTGAGCCCGGCCGACTCAGCCCCGCTCGTGGTGTGGCAGCTCCAGGCGCTTGTTGGGTAGTGGCTGAGCGCCCCCTGAGCGTGCATCATCAGCGCAGCTTGTTGGGCTCCGGCACTTTGGGCCCGGTTCTCTGCGACGGGTTGAAGGCCTGTCATCGAGCGGAACCAGTTGATCGACTCGATCGTGGCGGCGTCGAACTCCTCCGTCGCGGTCCCGGCGTTGCAGCCGTTCGTCGAACCCGTCCACTGCGGGTTGAGTCCCAGGTTTTCCTCAATGGCCGACTGGAATGTGGAGGCCACCTGCGCCCGGTTGTTGTTGTCGATGTTGGGAACAGCCGCACCCGAGCGCGCGGCGACCGGCGCGGCTGCCAGTAATACAGCTAGCAATCCTCCAAGAGCGACGAGCGCTCCCAAGGCCATGAACCGGAGTTTCACACTCATTGCTCGCATCCAACGATCGAGGTGTCGGTCGGGTCCGACGAGCAGCGGTCCACGAGGTCGCCGCCGTCTAAGTCGTCGGCACCAGCCCCGCCGTCGAGAGTGTCGCGGCCGTTATTGCCATCGAGGTCGTCCTTGCCGTTGCCACCCACGAGGGTGTCGCGGCCGTTGCGGCCTTCAAGAAAGTCGTCGTTGGCCCGCCCAAAGAGGGTGTCGTGGCCAATGCCGCCGATCAGGTGGTCGCTACCGGGGCCGCCGTCGACGAGGTCGCGTCCGACGTTGCCCTCGAGCGTGTCGTCTCCGGGGCCGCCGATGATCGTGTCGTTGCCCTCGCCGCCACGGACCGAATCGTTGCCGTCCTCGCCGCGGATGATGTCGAAGCCCTTGCCGCCGCTGATCGTGTCGTTGCCCGCACCGGCGAAAATGCGGTCCTTGCCGAGGCCGCCGAAGATCGTGTCGTCGCCGTCGCCAGCACAGATCACATCGTCGCCACCTCGTGAGTCGATCGTGTCGTCGCCGCTCGTTCCTACGATCACATCGACTCCCGGACTCCCGGTCAGCGATGCCGAGGTGAAGTGAAGGCCAAGGCACACGGGCACTGCGAGCTCTTCGGCAGGGTCGTAGGTAACCGGGTCTGACCACGGCCCGCCGACCTCGCGGATTCGAACCAACACCGGCGCTGATGGAGCGACCCGGTGGATGAGCTTTGTTCCCGTGATGGTCACGATTTGCTCGGCGCCGCCATCGGTGGGCTCGATTCGCACCTCGTAGGTCGTCGATGCCTTACCCGAAGAGGAGGTGATGCCGAAGTGCGTCGTGCCCGAGAGAATTCGTGGCGGGTCGACGTCCTCGGTCAGCGGGTCAAAACCGCCCAGACAACCCCAGCCGTCGTTGACGATGAGGCTGCCGAAAGGAACCTGGTTCCAATCCGATGTGCCGAACGCTTCGGGGTACTGCACGCGCTCGCCATCGACACAGCCGACCCAGGCGCCCATGTCGTTGCGGGTTCCAAAGGGGAAGTGCTCGTCGTAGTGAAGGTGCGGCGAGCTTGACTGGCCGCTCTCGCCCGAGGCCCCAATCAGGTCGCCGACGCTCACCGGCTGGTCGACGGCGACCGAAACAGAAGCCAGGTGTATGTAGCGCGAGAAGCGTCCGTCGGCGTGTTCGATGATGACGCTGTTGCCCTTGCCGTTGTTGCACGACCCGCGAGCCGGACAGAAGTTGTCGGCCTCGATGACGACTCCGGTTCCAGCAGCATGGATTGGGGTTCCGGGATCCATGCCCAAGTCGATTGCTGGTGAGCCGTGGTGGTTGCTGCAGATGTTCATCGGCGCTGGATTGCGATCCGTGCACCACACCTCGTACTCGCCAAGGAAGGGAACAGCGATCGGCGACTCGTCGGCTGTGCCCAGCGATTGCACGGCCTCCGCGGCGGTTGACGTCAACGCGACGAGGGTCAAGGTGATGATGACCAGAATCAGCGAAATGTTGGCGGAGCGGCGGGAAGACGTCATAAATGGCGAAATTTCAACGGCGATCACCAAGCGGCGACCTCGTTGCGTAACGATTGTTACACGTTCGTCATATTGTGTCTTGCCGGGCTACCGAGGGCGCGCATCCCCCCACGGAGACCGTTTTCAGGCTGTTAGCTAAATTGCTAGAAGGTGACGGTTTCGTCGTAGACGAGGCCCGCTTCGAGGGTGCGGTGAACCGGGCACTTCTGGGCAATGTCTTTCAGACGTGCACGCTGCTCATCGTCGAAGTCGCCGTCGATGAAGATCTCCGAGGTCACGTTGTGCAAGAACCCGTGTGCATCGTCGTCGCAGTGGGCGCAGTCGTCTGCGTGAATCTTGTCGTAGGTGTACTTGGCCGACACCGAATTTAGCGTCCACCCCTTGCGCTTGCAGTAGTACGACAGCGTGATGCAGGTACATGCGCCGAGTGCGCCGAGGAGCAGTTCATAGGGGTTCGGCCCGGTGTCGGTGCCGTCGAGTTCGATTGGCTCGTCGGCGGTCCAGACATGGCGCCCATTGCGGAGCTCAACGACAGCCCCTTCGGTCAAATCAGCAGTGATTGTGGTCATGGGGGAAATCTACGGGAGAAAAATCCGCATATCGATTTGGACGATTTCGCCAGCACATCTACGTTCATTCCGCACACGGGTGGAGCCGGGGCCTCGGAGACGAGGACAAGTGTCAGCACAATCAATGACGGTCGTATCGGAGCTTCACCGCCCGATGGATTTTGATCAGGCCATGTCATGGTTCAACGGCATACTCAGCGGCGACGACTGGGCCATGCGTGACAAGGTGGAACTTGTAGACGAACAAGGTCTACGTACTGTTCACCTCACGGTGTGGGGTAGTCGTTGGACTCTCGAAATCGACGTCGAAGAGTCCGGAACTCTCGGCGGCGTCATCGTAAGCGCACGTGTCAAGGACCCAGCCGTGGGCCAAACACTCCCCGAACTTGCCGGCCTCGCCAGGGCGTTGGTGCCGTAACTTCTCGACACTTCCAGTCGAGATCCCCACTCGGGGGTGGTTACTCGGTGAAGAGTGCGAACGACGATCGGTTGATCATCGTGACGACGCACGTCTCGGGTTCTCCGTCGCCGCTGCGTTCGAACAGGCGCAGCTCGCTGGTTGCACCCGGCTCGATCTCATTGCCGCCGACCCGTCCCTCGATGGTGCCATCGGCGGTGTCCCACTCGACGGTCACGGCGTAGCTACTCGTCTCGGGCGACCTGTTCTCGATTTCGACGATCGCCAGCGCAAGTCCTCCACCGTCAGAAGACTCACAGCGCACGTCGACAATGTCGTCTTGGGGAGGGAACTCGGTATTGCGGGATCGTGTACTGATGCCGTCGCGCACTATTTCGGGGCCGCCGTTGACCGCGTCGAGGAGCAGCAACGTGAAGCCGACCGCTGCCACTATCGAGAGGATCGACAGCACGATTCCGCCCAGCGCAACGCCTCGTCCTTTGCCGCCGAGACCGCGAGCTCGTCGAAGCCCAAGGAAGGACAAGATGCCGCCGACGATGCCGAATAGGCCGCCGACTATGGCTATCGAGAGAATGAGACCGACAAGTGACACGATGAGCCCAGCAACAGCCATGCCGTTGTCGGGCGAGCGTTCTGGACCGTCGATGGGCGAGGAGCCCGGCGGTGGCGGTGGGGGGATGCTCGGCGGCGGGCCAGGGGGTTCGCTCACAGATAGAGCTTATTCGCGGGTGAGCACCGCGCCGCGGGACAGCGGGGGGTCGCCGTATCGCTATCCTGTTCGGTCGTGGTAGTTCAACCCGAAGCCCAAGAGCTCATCGATGCCGTAATGCCCGATGATCCAACCAACTCGCTATGGAAGCTCATGGATTCCGGGCGGGCCGATTCGATCGCGCCCGAGTTGCCCTTGCTGCGCATGGAACAAGACCCTATTCACCGCCACAAGGACGTTCTTTCACACACGATTGCGGTCACGGCCAAGACCCGGCCTGACCTCACGATTCGTCTTGCCGCGCTCTTCCACGATGTCGGCAAGCCAAAGACCCGGCGCATCGACGACCAGGGCGTCACCTTCCGCCATCACGAGGCCGTCGGTGCTCGGATGGCCCGCAAGCGACTCACCGCTCTCGGGTTCGATGAGGAGCTGGTGGAAGATGTTGCTGAGCTGGTTCGTATGTCCGGCCGTTTCAAGGGCTACACCGACGGATGGTCCGATTCGGCGGTGCGACGCTACGCGCGCGAGGCCGGACCGCTGCTCGGCAACCTCAACCATCTCATTCGCTGCGATTGCACCACCCGCAACGCAAAGAAGCTGGCCGGGATTCAACAGGCAATGGACGAGCTCGAGCAACGTATTGGCGACCTTGCCGAAGCCGAACGCCGTGCCGCTGAACGACCCGACATGGACGGCAATGCCGTCATGGAGTATCTCGATCTTCCGCCTGGGCCAGCAGTAGGCGAGGCCGTGAAGATGCTGCTCGCGGTCAAGCGAGCCGAAGGCGAACTCGATCGATCCGAACTCGAGGCACGACTCGACGCCTGGTGGGCCGAAAGAGCCGACTAGCAGCTCGCGAAAGCTAGAGCGACGCCGTCGGTCGAGAGGCGCAGAGCAAACCCGAAGGGTTTGGGTTAGCTGTTGAGCACGAATTCGACGCGCCGGTTCGTCAGGCGCCCGGCTTCGCTGTCGTTCGAGGCGACCGGTTCGTCCTCGCCTCGACCAACCGATGTCACCCGGTCCGTGGGCAGGCCTTGGCTGATCAGACGCTGTGCTGCCGATGCCGCACGGCGTTCGCTGAGACGCTGGTTGCCGTCCGCGGGGCCGGTGTCGTCGGTATGTCCGGAGACTTCGACCGCAAATGCTTCTTGCTCGACCAGCGATGATGCGAGCTGATCGATCACGGGTTGATACACGGTGTTGAGATCGTCGCTGTTGTAGCCGAACAGGTCCGGAGCGGAGAGTCGCAGCGTCACATCGTCGGTGTCGGTGAATGACTCATGGACCAACTGCTCGTCCTCGATGTCGAAACCGGGGAAGAGAGATTCGGCCAGGGTGACCACTTCATCGGCGGCTTCGTCGCTGGGAAGTCCGCCGGAGACAAAGACCACATCGGGACCAAGAACCAAGACACGACCCGACTCGGTCGTTGCGACCTGATCGTCGGTAGCGGCACGCGGAGACACCGCGATGGTGGTTGTTGTCGTGGTCGGAGCTGCGGTCGTTGTCGTGGTCGGAGCGCCAGTCGTGGTGGTTGGAGCGCCAGTCGTGGTGGTTGGAGCGGCGGTCGTGGTCGAGGAGCTGCTGGTCTCGGCATCGTCGAAAGCGTCCGCCGGGTCGAGGTCACCGCCGTCGTTGACACTTCGCGCCTCGGTTGCAGTTTCGGTCTGACTGTCGCTCGGTCCCAAAACGAGGAAGCCCAGAAGGATAAAGCCCACCCCGAGTAGGGCAAGCAGGCCGACCACCGCGGTTCGATGCAGCACGAAGAGATCTTCGAAAAAGTCCGCGACCCTCCACCGGAAGGGGTAGTAGTCGTCGGTTGTTGCTTCGTCACTCATCACTAGGTCTTTCGGCCTATAGCAGCGAACGATGAGAAGTCGACCGCCGCCCATTCACCAGATACAAGAACTGTAGAGGCGCGATGACCCGGGTAGAGGTCATCTACGGCACGAAATTGTCGGCACAACAATCCTGAGCAAATCACGCGCTCGACGTGTTGAAAACGCGGCGCTAGCTCACGGTGCACGTCAATTGTTACGTTTGCCACGACGACGTCGTCTGGCGTTGGTGACGTATCAATATCGATTGGATGACCAAGGACGATCCGGTCAACCAGGTCATCGTCGACGAGGTGGGCGCTATTTCGGTCGATATTTAGATATGCGGTCGTGAGCGCGTCGTTGTCGATATCGGTCGCAATGACCGACGCTCCCATGCGCGCAGCGATGATCGCGAGCACGCCTGTTCCGGTCCCGATATCGAACACGCGGCGAGCAGGATTCGGATCTAGAGCTCGGGTTAGCAGGTCTGCAGCCAGCACGGTGCTTGGATGGCCCCCATGACCAAACGCCGCGCCGGGGTCGATGATGATCTCAAAGAAGGGGTCGATATGGAGGGCCTCGTCGTGCCACGGCGCACGAATATGCCAGCGACCTGCGGTGGTCGGCGTGAGCGCCTCGCGTTGGGCGTGGATCCACGTCGGTGCGTGCTCCTCGATCTCGACCGTATGAACGATCGAACCGTGGCGACGCAACACCTCGTCGCGGGCCTCCTCGGCTGCCTTCGCTGTTGGGAATCCCGCGTTGAGGATGGTCACCTCAGCGCTTCGCTCAGTTCTGATTGCTTGGGCACCAATTTCGAACAAGGTGACCGAAACAAGCTCGGGCGCATACCCCTCATAACTTTCCGCGCGATCGGGTAGCTCCGCTCGTAAAGAATGCGATGTCTTGTGCAAAGATGCGGTTGTACTGCTCATGTGGTGGCTGATTCGAGGCAACAGCGTTTTGCGCTGCTGATGGATGACGGGCCAGTGTGGGTGACGACGCTAACAGCGGGCGATGGCGTTGGGCATTGGAAGCTCGCCAGACATTAGAGGAATGACATGCAGTTTGGAATGGTCGGAATCGGACGAATGGGCGAGGGACTTGTCCGTCGTGCAATGAACGATGGCCACACGGCCGTCGCGTACGACGTCAACCCGGAACCGGTTGACGAGATCGCCAAGGCAGGAGCCGTTGGCACGCACACGCTTGAGGATTTTGCGGCTGCGCTTGAAAAGCCACGAGTGGCTTGGGTCATGGTGCCCGCCGCGTTCACCGGAGCGACCGTCGACAAGGTCGCTGAACACTTCGAAGAGGGCGACATCATCATCGATGGTGGCAACTCGATGTGGCAGGACGATGTCGACAAGGCAGCCGAGCTAGCCGAAAAGGGCATCCACTACGTCGACATTGGCACCAGCGGTGGTGTCTTTGGACTCGAGCGCGGCTTCTCGTTGATGATCGGCGGCGAGACCGATGTCGTGAAGATGCTTGAGCCTCTCTTCGACACGCTCGCATCCGGAGTCGACGCTGCCCCACGCACGCTCGACAACACCGGCCCACTGAACCCGGGCGAGAAGGGCTGGCTTCACTGCGGCCCGAACGGCGCTGGCCACTTTGTAAAGATGGTTCACAACGGCATCGAGTACGGCATGATGGCCGCCGTCGCCGAGGGTCTCGGAATCTTGGAAGCTGCCGACGCAGGCACCGAGAAGCGCCAAGCCGACGCCGAAACCACTCCGCTGCGCGACCCGCAGTACTACCAGTACGACCTCGATCTTGCGGGCATTGCCGAGGTTTGGCGACGCGGCTCGGTCATTAGTTCGTGGCTCATCGACCTCACCGCCGACGCTCTTGCTGAGGACCCGAAGCTCGACGGCTTCGCTGGCCGTGTTTCGGATTCGGGCGAAGGTCGCTGGACGGTTCAGGCTGCAGTCGAGCTCGGCGTGCCCGCCGCAACGATCACCTCGTCGCTGTTCGATCGCTTCTCCTCGCGTGGCAACGCTGACGTGACAAACAAGGTCGTGTCTGCTCAGCGCAAGGGCTTTGGCGGTCACCACGAGAAGCCTGCAGAGGACTAGATAATGATTGAACCCGGGATTCAAGCCCCTCCGGGCGACGCCTTCTTGCTCTTCGGGGCAACGGGCGATCTGGCAAAGAAGAAGCTGTGGCCCGCCCTCTATGAGTTGACGACCGAAGGCCGCCTCGACATGCCTATCGTTGGCATTGCACGCTCGGACTGGACCGACGCGCAGATGCGCGAGTACGCGGTCACGTCGGTCCGAGACAAGCTCGGCCATCACGTCGACGAGAAGATGCTCGAGGCAATGTCGGCTCGCATTGGCTACATCGCTGGCGACTACACCGACGCCACGACCTGGCCAAAGGTTGCTGAACGCACCGACGGTGCAAAGGTACCGGTCTCGTTCTTGTCGATCCCGCCGTTCCTCTTCGACGATGTTGTCGAGGGACTGTCGAGCGTCGGCATGACCGACCGCGGTCGCGTTGTTGTCGAGAAGCCGTTCGGTCGCGACCTGCAGTCGGCGCGCGATCTCAATGCAACCCTGCGCAAGCATCTCGAAGAGGACCAGATCTTCCGGATCGATCACTTCCTCGGTAAAGAGCCAGTGCAGAACCTGATGGTCTTCCGGTTCGCGAACTCGCTGCTCGAGCCAATCTGGAACCGCAACCATGTCGAGTCGGTAACGATCACGATGGCGGAGTCCTTTGGCATCGAAGGTCGCGGCGCCTTCTACGACGAGGTTGGGGCATTGCGAGATGTGGTCCAGAACCACCTGCTCCAAATGCTTGCCCTCATGGCGATGGAGCCTCCGGCGAGCCAGGACCCCGCGGCGTTCCGTGACGAGAAGGTGAAGGTCTTCAAGGCCATGAAGCCGCTCGATCCCGAGATGGTTGTCCGCGGTCAGGTCGAGGGCTACCTCGATGAAGAAGGCGTGGCCGAAGGCTCCGACACCGAGACATTCATCGCAATGACGCTCGGCATCGAATCGTGGCGTTGGTCCGGTGTGCCGTTCTACATCCGCGCCGGCAAGGCGCTCAAGGAGACCGTGACCGAGGCGGTTGTCGAATTTAGACAACCTCCGAGCATGCTGTTCAGCGCTGCTGATCACTGCCCTGAGCCGAACCGTCTTCGCTTTCGCATGAAGCCCGACGATCGAATCACCATGACGATGCAGGCCAAGGTGCCCGGGCTCGACATGTTGAGCGACGACGTCGATCTCAGTGTCGACTACGAGGAGGCGCTCGGCGGAGATGGCCCCGATGCCTACGAGCGTTTGATCGCCGACGCGATCGTCGGCGACGAGCGGTTGTTTGCTCGCCAGGACGGCGTCGAAGAGGCGTGGCGTATCGTCGAGCCGTTGCTCGTGCCGAGCCATTCTGTCCTGCCGTACGCTCCGGGAACCTGGGGCCCTGTTGAAGCCGACCGAGTCGCTCCACTCATGAGCGGCCTGGTCTGCGACTAGGAATCTGTGGTCTGTAACCGGGCAATAGTCATGCTGAGCGACCACAGATTTTCAGGTATGCGATGAACGTTGAAGTTCTGGCCGACGGTGAAGCGCTTGCGCAGCGCGCTGTTGAACATCTGGAGCGCGCGGCGACTCAGGCAATTGATGAGCGTGGACAGTTTGTGTGGGCGGTGTCGGGAGGATCGACGCCACGGCGAATGCTCGAACTGCTGAGCGCTCGTGTCGACCTCGACTGGAGTCGCATCCATCTGTTTCAGGTCGACGAGCGTGTGGCGCCCAACGGTGATTCGGATCGAAACGCCACCATGCTCGACACGGCGCTGCTGACCCCCGAGTTCTTGAAGGCCAACAGTCCTGCGGGTATCTGGCTGATGCCGGTAACCGACGACGATCTGGCATCAGCAGCCGAGCGCTACCAGCAGCAGATGGACAGCGTGACGGGCTCGCCCATCGTGTTCGATCTGATTCAGCTCGGTATGGGCGGTGACGGTCATACCGCATCGCTGATCCCCGACGATCCAATCCTGTCGGTCACCGATCGGGACGTCGCGTTGAGCGAGGAGTATCAGGGCCGGATTCGCATGTCGTTCACCTGGCCCGTTCTCGATCGGGCAAAGGAACTGCTGTGGGTTGTTGGCGGCGAATCAAAACAAGACGCCGTCCAGTTGTTCCTCAACAACGACCCGTCGATCCCCGCCACTCTTCCCACTCAAGAGCGCGCCACGGTCCTGTTCGACCAAGCCGCAAATCCCTAAACGTACGTGGCACTAACGCACCGTCGCGTTGGTTAGAGGGTGTGGTCGAGGGCCGTGATCAGCTGATCGATCTCGTTCATGGTGGTGTAGTGGACGAAGCTCAACCGGAGAACGCCTGGGTCGGTGGGGATGTTCATGGCATCGAGGACGCGCATCGCGTAGAAGTGACCCGACCCTGCCATGACCTGGTGTTCCGCGAGGTCCGCAGCGACGTCGCTGGAGTTCTTGTTGGGGAGAACCGCAACCGTCGGAACCCGACGTTCGATCGTGGCTGGCCCCACGATGCGCACATCGTCGCGGCTGGCGAGAAAGTCGAGCAACGCGGTGAGCAGGGCAGTTTCATGTGCCCGGATGAGGCCGTGGACTCGGCGTCCTCGATCGGCCGGCAGCGCGCCGTCGTCGAAGTGGGCTTCGTGCACGGCGTCGAGGTAGTCGACGACGCCGTTCATCGCAGCGACCTGGGCGTGATCGGGGCCGGCTGGAACAAGACGCTTGCGAATTGAGCTGTTGTTAAACCAATGGCTCTGATTGGCGAGCGAATCACACACGCTTCGCCGAACCGTCATGACCCCCTGGTGGGGTCCCCAGGTCTTGTAGGCGCTGAACAGGTAGATGTCGGCGCCGAGCTCGGCAACGTCGGGCAGTCCATGCGGCGCAGACGAGACGCCATCGACCACCGACACCACGCCGGCTTCTGTGAGCATCGTGCAAATGTCGGCGACCGGGTTCTCATAGCCAATGATGTTCGAGCAGTGGGGAAACGCAACGAGGCGAGTCCGCTCGGAGATGAGCGGAGCGAGATCGGCCGGGTCGAGCAATCCCGTTTCGGGGTCGATGGCCCACTCGCGCACCGTGATGCCGGTGTCGGCCAGTCGACGCCATACGCCGGAGTTCGCTTCGTGATCCTGGTTGGTGACGACGATCTCGTCGCCGTCGGCCCACCCGATGCGAAACGCGTGCGCTAACACGTAAGTGTTCTGCGACGTTGACGGGCCTATGTGCACCTCGTCAGGGCCGACGTTCAAGATCCCGGCGAGACGCACATAGGCGTCGTCCATCTGTTGTCCCGCCGTTTTCGACGCGGGGTAGGGGCCATAGGGCTGCACCTTCGTCTCGGTGTAGAACCGGTGGAGTCGATCGATTGTTTGGCGGCTGGTGTACGACCCACCCGCATTCTCAAAGAACGCCCAACCATCGAGCCCCGACTGTTCGAACGCCGGAAACTGCGAACGGACGAATTCGATATCGAGAAGCGGAGGCGACGGTGCAGCGCCAGGGTTCATGGCGCCAATTCGCGCCATGTGGTTGCGACCGACTCGTCTCCGAGGATTTCGACCTCGCCGGGTCGTCCCCAGAGCCACAGCAAGAGCTCTTCGGCCTGGCCTCGAACCGCTGCGTCGCCCTTCGCGTGCTCGCGGGTCACGGTCACCTCAGGGCCGTCGTTGCCTACCAACACCCACTCACCGTCGGTGTCGGTGCAGTGAATGTGCAACGACGTCGACGGGTAGGTGCGGTTCGGTCGGCCCGACGAATACTGCAACCCGACCGTGGTGTACTCGTCGATGGCATCGGACGCCCGAATGGGGAAGAGCGGGTCGATCGACATCGCAGCGCTTTGCATGTCCCAGCGGTGGATCATCGACTCGTGAGCTATGCGTCGTTGCCAAAAGCCGGCGGTCTGAAAAGGTGGTGCAAAGCTCCACGCTGCTGCGTCTGGGTCCGCTGCGCTCAAGGCCTCGATCATGGAGGCACGAACACTCGCTGCCCACTCAAAAAACTTGTCGGCTTCTTCGGGCGGCTGCGGGCTTGCCGGTGGCGTCTTCTCGCCCGTGCCAGCAGCCACGTTGGCGGCTGCGAAGCCCCAGACGAATACCTGGTGCTTGACGAGGTCCTCGACCAGCCAGTCGCCACAGACGGCGACCGGGTTTGTGCGGCCGAGGGCGGCGGCAGTCGAGATGAAGGTCTCGCTGTCCGCTGTGATCGAATCGATGTAGTCAGCTTTGTCCATGTGGCAAACCTAGTCTTTAGCTCCGCTTTTCTGAGCACTGTGCTCGCGAGTCAAGCAGTGCTTATTGGGCAGTTCGGAGGCCGGGAAGCCATCGCCGGTGATGCTTTCCGCTTCAACCACACGCCAATTCCGACGTAGATCGCAGCCCGCCCGCTGAGCGCTAGTCCGTAGATCA
>CAZMYN010000023.1:0-23403 GCA_964570495.1 uncultured Acidimicrobiales bacterium | reverse complement strand
AGGCTCTCGAAGAGCCCGCGAACGGTTGAGTCGTCACCGGTGATCTCGGCATTGTCGAGTGCTGTTGCGTCGACCATTGCCTGGGAGAGAGTGCTGCGGTCACAACGCATGGTTGCGACCGCGTTTTCGTCGACAACGTTCGGGCGGTGATGGATTGCCGACCGGCCAACACCAAGCACATGGTCTTCGTCGAGGTCGGTGAAATGAACGTTGATGGTGATCGGTCCGACAGTAAACATCTCGGGGTCGAAGCGAACACCCAAAATGTCGAACAGATGCGAGGCCTGCATTGCATGCGACATGTCTTGGAACACGATCTGGCCACCCGACGGAGTGCCTTCGCGTAGCTCACGGGCTCCCATCAAATACGCGTTGCGCCACGTGGCTGCTTCGGATTGGTACGCAAGCTGTTCGAGCGCATCGGCTTGTAGTTCGCGAGCATCGGTATTGGTTGGGTCCGCAAAGACCACATGGTTCACGACCTGTGCAACCCAGCGATACTCGCCCTTGTCGTAGCTAGCGCGGGCCTTATCAAGCACGGCGTCGGCACCACCCATGAACTCGACGTAGTTCTCGCCAGCATCGACCGGTGGCAGCGGGTTGAGGTTGGCCGGGTTCGCGTCGTACCAGCCGAGGTAGCGGTTATAGACCGACTTCGCATTCGCCGAAACGCTCCCGTAGTAGCCGCGGGCATGAGACTGATCGAACTCGGCCGGAAGACGTAGGTCCTCGGCAATCTCGGTGGACACCCGACCGTCGTTCGCGTGACGCATGGTCTGGTCGTGGATCCACCGGTACATGTCGCGCTGCATGGTCAAAAAGCCGCGAACATCCTCGTTGCCGAAACGGGGCCAGTGGTGGCTCGCGAACATCGTTTCGGTGGTATCGGCCCACAAATCCACGGCCTCTTGGATGTACTTGCTCCACGCCAGGGCGTTTCGGGTCTGGGCGCCACGGATGGGGTAGAGCTGGTGCATGGTGTGCGTGCAGTTTTCGGCCATGCACAGCACCCGCTTGTCGGGAAAGTGAAAGTTCATCTCGGCGGGGGCTTCAGCGTCGGGGGTGTTTTGGAACACCACGCGAATGCCGCTGAGTGTGAGTTCTTCGCCGGTCTCGCTGATTGTCTCGGTTGGCGGAAGCAGGTTCGACGGTGCCATTGCCCGCTGGGATCCAAGGCCACAGTCGACATGTTCGAGCGGTCCCGAATCCAACGTGGGACCGAACTGAAAACCCGCTCGCCGACGCATGATGTGGCCAGCGATCGCGAACTCGCTGACGATCTCTTCGATGAAACCCACCGGCGCGACGATGCGCACGTCGCCTTTGTCGACCGCCTCTTGGCTAGTAACGCCGAAGATGCCGCCGAAGTGATCGACGTGGCTGTGGGTGTAGATGACCGACGTGACCGGGCGTTTGCCCAACGTGGCGTTGGCAAGGTCGAGAGCTGCAGCGGCGGTCGTGGCGTTGGTGAGTGGATCGATCACCAGCCAACCGCCATCGGTGCCAGCCATAAAGGTGATGTTGGCAATGTCGTAGCCGCGTACCTGCCACACACCATCGGCGACCTCAAAGAGACCACGGGCGGAATTCAGACGTGCTTGGCGCCAGAGGCCTGGGTGCACCGACTCGGGGGCCGTCTCGGATTCGCGAACGAAATCGAACGTTGCCGCATCGAAGATGACCCGTCCATTGTCCATAGTGACGACAGGCGGATCGAGCTGCGCGACGAGACCGCGGTTCGCTCGCTCAAAATCTCCGGGGTCATCGAACGAGATCACTGCTGCGCTATTGGTGGCAACGGTGTGAGCGGAAGCGTTCTTGTGTTCCATGCCCGGCATGATACGAAAGAGCGCCAAACGAAACCTCATTGTTGATTGGGCGCAATTCTCATTGAAAACTTGGCCCGCGATGTCACCCCGTTGACCATTACGCGCGATATTGACAACCGTCACACCACGGCCAATGATTGGTCTAGCTAATTACTAACGTTCGTGAACGTCTTACGTCTCGAGCTCGTTCTAGGGGGAACATTGAAGAATTCCAGACTGATGCGTCTGCTCGCTCTGCTGCTCACGTTGGCGATGGTCGCCGCGGCATGCAGCGGCGACGGCGACACCGCAACCGGCGACACTGCAACCGGTGACGACGCGGCAGCAGACGACAGTGGTGGCGATGACGATGGTGGCGATGACGGTGGGGACGACGATCCTGAACCCGAGCCAGCAGAAGAAGAGGCGGTCGACCTCGGCAACGTAGAGGTCGACGAAGAAGCAGCGAGCTGTGCAAACGAAGATGTCTTCGTGCCGGGCGAGTTCAATCCTGGCCCTGGCTTGACCATGGCCAACTCGCTGCTGTTGTCCAGTGGCCTCAACCCGCACAACGACCAGGCACCAGCCGGGTTCTCGCATTACACCTTCCCGTTCGAGTCACTCGTGCGCCAAGACCCAGTTGACGGCTCGGTCGTTCCATGGGTCGCACGATGCTGGGAAGCCAGCGACGCCGGTGACCAGCTCACGTTCTTCCTGAACGAGGGAATCACCTTCCACGATGGTGCGCCGCTTGACGCAGCAGCCGTTGTTGCAAACGTCGAGTTCATCCAGACCGCTGGTCCACCTGAGGTTCTTCCTCCAGTGGCAGGTCAGCTCGCAATGGTCGAGTCCGTCGAAGCAATCGACGACCTCACCGTGCAGTTCAACCTGAGCGGCCCAGGCGAGACACTCCTCCTGAGTGGCTTGATCCGTAACTCCGGCTTCCTCGTGTCACCAAACGCACTCGGTAGCGCAGGTGCGAACCCAATCGGTTCGGGCCCATACGTGGTCGACAGCGTGAACGCTGACAACAGCGAAATCGAGTTTGTCGCAAACGAGAACTACTGGCGTCCACAAGACGTCGGCCTCGAGACGGTTAGGTTCCTCGGAGGCGTTGCTGACCAGGCTCGTCTCGACGGTCTGAACGCCGGACAGTTCGACGCAGCGGTGATCTCTAACAACCAGGTCGATCTGGTTCCTGCAGCCACGCAGAACACCACGGTTCGTATTGGCTTCGTGGTCGCTGACTGGACTGGTGAGACCATCCCAGCTCTTGCAAACCGAGATGTGCGTTGCGCTGCTGCGGCTGCGCTCAACCGTGTCGGTATCCAGGAAGCTGGCGGTAACCCGGCAGAATCGGCGGTCAAGCAGTTCGCAGCGTCCCCAACGGACTACGCGTTCATCGACGACCTCGATTCGCCAGACTTCGACCTTGAGCTTGCTCAGTCCTTGATCGATGGCAGTGGTGAAGACGCCAGCAGCATCGTGTTCTCGAACCGTCACCTTCCAGCGACGTTCTGGCCGGTTGTTTCTTCGGCCTTCAGTGGAGCGCTCGCAGAGATCGGCATCACGATGAACAACGAGGTCCTCGACCCACCAGCTGGTTCGGAGATGTTTGCGAACCTCGCCCGTGGCGACTCGCCAATCCAGATCATCGCCTTCAACGAGCCGAACGCTCTGCAGTCGCTGATCGCTCGTACCGGTGGCGGTGGCCTCAACCCATCAGGTGTTTCACCTGACGGCGTAACCGAACTTGTCAACGAAGCTCGCGGGCTTTCGTTTGAGGAAGGTGAAGCAGCCGTTGCTGAAGCGTGGCAGATCATGATCGAAGAGTGCGTCTTCATCATGAACAACATTCTGACGACCTCCATTGGTCACCAGACGAGCGTTACCGGGCTCAACCACGCACGTGCGCTTCCTGTCACCTTCTGGCCACAGGGAGTTCGTAACGACGGCTAATCCCGTCACTCACTAAATCATGAACGATTTGGTCCCGGGCCACACGGCCCGGGACCGAATTGATTGAAAGACCATTTGGCTTAAGGGGTCCATCAGAAGGTGGCAAAATACATCGGGTTCAGATTGTTGGCGACGATTCCGCT
The DNA here is from genome assembly GCA_964570495.1 of uncultured Acidimicrobiales bacterium. Taxonomy (GTDB): domain Bacteria; phylum Actinomycetota; class Acidimicrobiia; order Acidimicrobiales; family SHLQ01; genus SHLQ01. The sequence continues at coordinate 19,493 of CAZMYN010000023.1, read as the reverse complement.
GCTCTTCGCGATCGCAGTCGTGACGTTTCTTATCGCAGTCGCTACCGAGGCGAATGGCTCGATTGCCGGACAGGTCTGCGGCGAAGGTGCCACCCCCGAGTGCATTGCTGAGATCGAGACCGTGCTTGGGCTCGACGACCCGATCCACGAACGTTTCGGTCGCTGGATTACCGGTGTGGTCCAAGGCGACCTCGGTTCATCTCTGAGAGATAGCAACACCTCGGTCGCTGCGCTGATCGGTGAGCGACTGCCGCCGACGCTGAGCATCGTTGCGTTGAGCATGGTTATCGGCGTATCGGGTGGCATGTTTATGGGCATCGTGTCCGCAATTCGACCCGGGAGCCGTCTTGATCGTCTTTCATCGGTGTCGGCTGCCGGCATTATCGCTGCGCCCGGATTTATCATCGCCATCTTTTTGGCGTGGGGAATTGCGGTGAGGCTGGGGTGGGTGAACCCCACGGGCTACGTTCCGCTCACAGAGTCTGTTTGGGAGTGGTTTAAATCGATCATCTTGCCCGCGATCGCGCTCGGGCTCCCAACGCTTGCGATCGTGCAACGCCAGTTGCGCAGCTCGATGGCCAATGCATTGCAATCTCGCTACGTGCTCGCTGCCCGCGCTCGAGGCGTCGGACGAACCAAACTCATCATTCGCCACGCCCTGCCCAACGCGATGATCCCCACGGTCACGGTCATCGGCTTTCGCGCCGCAGCGGCCATCGGTCTTATCACCGCCATTGAAATCGTGTTCAGTATTCGTGGGATGGGCGAGTTGCTCGTGACGTCCATCATTTCTCGCAACGTGACGATCTTGCAGGGCGGCATGCTCGTGGTCGGCCTCATCGTCGTCCTTGTAAACCTGCTCGTCGATATCAGCTACGGCTTCTTGAACCCAAAGGTCAGGCTCAACAAGTGACCGACATACGTGAACCCGTCGAGGCCTCGGAAGCATTGGGAGAAGCACGTGACACGACCCAGGAGGTCTTAGCGCCGAGTGCAGAAAAGGCAACGTCACCGCGGCGACAATTCTGGGGCCGCATGTTCCGCAATCCCCTCGGATTGTTTTCAATGACATGGGTCGCGATTTTGTTCTTTGCGTGGGTCGCGCCAGAAGTGCTCGCAACCCACGATCCGTTTCAGCAAGACGTCACGCTGCAACGGATAACCGAGACCCCAAGTGCTGACTTTTGGCTCGGTACCGATCAGCTCGGTCGAGATTTCTACAGCCGAGTGATCTTTGGCGCAGGTTTTGCGTTCCGTTCGATTGCGATTGCGATGACGATCGCCCTCGGTATTGGCATTCCGCTCGGCTTGTACTCCGGCTGGAAGGGCGGCCGAGTCGATCGGGCGATCCAGTGGGTCAACGATGTGTTGTTCGCCCTGCCGATCATCTTGTTGGCTATGGCGGTCATCATCATCTTGAACCCCTCCCTCGACAACGCCATGATCGGTGTCGGCATCGCAATGTCGACGCGCTTCACTCGACTCACGCGGGCGGTCACGCTGCAGGAGAAGGAAGAGCTTTACGTCGACGCTGCTCGGATTACCGGGTTGTCGACCCCTACGATCTTGCGCCGATACATCGCGCCGAATCTCGTTTCGTCACTCGTGGTGCAGATGGCGATTATCGCTGGAGCGGTCATCCTCATCGGTGCAACCTTGAGCTTCCTCGGAATCGGCGCCAACCTTGATGACCCCGACTGGGGCGTCATGTTGAATCGCTCTCGCACGATCTTCCGCACGGAGGGTATTTGGCAAATCGTCCCGCCAGCTGCGGCGCTCATTATCACGGTGCTGGCCTTCAATCTCCTCGGCGATGCCGTGCGCGATGCGATCGGCCGCGATGCCAGCAACAACGCACTGACGATTACAAAGCGCCAAGCGGTCGCTCCGGCCACAGCACCGCACGCGACCGGCGACGACGTGGTTCTTTCGGTTCGAGACATGGACGTCGAGTTCCCGGGTGCAGGTGGGAAGGTAAGCCAAATTCTCGAAGGTGTTTCGCTCGAAGTGCGAGCTGGCGAGACGCTGGGCGTCGTTGGTGAATCTGGTTCAGGAAAGTCCATGACGATGTTGTCGGCCCTTGGGCTCACACCAGCGCCGGGCCAGATGACACGCGGCAGTGTCGAGTTTGGTGGCCGCGATGTCACCAACCTGACCGAGAAGCAATGGCAAGAGATCCGAGGCAAAGAGATCGGCATCATCTTCCAGGAACCAATCGCCGTGCTCAACCCCGCAATCCGGGTAGGCGATCAAATTTCCGAGCCGCTAATGATCCATCAGAACATGAGCAAGAAAGAAGCACGAGTACGGGCCAAAGAGCTGCTCGCCGAAGTTCGCGTGCCCGATCCAGAACGCCGACTCGATCAGTACCCTCACGAGTTCTCGGGCGGTATGGCTCAGCGAGTCGGTATTGCCATGGCGCTTGCGTGCGATCCGAAATTGCTGATTGCCGATGAGCCCTCAACCGCGCTGGATGTAACGGTTCAAGGCCAAATTCTCGACCTGCTTGCCGAGGTCCAACAGCGTCACAACATGGCAATCATCTTGATCACTCACGACCTTGGGGTCATCGCAGAAGCAGCCGATCGGGTGCTGGTGATGTACGGCGGTCAAGTTGTCGAAACTGCGGAGTCGACGTCGGTCTTTCACACGCCGAGACATCCATACAGCAAAGCTCTGCTGGACACGATGCCCCAGAGTCACTCCGGAGTGGGTGAGCTTCCGGTCATTGCAGGGATGGTGCCTTCGGCAGCTGCATGGCCAACCGGTTGCCGGTTCGCGCCGCGTTGTCAGTTCGCATCCGAGGTCTGCCAGACAAGCCGGGCACCGCTTGAGCTTGTCGGTCACGACTTGGTCCGTTGCCTGCGACACGATGAGATCAGCTTGTTTGACGGTGAACGAGCCACGGTGTGAACGTCGGCCCCGGCCGAGACTGCTAGCAGATAGCGGTGTTGGTCTCAGCTGAGCTGGACGACATCGAGGTCGTTGGCTACTAACAGCTCGCCAGTGAAGCCTCCGTCGCGGATGTGGTCGACGAAGGTTTGTTTCAATTCGTCGGTGTTTGGAGCGGGGATCGTGTGCGTGAGCACGAGCGTCTTTACCCCGCAGCCGGATGACACGCGGCAGTGTCGAGTTTGGTGGCCGCGATGTCACCAACCTGACCGAGAAGCAATGGCAAGAGATCCGAGGCAAAGAGATCGGCATCATCTTCCAGGAACCAATCGCCGTGCTCAACCCCGCAATCCGGGTAGGCGATCAAATTTCCGAGCCGCTAATGATCCATCAGAACATGAGCAAGAAAGAAGCACGAGTACGGGCCAAAGAGCTGCTCGCCGAAGTTCGCGTGCCCGATCCAGAACGCCGACTCGATCAGTACCCTCACGAGTTCTCGGGCGGTATGGCTCAGCGAGTCGGTATTGCCATGGCGCTTGCGTGCGATCCGAAATTGCTGATTGCCGATGAGCCCTCAACCGCGCTGGATGTAACGGTTCAAGGCCAAATTCTCGACCTGCTTGCCGAGGTCCAACAGCGTCACAACATGGCAATCATCTTGATCACTCACGACCTTGGGGTCATCGCAGAAGCAGCCGATCGGGTGCTGGTGATGTACGGCGGTCAAGTTGTCGAAACTGCGGAGTCGACGTCGGTCTTTCACACGCCGAGACATCCATACAGCAAAGCTCTGCTGGACACGATGCCCCAGAGTCACTCCGGAGTGGGTGAGCTTCCGGTCATTGCAGGGATGGTGCCTTCGGCAGCTGCATGGCCAACCGGTTGCCGGTTCGCGCCGCGTTGTCAGTTCGCATCCGAGGTCTGCCAGACAAGCCGGGCACCGCTTGAGCTTGTCGGTCACGACTTGGTCCGTTGCCTGCGACACGATGAGATCAGCTTGTTTGACGGTGAACGAGCCACGGTGTGAACGTCGGCCCCGGCCGAGACTGCTAGCAGATAGCGGTGTTGGTCTCAGCTGAGCTGGACGACATCGAGGTCGTTGGCTACTAACAGCTCGCCAGTGAAGCCTCCGTCGCGGATGTGGTCGACGAAGGTTTGTTTCAATTCGTCGGTGTTTGGAGCGGGGATCGTGTGCGTGAGCACGAGCGTCTTTACCCCGCAGCTCTCGGCTTGCGCACCGATCAACCGAGAGTCGGCGTGGTAGTCCATGATCGGATGAAATTGCCGATCCCAGGTCTCGACCAGGGAGAAGAGCATTGCCTCGTATATGAGCACGTCGGCGCCGGTAGCGAGTAGCGCGACCTCATCGCAGACGGTCGTGTCTCCAGTGATCGCCACAATGCCGTCGGGCGTTTCGACGCGGTAGCCAACTGCGGGATGCACGGGTTCATGTCGGACTTGGCCAGCGGAAACCACTACACCGTCGCGTTCCCAAACAGGTGAGACCTCGTCGGGGTAGTCGAACGCGACGACGTTGATCTCGGGACTGGTGGGCAGACTCAGGTGAAGCTTGCGAACGTCGAGGTCTTCTTGCCACACGTCGAGCATCGAATTCGCGAAGCGCTCTGCAGGGCCGGCGGGTACGACAATGTCGAGTGGTTCCAGCGCGCCCCTGCGACCCATGTTCCAGCGAGTCATGACGAGGTCGGGAAGCCCGACGAGATGATCGCTGTGGTGATGCGTGGCGAAGAAGGCGTCGACTTCTTGGAGACCCAAGCCTGCTTGAACGATTCGGCGAACCGTAGATCGACCCGCATCGAACTGCATGTTCAGATCACCATGACGGATCAGGACACCTGGGCCCGCACGGTTTGGGTCGGGGACCGGAAATCCAGTTCCCGTGATGATGACCTCGGTAGCCACGACCTACTCGGCCTTTGCCGGTCCGCGGGCTTTTGACTTGATGTAGTCGACCACGGATTCGCCCGCGAGCTCTGGCCCGGTGGTGTGCAGATGACAGCGCACTTCGCCACCGTGGTGAGCGGGCGTTGGATCGGGCATGACTTCTTTGCAGATGTCGAGTGCAACCGGGCAACGATTCTCGAACGGGCAGCCCGGTGGAAGATTCGCTGGAGACGGGGGTTCGGCATCTTTGAAGGTCCGTCGCAATTCCCTGCGGCCTGCTTGGATAACCGGGTCGGGGACCGGAATCGACGCGATCAACATCTCGGAGTACGGATGTGTGGGGGCGTTGTTAATCTCGCCCGCGTCACCTTGCTCGACCAGATAACCCAGATACATCACGCCGATGTCGTGGCTCACATGTTTGACGACTTCGAGGTCGTGAGCGATGAACAGAAACGACACACCGCTGTCATCTTGAATGCGTTTTAGAACGTTGATGACCTGGCTTTGGATCGACACGTCAAGGGCACTTGTTGCCTCGTCGGCGATGATGACGTCGGGTTCAACGGCGAGAGCTCGGGCGATCGAAACGCGCTGACGTTGACCACCAGACATTTCCCAGGGATAGCGGTCGAGGAAGTCCCGCGAAAGCCCAACATCGTCAAGCAAGCGGCCGACACGTTCATCACGTTGGTCGCCAGCTGACGTTCCGTAGTGACGAGTAATCGCGTCCCCAACAATCGTGCGTGTCTGGTGCACCTGATTGAGAGAAGAAAACGGATCTTGAAGGACTGCCTGGACCCGCTTTCGAAAGTCGAGTTCGCCGCTGCGGGGCACTCGAGTCACGTCTTGGCCGGCGAGGCGAATCGTGCCGTCGACAGGATCGACTAGCTGCAGAATTGCTCGCGCCACGGTGGACTTACCGGACCCTGATTCTCCGACCAACCCAAAGGTGCGCTCGGGCATGATCGTGAACGAAATCCCGTTCACGGCCTTTACCGGTGGTGGTGTGGCGCCGAGCAGCCTGGATGCTCCAGAAAAGTGGACATGAAGGTTCTCGACTTCAAGGATTGGCCCAGAGATGCCTTGGTTTTTGAGCAACAGACCGTCACTCATGCAGCCCCCCAATTGGCCGAGCTCGAATGCTCACGAACTTTAGTGAGTCGACTCGTAGAGTGTCGCTCGGACTGGGGGACCTGTCAAAGCAGGGGCTAGCGCGAAGACCCGGGATCTAGCTCGCGAGACCAGTCGCGCTCCGATGTCAGTGGTGAAGGCAATTCGCGGGTCTTGAAGCTGCTGTTCACTCGACTCAGCAGCTCGTCGATTATCTCGACCTCGTCTGCGGAGAGGACCTCGAACACGTGCTCGTACATCGCTGTCTCTTGGGCGCTCATATGGACGCCGAGCTCCTCACCGAGGTCGGTGGCGTGGAGCATGGTCCGGCGGCGATCTTTGGGGTCGGATTCCACCGTTGCGAGGCGTTTGTCGCGGAGCCCAGCAACGGCGCGACTGACATTCATCACGTTCAGACCCTCGGACACGGCGATTTCGGCCTGAGAGACACCTGGGCGAAGCAAGATTGCTCGTAGGACCCGCCATTCGGCAAGGCTGATCCCGAGGCGCTGCTCGGTACGCCCATAGAAGAGCCCCGAGATCATGTTGCTAAAGGCGTGTATCCGATGAGCCGCGCGGCGTTCAGTCGTGAGACCTTCGGAGAGATCAAAGTCTGTGGTGTGGCTCATCACCTCAACTCTAGATTTCCTCGGACTCCGATGCAGAATTGTTTTCGATCAGGTCAATCTTGTCTCAGCGTGAAGGGAACGACCATGACCACTCACGTGACGGTCACCGGAACTGGAACCCCGCTAGCCACGCACGACCGTGCTGGCGCCGGAGCACTGATTCGCTACGGCGAGACGCACGTCCAGTTCGACGCGGGTCGTGGAACCGTTGCTCGACTGCTCGGTGCCGAGTCTTCACCGGCGATGCTCAGCGCACTGTTTCTCACGCATTATCACTCCGACCATGTTGTTGGGTTACAAGATCTCGTGCTTTCGCACTGGACGATGGACGTCTACGACGAGGCTGGGACCCTGCCGATTCTTGCGCCTAACGGCCCAACGCTCGACTTTTGTGAGTCGATGCTCGATATCTGGGAGACCGACCTGGCCGTGAGGGCGTTGCACAACAAGCGTCCACCGGAACCCAAGGTCGACATTCGCGGGTTCGATGCCCCCCAAGAGCCAACCGAGGTGTGGTCGAGCGGCGATGTTCGGGTATTGGCAAACGAGGTTCGTCACGAACCAATCGTCAATGCCGTGGGATATCGAGTCGAGACACCCGACGGCGTAATTGCGATCAGTGGAGACACCACGGTCTGCAATGAGGTCGCTGCGCTTTGCGAAGGCGCCGATGTCGTGGTGTACGAGGCCATGCGAATGGACGTTATTGCGAAGCGCCCAAAGGACAAGCAGTACATCATGGAATACCACAGCGATACTCGGCTGATCGGCAAGCAGATGGCCGAGCTCGAAATACCCAAGCTGATGCTCACCCATCTCATCCCAGCGCCACACACTCCCGAAGACGAGCAAGCGTTCGTCGACGAAGTACGCCAAGGCGGCTACGAAGGAGACATTGTGGTCTGCAAAGACCTCGATACGGCGGTGCTTCCATGACGACCTCAGTGACTACAACAGGAACCGGCACCCCGATCCCCGACGGCAACCGCGCTGGCCCTGGAGCTCTTGTTCGTTACAACGACATCACGATGCAGTTCGACGCCGGCCGCTCGACAGTTCAGCGCTTGGCTGGTCTCGATCTGTGGATTCCCGATCTCACCGCGGTGTTCGTCACCCATCACCACAGCGATCACGTGTCGGGTCTGACCGACTTGTTGCTCACGCATTGGAATATGGACCGCGAGGACGGCGGCGACCCGCTGCCGATCATCGCGCCCGAGGGCGATTCGACCGACTACATCAAGACTCTGCTGCACGGCTGGGACGCCGACATTCAGGTGCGCCTCGACCATGCGGGTCGAGTGCATCACCCGAAGATCGATCTACGGTCGTTTCCGGTACCCGAAACGGTCACCGAAGTGTGGCGTGAGGGCGACGTGGTCGTGTCATCGATGCAGGTTCGCCATGAACCAGTGCAAGGAGCGGTTGGCTACCGCATCGACACACCCGACGGCTCGATTGCGATATCGGGCGACACGAAGGTGTGCGATGAAGTCGCTGAACTTGCTGAAGGGGTCGATGTGTTGGTCTATGAGGCCATGCGCTTCTCGTTCTATGACGACCTTCCACCCCATCGCCACTACGTGATGGAGTATCACGCCGACACGAAGCTCATCGGCGCACAAGCAGCCGAGCTCGGCGTCCCAACGCTCGTTCTGACCCACCTGATTCCCGGGCCAAAAAGCGACGCCGACCGACAGCTCTTTATCGATGAGGTTCGCAGCGGTGGCTACGAAGGCGAGATCATCGTCGCCGATGATCTCCACACCACAACGATCGGCGGCTAGCTGGTCAAGACGGTGGGACACTTGGGGTCTGTCCCCAACTGTCCCAGCGCTAGGGTCCACGTAGTGGGCTGCACCGCGTGTTGAGCGAATACAAGTACCGCGTGATGGTCGTTTACATCGCGGGACTGACGATGACGATCCTCAACGGCACTGCGGTCAACGTCGCGTTTCCTTCGCTCGCTCAATCGTTCGGGGTCGAGAGCACCGACATCGAATGGGTAGCGCTGGCCTTCTTTCTCGCTCTTGCGTCGGTTATCCCGGCTGCCGGATGGCTAGGCGACCGTTTCGGAACAAAGCGGATGTTCCTGGTGGCCTTGGCGCTGTTTGTCGTTGGGTCGCTCTTGTGCGCCGGAGCGCAGTCGGTGAACCAGCTCATTGTGTTTCGGGTCGTTCAAGGCCTTGGCGCTGGAATCATCACGCCGATCGGTAGCGCAATGCTGTTTCGAGCGTTTCCGCTGTCAGAGCGAGCAACAGCGACTGTTGGCGTACTCAGTGTTGCGGTGGTCGCGCCGGCTGTTGGCCCGGTGTTGGGCGGCCTGTTGGTCGACAACGCCTCTTGGCGTTGGATCTTTCTGGTCAACCTGCCCCTCGGCTTGGTTGGTTTCGGGCTTGGGTGGCGGTGGCTTCGCGAGGAAGTGCAGGCCGGTGCTGAATCATTCGACCTTGGCGGTCTCATCTTGTCGACCGGCGGTATTTCACTACTGATCTTTGCGTTGTCTCGCGGCCCGGATTTCGGTTGGGCCTCGGGCACCATCATTGGCGCGGTCGTCGTCGGAATTGCCGCGCTCTCGGCGTTGGTCGTCCTCGAACTTCGGCTCGAACAGCCGATGCTCGCGCTTCGGTTGCTTGCCGACCGTCTGTTCCGAACCGTCAATATCGGCGCGGGCATGGTGTACGCCGGCTTCTTTGGGTGGATCTTTGTGCTGCCCCTCTACCTTCAGGACCTCCGAGGGTTCAGTGCCACGCAATCGGGGCTGATGCAGGCACCGCAAGCGGCCGGTGTGTTCCTCGTGTCGAATCTGCTCGGTAAACGGATCTACCGCGCTGTTGGGCCGCGTCGGCTGCTGATGGTGGGAACGCTTGGCGCCGCGCTCGTCACTGCCAGCTACGGATTGTTCGATCTCGATACGTCGCGGTGGATCCTCGCTCTTGGGGCGTTCGCCCGCGGATCGTCGCTTGGCTTTGTGTTCGTTTCGATCCAGACCGCGGTGTACGCGTCGATCTCGCGAGCTGACACCGGCCGGGCCACATCGATATTCAACACTCAGCGTCAGGTGGCGTCAGCTGCTGGTCTGGCATTGGCCGCCACGGTTATCACCAGCAGAATCGATGCGGTTGGCGGCGAGCTCGCTCCGGCAGCCGATCGCCTTGGCGCCTACCAGTGGGCCTTTGTTGCCATGGGGCTATTGATCCTTCCGGCAGCGTTCGTGAGTTGGTTCATCCACGACGAAGATGCCGCCGCAACCCGAGGACTAGCGAACGCTTAGGAACTGTCCCATCCCCGTGAGCCAGCGCCATGGCCCGGAGGTGTTTCGTTCCATATGCAATGACAACACGCGCCTATCACGTCTCTCGGCAGGGCTCTTCGTAGTCGAAGGTAATAGGGTTCGGTTTTGTGAGCACCGTGAAGAACATCCTCTTCGTCATGGCCGACCAATGGAGGTTTGATTACCTCAGCTGCTATGGCCACCCGCATCTCGACACACCGAACCTCGACAAGCTTGCATCCCGAGGCGTGCGGTTCGACCGGGCGTACGCTCCGTCGCCGGTATGTGGACCCTCGCGAGCGTCCTTTTACACCGGGCGAAATGCGTTCAGTCACGGAGCGACCTGGAACCTTGTTCCGTTGCCGGTCAGTGAGCTCACGATTGGCGACTACCTGGCGGATTCGGGTTACACCACAGCAGTGGTGGGCAAGACCCACATGCTTCCCGACACCGAAGGCATGGCTCGCCTCGGCTTGACCCCAGACACCGAGATCGGCATGCGCGTTGCACATGCGGGCTTTGAGCCATACGAGCGCGATGACGGTCTGCATCCAACGCCGCTGCTGCGATTCAAAGGTGGGCAGCTGTCGTACAACGACTATCTCCGCGAGCACGGGTACGAGGGCGAGAACCCCTGGAACGATTACGCGAACGCTGCCGAAGGGCCCGACGGTGAAATCCTGTCCGGTTGGTATCTCGAGAACTCGCACCTTCCGGCACGAGTGGCCGAAGAACACTCCGAGACGGCGTACATGACCCAGCGCGCCAAAGAGTTCATCACCGAAATGGGCGACGAACCATGGCTGCTGCACCTCAGCTACATCAAGCCGCACTGGCCGTACATGGCGCCCGCCCCGTACCACGACATGTATGGTCCCGAGACCTTTATTGACGTCCTGCAATCCGATGTCGAACGCGAAGATCCCAACGAGGTCTATGAGGCGTTCATGGACATGACGGTCAGCCGCAGCTTCTCGGATCCGAGCATTCGGACGAAAGTCATCGGCGCGTACATGGGCCTGATCAAACAGATCGACGACCACCTCGGGAAGCTGTTCGACTGGCTCGATGAAAGCGGCCGCGCCGACGACACGATGATCGTGTTCACCTCCGATCATGGCGACTACCTCGGCGATCACTTCATGGGAGAAAAGGAGTTGTTCCACGAGGTTTCGGCCAAGATCCCACTGATCATCGTTGACCCCCGCTCCGAGGCCGACGCGACCCGCGGCACGGCGTGTGATGCGCTGGTCGAAGGCATCGATCTTGTCCCGACGTTTCTCGAAGCGACCGACACGCCGCCGGTGCCGCATCGCATCGAGGGCACATCGCTGCAACCGTTCCTTCATGGAACGACGCCCGACCAATGGCGTCCGGCAGCTTTTTCCGAAATCGACTACGGCATCTACCCAGCTCGCGCAACCGTCGACGCTGGCCCGTCAGATGCCCGTGCGTACATGATGCGAACCGACCGGTGGAAGTACGTCTACTTCAAGGGCTTCCCTCCCCAGCTCTTCGACCTCGATGCCGACCCGAACGAGTACGTCGACCTCGGCCGCAACCCCGACTATGAATCGGTGCGACACGAAATGCTCGAGCTGCTCGTCGATCGGTTGACCAGCCGCAAGAACCGCATCACGTGGACCGATGAGACCATTCTCGGTATGGCCAGCGTCGAGAAGGAACGCGGCATCGTCATCGGCGTTATCGAGCAGCCACCAGAAGGCCCCCCTGGCTAAAACTGCAACAGTTAGGGACAGTCCCTAACTGTTGCAATTAGAACGGAGCGAAGCTGTCGGGCGTTGCCGTTGGTGTTGTCCAACGTTGCGCCGCTGTCTTGGCCGGCCCGTCGAATTGTGGTGCCGGGATTTGGCCGTTATCGCCGTATAGCCAGAGAACGAGGTTGGTGCGTGAGCCCGACGTGATTGGATGAGCCTCGTGCAGGGCGCGTCCGCGATGAAAGATCGCTGAGCCTGGTGTGAACGTCACCGAGTTGAGTTGGGTTCTGGCTAGGTTGAAAAAGTCCACAACCGAGCCACCAAAGTCTTCCTCTGGCAGGTTCATGTTGATGTTGAGCGTGGCTGCAGATGGGTCGGCGTGTGACCGAATCGATGTATCGGTGCCGGGCTCGTATGCGATCGAGAAACCAAACGTCTGTGTGTCGTAGCCCATGACGTCGGGATATATGAGCCGTGCGATTGGACGCATGTACGTGTCGAGAATCTGCTGGTAGAGCGCTTGGAAACTTGGTGCGGCCAGATACCCCGCTGAGCGACGGTCCAGCATGGCGCCCCCACGGTTCAGCACGATCCCATATGGCGGGCGAAGGGGGATCTGCGCATCCCAAATTTCCTCCAGATAGTCACGCAGGATCGAGAGACGTTCCGGATCGAAGAACTGCAACTGGAACACATCTGGCGCGACCTCATCGAGGAGATCATGTATGGCGACCTCGGTGGTCGGGTCGGCCCATGCTTCGGAGACCACAGCGTGCAGACGTGCGTCTATCAGTGAAGCTTCGAGCATGGAAGAGCCGTGCCCTTCCCGGTCTTCCCATTCGCTCCAGGCTTCGCTCAGGACTGCTCGGTTGTTCTCCCAGAAGAGCTCGACGGAAGGGTCGCGACGAAGCATTTCTTCACGATGGGGCATCGCAAGGGCCCGTGCGAGGTCGAGTTGGTTCGGTGACATCGTCTCGGCCTCCCTTGACTAGCTGGCTGTTCTTTGGATCGCTGCAACAGTTGGGGACAGTCCCTAACTGTTGCAGTTAGAGCTGTTCGTCGATGACCGGGTTCGTGAGTGTGCCGACTCCGGGGACCTCGACGGTCACAGTCATGCCGGGTTCGAGCCAGAGTTGTGGATCGCGGGCGTAGCCCACCCCGCCGGGGGTTCCGGTGGCGATTACGTCGCCGGGTTCGAGCGTGGTGAACGCCGAGCAGTACGACACGATTGCTTCGAGGTCGAAGATGAGCTGGGTGGTCGATGCCGACTGCACGATCATGTCGTCCACCGTCGTGGACAATTCCAGTTCATACGGGTCGCCAACTTCATCGGCGGTGACGATATGTGGACCCCACGACCCCGAACGCTCGAAGTTCTTGCCAGGCGTGAACTGCTTGGTGTGACGCTGGTAGTCGCGCAGCGTTCCGTCCATCAGCAGCGAGTAGCCGGCGATCGCGTCGAGCGCCGTGTCTCGATTTGCGTAGCGAGTGGTGCGTCCAATCACGATGGCCAGCTCGCCCTCGTAGTCGAAGTTCGAGCTGACGTGGGGCCGTTCGATGGGCACGTTGTGTCCGACTAGCGATGACGCGAACCGGGTGAAGATCATCGGGTGGCCGGGAGCTTCGGTAACGGTGTCCGATTCGGCGACGTGCGCGCTGTAGTTCGTACCCACGCACAAGATACGCTTCGGCGCTTCGATCGGCGGCAACATGACGGCTCGGTCGAGTGGGATCGATGGCGCTCCAACGAGTGCTGCGTCGATTGTCGAGCGGCCGGATTCTGACATCGATAGCTCGACGAGCTCGATCACGTTGGTGAACGACTCTCGGAGATCGACGAGCTGATCGTCTTGAACAACTCCAAAGACGGTCTCGTTACCAGCGGTTGCGCGTGCGAACCTCATGTGCGTTCTGGGCCAAGTACGAAGTCGAACTCCGCGGTTCCGTCACGCATATCGCAGACGAGCGAATCTCGAACACCAAAGACGGCGTCTGAATGGAGGTATTCGCTTTCGCTGTCGAATAGGTGGGTGATGACGCTTCGGTGCCCGGGGGCGGACACGACGAAATGGAAGTGCGCCGGACGCCAGTTGTGACGACCATTGCCGAACAACAATGCGCCGCCCGGACCGTCATCAGGAATCGTGTAGTCGCAGGGCCTTGTCGCCACGATTTCGAACTTGCCGTCGTCGCCGGTGGTGAAGATGCCACGCATGTTCATCTCGGACTGACCCTCGTCCTGCACATCGTAAAAGCCGTTCGATGCGGTCTCCCACACGTCGAGTTCCGCGCCGCTGATCGGGTTGCCGTCGAGGTCGAGAACCCGTCCGGTCACGACCAACGCCTTGTCGGTGTCCATGACGTCTTTGACGATGCTGTCGCCCATTTCCATACGTGGAGCCCCCTCGATATGGAACGGTCCGAACACGGTCGGCTCGGTGCCGCCAGCATCGCCATGATTGAGCATCTCGACGAGCATCGATAGCCCAAGGGTGTCGGACAACAAAACAAACTCTTGGCGCTCGTCGTTTGAGAGCGCGCCTGCGTGGGTCAAGCCTTCGATTCCAGCGAACCACTCTTCGCGGGTCAGTCCCACCTCGATCGCGAACGCATGCAAGTGCTTGATGAGAGCCGTCGTGAGCTCGGCCAAACGCGGATTGGGCGAATCGTCATAGGCCGCGATCACCTCGGCGGTGTGTTCCTCGTTGGTCATAGGTTTTGGATTGTTGGCCATGTTGTGGGTCCTTCCCGTGCGCGGGAGATGTTAGATGAGGGGGGTGTTCGGCTCCAGGCCGAGTAGTACCCGTCCATACATTTCTTGGTTGGTTTCGAGGTTGAGAATTCCGTGCATGTTGGCGGCTTGGAGGTCGGCCAAGATGGTTCCGAGTCGACTGGTCTTCTTGATTCCAGATCCGCCGCTGGCCAGAAACAAGATTTGCACGGCCTCCAGGCAGCGGCGCACGCCCTGAGCGCAGTCCATCCGACAGCGTGCCCGAAGAAGTGGTTCCATTTCCTGGCCGTTGCGTGCGTAGTCGTCGATGAGATGGGCCGTGCGGTAGAGGAGCATCTCGCCTTCATCGGCCAGCATCGCCGCCGATGCGAATTGCCGGTGGGTGGTGGGTTGTTCCATCTGCACTTCGTCGGTGTACGCGACGATTTTGCCGGGGATGAGTTCCTTGTAGAACTCGAGCGCCGCACGTGTTGCGCCGAGCGCCGAGCCAGCAATGCATAGCGACAGGATCGGGACGGGAGCAGCTTTGGCCAGCCAACCTTCGTGGAGGTTGCGACCTGGCGTTGTTCCCTCGACCAGAGCGTTGAGTGACACGAATCGATGCTCGGGCACGAAGATGTCTTGGCCGACCATGCTGCAGCTGCCGCTGGACTTCAGGCCCGTGACGTGCCAGTCGTCTCGAACTTCGACCTCGTTCGTAGGAACCACAAAGTCGCCCTCGTCGAGCTTGTTTCCGTCGTTGTCGAAGAGTTCGGCGCCGAGCAGAACCCAGTTCTTTGAGTGTTCGCATCCCGATCCGAACGGCCAGAAGCCCGACACCGTGTATCCACCGTCGACCTTGACCGCGCGGCCTCGTGGAGCGATCACTGCCGATACGAGCTGCGTGGGGTCCTCGCCGTAGATGTCGTCTTGTGCCTCGGCGGGGAGATGGTTGATCAACCATGAGTGAGCGTGGCCAACGCCAACCACCCAGGCAGTCGAGGTGCAACCCTCGGAGAGTGCAGCCATGACATCGAGCTGAGTGACCATGTCGGTGTCGTGACCGCCGTTGCGCGATGACTGGATGACCGAGAACAGGCCGTTCTGCTTCAGTTCTTCGATGCTCTCATCGGGAACCCGTCGCGCATCGGGGTTCTGTTCAGCTCGCTCTCGAAAGACCGGAGCGAGACGCTTTGCGGCGGCAACGAGATCCTCACTAGTCATGGTGTTTGCGTCCATTGTCGCTGCCACGGTCTCACCTCTCTGTTGCGTCTGTCTACCTACGGTACCGCTGCGCTACCCGTCACGAGAAGCTCATCAAGTTGTTCGGTTTGTGTTCTACCGAGCGCGGCTCCGCTTTCTTCTGAGCGTCGAGATGACTATTCTAGTCGAGGACTAGAATTGGTTGCGCGGGGACAACAGGGGACGAGAGCGATGCAAGAACTTTGGGAACTACCAGCGCCGTTTGCAGACCCAGCTATCGATGACGCGATCCAGGTTGCGCTCATGGCGCTGGCTACGCCGGGTTCGTTCTTCACCGGTGCCGAGCGGGTTGGCTTCGCCGAGCATGCTCGTGTGGCACGCGGACTAACCGCCTCTGGCCCGAGCCTGCCAGCGGTCGTCGCGACAGCCGTTGCACGGGTTGCGAGCGAGGCAATGAACAGTCGATCTACTGACGTCGACGCGTGGGTAGCCGACGGCCGCGACGTGCTGTCGTACGTGGAGATGGTCTCGGTAGTAGCGCTGATCTCGTCAATCGATTCGTATCGAATTGGTGTCGGCGCGCCGCTCGATGCGTTCCCCGAGCCCGTGCCCGGTGGCCCGGTGCCCGCTGTCGACGAGCGTGCTGTGAAGTCGAACTCGTGGGTACCCACAGTGGGTGTGGCGCTCGCCCCGACGGCGATGTCTGCGCTCCCTGGCGAAGGTGCAATTAAGCGGCCGCTCGCCGCCACCCTCTATCTCACCGATGAGTACGTCCATAAGTACGACGTCGAGCCGGGCCGCGAACTGACCCGACCGCAAATGGAGTTCGTTGCGTCTCGCACGTCGCATCTCAACGAGTGCTTCTTTTGACTCTTCGGCCACGCCTGGATGCTCCGTGAGAGCGCCAACGCCCAAAACGTGTCGGTCGATATCGCTGCTGTCACCAACCCATTACTCGACCCGCTGCTCCCCAGCGGAAAAGAGTTGGGCGCCTTCGTCGATGCTGTCGTGCTCACCGACTTCGATGAGCTACCCGATGCACGCAACGACCTGCTCAACGCCGTCGGTGCCGGCGGTGTTGTACGAGCCGCTGCTGTCTGTGCCGGCTTTGAGGGCACCAACCGAATCGTCGACGCCGTCGGCGTCACCGTAAACAAGCGCTACTTCGACATTGGTGATGAGCTCGGGGTCACTGTCCCGGACCACCTCCGCTAAACGCAGAAAGAGGGTCTTCATGGCCGAATATTCAGAACGGCAAGGCTTCGAGCTTCACCATTGGCCCGAGCTTCGACAGATGGTGAACCAGCTGGCCAGCCTCGTGTACTCCGAACGCCTGATCCCGGGGCCGTTCAAGCTCGAGCTGTTCAGCGTGGCAGCCATATCGAATGAATCAATTCATTGACAGTCTCATGGGGCGTTCAGTTTGAACACCATGGATGTAGAAACCCAGCGCATTCAAGCGCTGTACGACTTTGACAACTCGGACCTTTTCACCGATGCCGAAAAGGCAGCAATGAGGCTGGTCAGAGATGCGGCGAAGTCACCCAACGAAACCGGACCGGAGCACTTCGTCGAATTGCGCAAGCACTATTCCGACGAACAGATCATCGAGATCATGGCCGTCAGCTCGTTGTCTGGTTGGCTCAACAAGTGGAACGACACCGTTGCCACAGTTACCGATCAGGAATCGGTCGACTTTGCCAAAGAGAACTTGGCTGAGGTCGGCTGGGAGCAAGGCAAACACGTCGGCGATGCACACGAGCAACGCAAGGGACATCCGCGAAGTGTTGGCTGGGTAAAGAGCTGACTGAGCACGCACCGAGTCGAGGCCGCGACGCTGTTCGTCAGCGACTGTTGTCTGCCGCTGTAGACCTCTTATCGTCGTCACCTCCGACCGAAGTCACGGGTCGTGAGATCGCCGATCTGGCTGGGGTGAACCATGGCCAGATCCACCACTACTTCGGTTCAAAGGACGGCCTTGTTGCCGCGACCATCGCCGATGGCGCAGCGCGCTATCACCAAGAGCGAGTCCAGGACGGACTGGTTTTTCCGCTGCCCATCGACACGTCACGTCGCAACCCGGCGTGGCGCACTCTCGCGTACCTGGCAATGACCGGCGAGTGGCGACGACCGCCGTTTGAGCCGTCACCGGTGGTTGCGTCGCTCGCGCATCGCCGGGCTGAGGATCTTGGTCGAAAACCATCGTCGCCTGAGGTGATGGCCGAGGTGGCAGGAACCATGGCCCTTCAACGGGGCTGGTGGATTTTCCAGGACATCATCGAGACCGGGTTGGCTGGCTATCGCCCCAAGCTCGGAAAGGTCCGTGCTGAAGTCGCGCGCCGGTCGACACGTCTGATTGACGATTCGATCCCGGTAGCCAACGTGTCGAAGAAGGCAGCGTCCTGGTTCGTTCTCGACACATTCCCCATCGACGCACCCGCACCCCGTGGACGTGAGCAAGTACGCGAGCGACTCTTGCTCGCGGCACGGCATCTTCTCGAAGACGCCCCACCGACCGAGGTCACCTCGAAGGACATTGCATCGCTCGCGCAAGTCAATCACGGCCAGGTACATCACTACTTCGAGTCGAAGGAACACCTCATTGCTAGTTCCCTACGAATGGGGTCGGGGGCGGTTCTCACGGCGTTGGATGCACACCGCTCGGTGGTTCCGATAAAGACCGAGCAGCGAATTCCTCTTTGGCGAACGCTCGCCCATCTCGCCGCCACCGAAGAATGGGCTGGCGAGGTGTATGACCATCGCTCGCCTGTGGTGGCGCGGATGGTGGAGATCGTGGCCGAGCGAACGGGGGAGTCGACGTCGTCGCCCAAGGTGCAAGCCCAGGTCGCAGTGGTCCATGCGCTCGAGCTTGGCTGGGCGGTCTACCGAGACATCATCGAACACGGGCTCACGCCACTTGGCGGCGACCTCGACAAAATGCGAGAGCGCCTCGCAGAGATCTCCGGCCGTCTCGTCGACGACCAGGTGCGTGATCAACTCGTTAGAAGTAGCCGTCGAACTCAGGACCCGCGGCGTCGTGTTCGAGGTGCAGCGACTGAGCAAATGTCGTCGTGAAGGCCGCGTGGGCGGCCATGAGCGTTCCCTCGACGACGCCCCTGCGTCCTCGACGCTCATATCTCGCAGTGAGGCGAAGGTACGGAGATGGCGATCGCGCTGAAGCGGGTCAGACCATTCGGTCGACAAAGCGGTCCAGCTCCAGCGTGTCCTAGGGTGCATCATGAAGTTGTTTTCGCATCGCAAGCGGCCAACGCACATGGGGCCGTATCCGCTCGAACGACTTCCTCGGCTCAACAACCCGGCGGCTGCGCCGGTCCGACGAGGAGGCAAGCGCCCAGTCGAACCTCGCAGTGGTGGTCCGCACAATGCCTCGCACGCCTACCAAACCTATTTCGACATCTACGACGCTCAGCGAACAGGCGACGTATCCGAGCTCGGACCGGTCCCGTCCGACCTGACCGAACGCGCCAACCACATCAAGGGCGGCCTCTACTTTCTCAATGCCGACATGGCCGGCTGTGGCATCGTCCCGCAAGACGCATGGGTTGACGAGGCGATCGACGGCCAGGACCACTCGGTAGTCGTGATCGTCGGGCACACCCGAATCGTGGGCGTTGATCAACCGGGCGACGAATGGATTAATGGCACCCGGCAAGTAAACGCCGACCTTCGAGCCGCCGAGCTCGCGGCGGTCACCGCGACCTACATTCGACGACTCGGCTTTGCCGCGACCGCACACACGCCGACGGCCACCGATGTCGACCTCGACCAGCTCGCCTTGCAGTGCGGACTCATCGAATCGGTACGAGGTGAACTGCGAGCGCCGTTCCTCGCTGGCGGGTTCTCCGTCGCTGCGGTCACGACCGAGTTCGCAATGACCCCCGACGCTCCGCTCGCACCGCGCAGCTTGGTCTCCTCGTTGCGCAGCACGAAGTCGCCCGAGTGGTTCCTCGGTGTTGGCGGAACACGGGCAGGTATTGGTCGCTTTAACGGCGATCATCGTCCGCTGCACATGGGTCGCTATCCGATGG
>CAZMYN010000022.1:0-23991 GCA_964570495.1 uncultured Acidimicrobiales bacterium | reverse complement strand
GGCTCGGGTGCTGCTGGGGGCTCCGGTGTTGCTGGCTCTGGTGCTGGGGCCGCTTCGACGGCTCGTGCGGTCGGGGGAGCGGTGGTCGTGGCCGTTGCGTCACCTGCCCGTGCGGTTACGACGTCGGCGAGAACAGCCTGTTGGATGGGATAGGAGAAGGATCCAGCGCAATGTAGCCATTCCGAGGTGGAAGCACGCTCGGTGCATTCTCCGTTGACGTGGGTACCGCTCGAGCGCGTGGTAGCTGCCTCGGATTCGAAGCGTTGGCCGCCGACTTCGAGGTAGTCGACTTGTACGTCTCGTCCCGCGGCATCATTCACGAATCGGACCTCGGCTGATTCGACCGTGGTGCCGGCATCGAGTTGCACAGCGATGACCTGCCATTCGGTGCTGAGGGTTTCGGTAGCGACGACCGAGTTGTTCACCCGTACCTGCACCGATTCGGTACCACTGCGACCACGAGCTCGGATGACGACGTCGGCGTCTGCTGCGGATTGGCTCAAGACGGTTCCGCTCGGCACCTGATAGGTGAACGAACCGTTGCAGTGGAGCACGTTCGAGACCGATGCTCGATCCCTGCACCCACCATCGCCAGCCACATAGGTGCCCGTTGATCGAGTGGATGCATCGGCTGACTTCAACACAATGCCAGCGATGTTGATCTGGTTGACCGTCAGGTCACGTGGGCCACCGTCGTCATTGATAAAGGCCACCTCGACCGAAGCAACCGTCAGGTCGGTCTCGGCGGTGTAGCGGTAGGTGTCCCGTTGGGTGGTGACGGGCCAGCGTGCTGCATCTTCGCCGTTCACGCGAAGCACCATTTGCTCGGCGCCCGTTGCGCCCTGCGCCGTAACAATGATCTGATCTGGCCCGATGGCCTCAACGTTTTCGCCGCTGATGGCCAACGATCCAAGTGCAGCCGCCGTAGTAATGGCGAGCGCGATCGCAACACGCCGCAACCAATTCACACGGATAGTGACGGTGTGGTCGCTTGGGGGAGTCGTCATAGCGTCGGTCCTCGCTGTAGGTGAAGAATATTGTGACAGTATTACGATACTGTTACGAACTGTCATATGCCACGCGGGCAGCGATATTCCATCGGCCGGGGTTTGCGACATTCAAACCGCCGATGAATCGGCCGACAGGAACGCCAAGGTCGGGCCGGTTTGGCCCGACCAGAAATCCACTCAGTCAGCTAGAGGAATCAATGGCAGATGATCTTCAAACAGTGAGAGCGCGCCTGGGTGTGCACTTCGACAAGTCTCGGAGCATCCGGGACCAAGCTCTGTTCGCTGCAATGTGCATTGCTTTGCCATATGCCCATGAAGGACGAGCATCAACCATTGCCGTTGGAGTCTCCGGCGACGACATCACCGTGACCGACGACGGTCCGGGACTCTCACTTGGCGACAGTCCAGCGACCGGGAACCCCATCGCGCAAGACATGATGACCATCGTTGGCGCATGCGGTGAGTACAAGAGGCACGAGGACTACGCACCGCTGCTCTGTGGAACAGGCCTCGCAGAGGTCAACGCGATTTCGAGCTCAGCGAGCATCGTGACGATGGTCGATGGCAAGGCGTACGCCCAGAAGTACACGCTGGGTAAGCCGTCAGGAGCCTTCAAGATTGTCGACCGCGATTCGCCCGGAACCCGTGTTCGCTTCTCGCTCGACGAGCGTTGGACCGGTCGCACGCCATTTGACATCGTCGCCGTCGAGAATCAGGTTCGCCGGCTCGGACTGAGCCTTTCCGGTACGACACTGACGTTCAGCGAGTCATAGCTTTCAGGTCTCGCCGCCAGGCGTTGCGCATTAGCTGATCGTGTTGACGGCGAAGGGAACGTCGTCGCCCGCGAGAGCGAGACGAATCTGTTCTGCTGCTGTTTGGCCAGCACGTGCTTGTGCCTCGGCCGTGCTTGCACCGAGGTGCGGAGTCGCAATGACTCCGGGAAGCTCGAACAGGGGTGACTCGGTAAGCGGTTCTGTTGCAAATACGTCGAGTGCTGCGCCTGCAATCTGGCCGGAGCGAATCGCAGCTTCGAGGTCTGCTTCGTTGATGATCCCGCCACGAGCCACGTTGACGACTCGCATGTGCGGCTGCGCTTGAGCAAGAAGCGCAGCATCGATGAGGTCGATCGTCTCGGGCGTGCGGGCCAGGTGAAGGGTCAAGAAGTCGCCGCGTCGGACGACCTCGTCGAGATCGAGGAGCTTCACACCCAGCGAATCTGCTCGCTCGGCATCGACGAACGGGTCGTGGCCCAAGATGGTCATTCCGAAGGCACTTGCGCGCTCGGCGACGAGGCCGCCAATATTTCCGAGGCCAACAATGCCGAGGGTCTTGCCGTAGAGTTCGACGCCGCCATAGCTCGAACGGTCCCAGCGACCTTCCTGCAGCGACTGGTGGGCTTGAGGGATATTGCGGGCCGACGCGAGGAGCATCGCCAAGGTGTGTTCGGCGGCCGAGATGGAATTGGCCGTGGGTGCGTTTGCGACGAGGACGCCAGAGCTGGTGGCTGCGTCGACGTCGACGTTGTCGAGGCCCACGCCCGCACGGCCGACGACGACGAGCGAGTCGGCCGCGGCGAGGAGCTCCTTGTCGACCTGGGTCGCCGAACGAATAAGTAGACCCGATGCGCCGGAGATCTTCTCGCGCAGCTGGGCCTCATCCAAGCCAATCTGAACGTCGACTTCGTGGCCAGCGTCGCGCAGTACAGCGAGGCCAGCTTCGGCGATCTTCTCGGTGACGAGGATGCGGGTCATGGATTTCCTTTGGTTGTGTTGGTCGGGTCGTCGGAGGATTCGGCGTACAGACCGTCTTTGAGGAGTTCTTCGCGGCGAATCCCGAGCAGGAACAGAACCGCATCGAGATGCGGTGCGCTGAGCGATGCGTCGGCGGCTTGGCGAACGATTGGTTTTGCGCAAAAGGCGACGCCCAGGCCAGCGGTGGTGAGCATGTCCAAGTCGTTTGCTCCGTCGCCGACAGCAATGACCTGTTCGAGCGTGATGCTCTCTTGCTCGGCCATCTCTCGGAGAAGTTCGGCCTTGCCTGCCCGGTCGACGATTCGCCCGGTCAATTCGCCGGTAAGAACACCTCGTCGGGTCTCGAGTTGGTTCGCGAATGCATAATCCAATCCGAGTTCGTCCTTGAGCCGGTCGGTGAACGAGGTGAAGCCTCCGCTTACGATCGCCACCTTGAAGCCGAGGTGGTGCAGCGTCGTAATGAAGGTGTTGGCTCCCTGGGTGAGTTCGAGTTCGTCGTAGGCCAAGTCGAGGATCTGTAGCGGCTGACCAGCGAGGAGTGCAACGCGTTGGCGAAGTGAGGTTTCAAAGTCGATCTCGCCAGCCATTGCCGACTCGGTGATGGCTGCGCACTGCTCGCCGCATCCGGATTGGTCGGCGAGCAGGTCGATCATTTCGTTCTGAATGAGGGTCGAATCGACATCGAGCACGACGAGTCGTTGAGCCCGGCGCGAGAGACCAGCGCGTTGGACAGCGACGTCAAAGCGGGGGTTGTCTGCTGCGGTGTCGATCAGAAGCGAACGCATTTCGCTGGGGTCGCCTCCGTTGACTTCGAACTCGTAACACCAGACGGGCGAATCGGCGAGCCGCTGGATGCGTTCGATATTGCCGTTGGCCTTGGCGATAGCGGCGGTGACCTTTTCGAGATCGGACGGAGTGAGAGTAGATCCAACGACGGTGACGACGAGCGTGGGCAACGCGTGGGCTGGCGCGGCTTCGGTCACTTCGAAGTCGATGCTGAGGTCGCGTACCCAGCCGAGGAGGAGGAGTTCTTTAAGCGCATCGCTACCCGAAGGAATCTCGGCGACGATTTCGAGGGTGAGTCGACCGCGCACCACCATCTGTTCAATGTTTAAAACAGCGGCTTCGGCGTTTGCCAGGATCCCCATGGCCGCGGTGGTGATTCCTGTTTGGTCAGTTCCGTTGATGCGGATCAGGATGGTTTCGCGCAGGCCCAGCACAGCCTTCAACGCTAGCTAGCTGTGGCGACTTCACCATGTGAAGTCTGTCGCCTTTGAGAGATGAGTTTGGCTGCAGCTATCCCCGCAATGAATCCGAAGAGGTGGCCCTCCCACGAGATGCCATCGGTGGGTACGACGCCGGTAAGGACCGTGCCGCCGTAGAAGACCAGAGCGATAGCGCCGGTGAGAAAGGAGATGGCCTTGCGATCAAGAACGGCGGCGGCGACGAGGAAGCCGATCAGGCCAAAGACCCATCCGCTTGCACCGATGTGGTTCTCGTTGCTGCCAATTGCGAACGCCCAGGTGAGTGCGCCGCCGAGGACGATGATGATCGCGCTGGCTTTGACGTATCGGGCGAGCCCGCTCGCGAGCGTCAGACCGCTCAGCACAAAGAACGGGATGGTGTTGCCAATCAGGTGGCCAAAGCCGCCGTGGAGAAACGGACTCCACGCAATTCCGTCGAGACCGTCGATGGTCCGCGGGCGAATGCCGTTGCCCTGGAGGCGGTCGCTCAGTACAACAGTGTCGACGATCTCGATCGCCCACATCGTGCCGAGCAGCGCCAGGAGAATGCCGATTCGTCCGCTCAGCCACGCCGGGATCCGCCCGGTGGGAGAAGGACTACTGCTTGCGAGTTCGTCGTTCATTTCGGTCGCCATGTGTCCATTGTAGGGATTGGGCGGCCCATCGAACAGGGCAGCCCAGGGGAGCGGACCCGACCGCTAGATTTACAGCTCGAGGGCTGTGGCTAGGACTTCGAGGTGGTCGAGATCCTTAACGTCGAGCACCTGGAAGTACATCCGGTTGCAGCCAACCTCTTCGAAGGCGGCGATCCGTTCGAGGGCTTCGTCGACCAGCCCGGCAATACCATTTTGGCGGAGCTCTGCAGCCTCACGACCAATCGCCGCGGCGCGGCGGGAGAACTCGGCTTCGGTCGTTCCGATCGCGACGACCTGGGCAGCTGACCACACGAGGGTTTCGGGATCGCGCTCACGGGCCTCGCATGCCTCGACGACCGGCCCGCAGATCTCGGCCCATTCACTGGGGGACACGAAGGCGACGTTGAACTCTCGGGCATGGGTCGCTGCCAGGTTCGGTGTCCGGCGTTTTCCGCGCCCTCCAATAATGATGGGAGGCGCAGGTCGTTGCCATGGCCGCGGTAGCGCAGGGGAGTCGACGATCTGGTAGTTCTCGCCGTCGTAGGAGAACGTGTCGCTTTCGGCGGTGGACCAGAGCCCGGTAATGATCTCGAGCCCCTCGGTCAGAAGATCGAATCGCTTGGCGACCGACGGGAAGTCGATTCCGTGTGCTTTGTGTTCGTCCTCGTACCAGCCCGCGCCCAGTCCGAGCTCGATTCGCCCTTGGCTCATCTCGTCGACTTGAGCGACCTGAATCGCGAGTTGTCCGGGATGGCGAAACGTGATCGGACTGACGAGGGCGCCGAGTCGGACGCGTTCGGTGTCGCGTGCCAGTCCAGCGAGCGTCATCCAGGCGTCGAGCGGGCCCGGGAGGCCGGTGACGTTCTCGCCCATCTTCATGTAGTGATCAGAGGTAAAGAAGCCTTCGAAGCCCAACGCTTCTGCTCGCTGTGCGAGGGCCGCGACCTCTGAATAGGTCGTTCCCTGTTGGGGTTCGATGAAGATGCGGGCGTCCATGAAGTTGTGACGTTAGCGGCCGGGCCTAGCCGTCAAGGAGCTGGGCGCGAATTCGATCTGCGGTGGCTGCCACCTGCGCGCCGAGTTCGTCGAGGTCGTGTTCACCGGGAAAGCGGAACGCTGGCCCATGAATGTGCACAGCGAGCGGGGTTCGACCTGCGGGATCGAGAATCGGCGCAGCGACCGAGTTGATGTCCTCCTTGAACTCCTGGAAGACCCACTCGTGTCCGACCTCGCGAATTTTCTTGAACCGTGCGCGGAAGTCTGCTGCTTCGATCATGGTCTTGTCGGTCAGGACTTCGAGGTCGTACTCGAAGAACCGCTCCTGGAGCGCTTTGGTCGAGAACGCCAAAATGACGAGACCAGCTGGCACCGCGTGTGCCGGTGTTGCTTCGCCGGTCCAATCGCGAACCGTGACCGAACTGAGTGGATCGACGACTTGGGTCAGGGTCCGGACGATTGGACCATCGAGACGGTTCAGGCCCACGGCCTCGCCGGTGAGCTCCATCAATTCGGCCAGATGAGGACGAGCGAGCTCGATTGCGTTTTGGCCGTCGCGCAGCGCGTTGGCGAGCTCATCGATGCCATCGCCTAGCTGGTACTGCCCCTGTGCGTTTTGGGCCACAGCGCTCTCGTACTCGAGCCCGGTAAGCAATCGTGAAACCGTGCTCTTTGGCAGCCCGGTTCGGTCGCTCAGGTCGGTGACGCCAGCGGGTCCGAGGCTGAGCGCGCGCAAAATGGAGAACGCTCGCTCGATCGATTGGACTCCTCCACCCATACCCGGAGCATACCAGCGTTCCGCATTGTGGAACAGTGCCGTTCCACGATGCGGTAGATCCGTTTTAGGTCTTTGCGGCCCGGACGGCGTCGATCACCTGAGTAGCGACGGCATCGACGGCAACTTCGGTGGTTTCCATCGATGCGCGTTCGGTCAGTTCGACCATGCCATTGCCGAGTCCGCGAGGGCCGACCGTGATCCGGTAGGGAATGCCGATCAGTTCGCTATCGGCGAACTTGACTCCAGCCCGAGCATCTCGGTCATCGAGAATTGCGTCAATACCCGCAGCGCGAAGCTCGTCGTACAACGATTCGCCCGCGCTCATCGTGGCCTCGTCGTCGATCTTCATGACCGTGATGCACACTTCGAAGGGAGCGACCGCGGCTGGCCAAATGAGTCCCTTGTCGTCGTTGTGGGTTTCGGCGATTGCCGCCATGTTGCGGCCTACGCCAATTCCATAGCTCCCCATCACAATCGTGCGCTTCTCACCGTCGGCGTCGAGGACGAACGCGTTCATTGCTTCGGAGTACTTCGTACCGAGTTTGAAGATGTGGCCCGCTTCGATCGCACGGACGATCTCGAGTGCGGTGCCACACTTTGGGCACGGTTCGCCAGCGCTGACCTCGCGCAGGTCGACGTATTCGGTCACGTTCACATCGCGGGCGATGTCGACGCCTTGGAAATGGACGTCGTCCTCGTTCGCTCCGGTCGTCATATTGGTTCGACCCTCAAGAGCAACGTCGACAAAGATGCGAATGTCGTCGGCCACGCCAACAGCTCCGAGCGAACCTGGTGCCGCACCGAGGTGTTTGATTGTCTCTTCGGGGGTAGCTGGACGGATGTTGACCGCTGCGGTCGCGTCCTGGAGCTTTTGGGTGTTCAGTTGATGGTCGCCACGAACAACCGCGATCGTGACGGCGTCGTCGAGCACCATGATCATTGACTTCATCTGGCGATCAGCGGGATGCCCGGCCTCTTCGAGCGCCTTGATCGTGCGAATGCCCGGGGTGTCGAAACGCTCAGGAGCGTCGGAGCCTGCATCGTCGGAGATTGGGTCGAGCTTCGAGGTGGCACGCTCGACGTTGGCCCGGTAGTCACATGAGGGGCAGCGGACAACGTCATCTTCGCCTGCGGGTGAGGCAACCATGAACTCGATCGAGCCAGCGCCGCCCATTGCGCCCGACGAAGCCTCGACAGCCATGGCGTCGAGGTCGAGGCGGTCGAAGATCTTGAGGTAGGCGTCGTGATGGGTGTCGAAGCTGGTGTCGAGCCCAGCGGCGTCGATGTCGAAGCTGTAGCTATCCTTCATCGTGAATTCGCGCACACGCAACAGGCCAGCCTTGGGACGGGGTTCATCGCGGAACTTCCATTGGATCTGGTACCAGATCTGGGGGAGCGTCTTGTAGCTGTTGACCTCGGTCGCGAGCTGGGCAAAGACCTCTTCGTGGGTCATGCCCAGGCCAACCTCGGTGCCGGATCGGTCTTCGAGGCGAAACATCTCATCGCCCATCGACGTCCAGCGCCCGCTCGCTTCCCAAAGCGCCTTGGGATGCATGGCAGGTAGCAAGAACTCTTGGCCGCCAATGGCGTTCATCTCGTCGCGAACGACCTGCGCGACCTTCTCATGGACACGCCACCCGAGCGGCAGCATCGAGTAGTGGCCAGCGTGCAGCTGACGGATAAATCCACCACGAACCAACAGCTGGTGGCTCACCGCCTCCGCATCGCCGGGCGCGTCGCGCAAGGTGGGAGTGAACAGATTCGACCAACGCATAGGAGGACTGTAACAAGTCGAGACTGCCGCTCGACGACCCCGGATGTCCGGCGGAAGTCCGGACCGCAAAATTGTCGAGACTGCCGCTCGACGACCCCGGATGTCCGGCGGAAGTCCGGACCGCAAAATTGTCGAGACTGCCGCTCGACGACCCCGGATGTCTCCGAACCCAGAGAGCGTCCGCGGGTGTACTACGCTGAGGCTCTGTTCCACAATACGGAACTGTTCCGTTTTCGAAGGGGATCTGCGTGCCTCGTACCAGACTGACCACACCGTACGTCCGTAAAGACGGCGAGCTTGTCGAAGCGACCTGGGACGAAGCAATCCAGCGCATCACCGATGGCTTCCGTGCAGTCCAACCGACCGGCGAGACGTCGTTCGGCATGTTCAGCTGCTCGAAGTCGACCAACGAGATGAACTATGCAGCGCAACGCTTTGCCCGCAAAGTAATGGGGTCGAACAACATCGACTCCTGCAATCGAACTTGACACGCTCCCTCGGTCGTCGGTCTGGCGACAGTATTTGGTGCAGGTGGCGGAACCGTCTCCTATGAGGAGATCGAAACCACCGATCTGATCATCATGTGGGGATCCAACGCCCGCGAAGCGCACCCGATCTTCTTTCACCACGCCCTCCAGGGCATTCGCAACGGGGCAAAGATGCTCTCGGTTGACCCTCGGCGTTCCCAAACCGCAAAGTTTGCCGATCTGTGGCTTGGTCTCAACGTCGGTACCGACATCGCACTCGCGAACGGCGTTGGCAAATACATCGTCGACAACGACCTGCAAAATGACGAGTTCATTGCTCACTCGTCGCAGGGCTTCGACGACTACGTCGCGTCGATCCAGGAATGGACCCTCGAACGCACTGCCGAGGTAACCGGGCTTCCCGAGTACGCCATTAGCGAACTCGCCGAAACCTACGCGACCGCCGAGACCGCCCAGATCTGTTGGACGCTCGGCATCACCGAACACCACACCGGCGCCGAGAACGTCATGGCGCTGTGCAATCTCGCGCTCTTGACCGGACATATTGGCCGCTACGGGTCGGGGTTGGTGCCGGTCCGCGGGCAGAACAACGTTCAGGGTGGCGGCGACATGGGCGCTCTCCCAAATAAGTTGACCGGCTTCCAAGACCTGACCGACGACGCCGCGCGAGCCAAGTTCGAAGCGGCCTGGGATTGCACGATCCCACCGAAGCCCGGCAAGCACCTGACGCTCATGTTTGAAGCAATGGAGACGGGCGAGCTCACCACGATCTGGTGCATTGGCGAGAACCCCGCTGATTCTGAGGCCGACATCAACCACGCACGCAAGCTGCTCGAAGGTCTCGACCTGCTCGTGGTGCAGGACATCTTCATGACGCGCACTGCCGAGTTGGCAGACGTCGTTCTGCCGGCGTCTGCGGGTTGGGCCGAAACCGAAGGAACGGTCACGAACTCCGAGCGTCGAGTGCAGCGCAGCCGTAAGGCACTCGACCCACCGGGTGAGGCCAAAGACGACCTCGAGATCATCAACATGATCGCCGACGCACTCCAACCCGGTTGGGGGAACCCGTCGCCCGAAGAGATGTGGGACGAGTTGCGCACCGTGTCTCCAATGCACGGGGGTATGAGTTGGGAACGCCTCGAAAATGAAGACGGTCTGCAATGGCCGTGCCCCACACTCGATCACCCCGGAACGCAGTTCCTGCACGGTTGGTTGTGGGAGGACGATCTCGGAGGCCGCGAGCCCGCACCGTTCACCGTCAACGTCTGGCGTCCGCATGTCGATGAACTCAACGACGAGTACCCGCTGCTGATGACGACGGGCCGGGTGCTCGACAGCTACAACACCGGCGTGCAATCAGATGGCTATAACTCGCCCATCCGCTCTGGCGAAGACCTCGACATGAACCCTGACGACGCTGCGCGCCTTGGGCTCGCGACAGGCGATCGGGCGGCAGTCTCGTCACGTCGCGCAACGATCGAGATGACGATTCGGGTCCAACCCGACCTTCCGGTCGGCTTGTGCTTCACCACGTATCACTTTGCCGATACGACGGACACGAATCAGCTCACGATCGAAGCGTGGGACAAGAAGTCGGGTACCGCCGAGTTCAAAGCAACCGCAATCAACGTCAAGCCACTCGTGGCAGCCAGCTAAGAGAACGTCGAAGAACACATGCCAGAAATTGCACTTACCGAGGCGCGGGGGACAAGCGCCGAGGCCGCTGCGGTCGCGGACGCGGTCGCGCTTCAGAGCCCCGGTCAGATCACGTTCGACTCGATCGGCCCGACGCTCACCTTCGATGGTGATCGAATCGCACGGAGCGGCGCCGAGCGAATCTTCAACCGTCGCCATCTACTTCTCCCCGTGCTCCACGATGTCCGCGACGCGATTGGTTGGCTGTCCGAGGGTGCCATCAACGAGATTTCGTCGGCGCTGCAAGTCCCGCCCGCCGAGGTCTACGGGGTGGCCAGCTTCTACGAGCTGTTCACCTTCGAAGAACCTTCAGCCCCCGATGCCATCCACGTCTGCGATGACACGGCCTGTCGGATCGCCGGCGCGAACAAGCTCATCGACGAGCTGAAAGCCGATGGCCGCAACGTGCACGGCAGTCCCTGTCTGGGACTGTGCGAGCAGGCGCCCGGAGTTTTTGTTCAACGCACTGGCCAAGCGCACGTCAGCGTTCGCACCGCCACGAAGGCAACGGTCGACGCGGCGCTCGACGGCGCAATGGTGCAGCCTGTCGCCCCCGTGCCACAACCCGCCGAAGATCTAACGCTGCTCGCACGCGTGCACAACCCCGAGGTCGGTGATTACGACGGCTACATGGCAATGGGTGGCTACGAGGCTCTCGCCAAGGCCGTGGCGATGTCGCCCGCCGATGTCATTTCCCACGTCGGCGACTCGGGCCTTACGGGCCGCGGCGGCGCAGCATTCCCAACCGGGTTCAAGTGGTCCGCAGTCGCCGGAGAGCAGGGCCCACGTCACCTCGTGGTCAACGCCGATGAGTCCGAGCCGGGAACCTTCAAAGACCGTGTGCTCATGGAGCACGACCCGTTTTCGCTGATCGAGGCAATGACCATCGGCGGCTACGCCATGGGAGCCGAACAAGGCTGGATCTACATTCGAGGCGAGTACCCCGAAGCAACCCGCTCGCTGAAGTCCGCAATCGCCGAGGCCCGCAGCAAGGGCATGCTCGGCGACAACGTCGGCGGATATGGCTTCACCTTCGACATCGAATTACGCCTCGGTGCCGGTGCCTACATCTGTGGTGAGGAAACAGCGCTGCTGAACTCGATCGAGGGGTACCGCGGCGAGCCTCGCAACAAGCCGCCGTTCCCGACGACCAATGGCCTGTTTGGTCAGCCCACGGCGATCAACAACGTCGAGACGATGGTCAACGTCAATCAGATCATGTTGCTCGGCGGTGATGGCTACGCGGCGCTCGGCACCGAGAAGTCGACCGGCACGAAGCTGTTCTGTCTCTCCGGGCATGTCGCCACGCCCGGCGTTTACGAAGTCACCTACGGCGCCACGTTGCGCGAGGTCATCGACATGGCTGGCGGCACTGTTGGCGAACTCAGGGCCATCCTTATGGGCGGTGCTGCGGGGTCGTTCATCGGGCCGGACATGCTCGACGTTCCGTTAACCATTGAGGCCAGCCGTGAGAACGGGTTTGCGCTCGGCTCGGGCGTGATCATGTTGCTCAACAACACCGTCGACTACGACGATTTCGTGGCCCGCATCGCGAAGTTCTTTCGTGACGAGAGCTGCGGGCAGTGCGTGCCATGTCGAGTCGGCACCGTGCGCCAGGGCGAATCGCTGCTTCGAATACGCGAGAAGGGGTCGTCGGTTGAGGCTGAACGCGTGATGCTCGACGACTTCGCGATGGTGATGAAGGACTCGTCGATCTGCGGGTTGGGTCACACCGCGTCAGGAGCGATTCTCTCGGCGATCGACCTCGGACTGATTGGAGGGGCACGATGACGATGACCGAACGACCCGTCGAACTGCGCTCGAAAGTGACGCTGTCGATCGATGGTGAATCGATCGACGTGCTCGAAGGCGACACGATCCTCGATGCCTGCAACAAGGCCGGTAAAGACACGCCAACGGTCTGTTACGGCCCGACCGTCACTCCGGTGAACGCGTGCCGTGTATGTGTTGTCGAGCTCGAAGGCTCTCGCACGCTCGTCCCGTCGTGCTCGCGTCCCGCCGAAGAAGGCATGGCCGTTACGACCAGCAACGAACGCGTCGACACGAACCGCAAGATGGTGCTCGAATTTCTGGCAACGTCGAGCGACGTCAGCCAGTCAGAGGAGATCCAGGGCTGGCTCGGCGACTACGGCGCCGATCTCGACCGCTACGACGCCGAAACGACCGAACGGATGACCGACGAGGTCAAGATCGAAGACGACCTCTACATCCGTGCCTATGACCGTTGCGTGCTGTGTTACAAGTGCGTCGAAGCCTGTGGTGAAGACGCGCAGTGGACCTTCGCTATTGCGATGAGCGGCCGTGGCTTCAACAACCGCATTAGCACCGAGTTCGACGTGACCCTGCCCGACTCGGCGTGCGTGTATTGCGGCAACTGTGTTGCTGTGTGTCCGACGAACGCCTTGCAGTTCAAGACCGAATTCGACCTTCGCAAGATGGGCGACTGGCGACCCGAAGACCAGACGGTCACCCGCACCGTGTGTTCGTACTGTGGCGTGGGCTGCAATCTCGATCTTCACGTGCAGGACAACCAAATCGTCAAGGTCGACTCGCCCGCCGATAACTCAATCACCAACGGCAACCTGTGCGTCAAGGGTCGTTTCGGCTACCAATACGTCCAAAACCGCCCGAGCTAAGCCACAAATTTGAAGACTGAGTAACGCCTGGCGTTACTCAGTCTTCAAATTTGTGGGTGAAGGAGCAGAAATGACCGATTCGTTTGATGCGGTGATCATTGGAGCTGGCGTGTTTGGCTCGGGTATTGCTTACGAGCTGTCTCGACGGGGCGTCAAGACCTGCAACGTCGACATGTTCGGCTCAGCCGGTCACGGGTCGACGTCGAGCTCGGGTGCGATCATTCGCTTCAACTACACGACCATCC
Source organism: uncultured Acidimicrobiales bacterium (assembly GCA_964570495.1). GTDB lineage: Bacteria > Actinomycetota > Acidimicrobiia > Acidimicrobiales > SHLQ01 > SHLQ01. The sequence continues at coordinate 10,718 of CAZMYN010000022.1, read as the reverse complement.
CCGGCGTCCAGCTGGCGTGGGAAGGCAATCGCTACTGGGAAAACTTCGACGACTACCTCGAAACAACCGATGAGCTTGGCCACGCCCGCAAGGTCACGACCGGCAGTCTGTTCCTGCGCACCCACGAAGAGTTCCACCAGATTTACCTTCGGTGCATGTCTGCTGTTGGGGTTCCCCACGAGGAGTGGAGTCCCGAGCAGGTTGCTGTTGGCTTGCCGCCGATTTCGCTCGATGCTTACGGCCCGCCAACAACCGAAGACGACGAGCGGTTCTGGGCCGAGCCCCACGGAATCATCCCCGGAGCGCTCTACACCCCCGACGCTGGTCATATCTCCGACCCGCAACTCGCTGCGCAGAACCTGCATACCGCAGCAAGGGCCAAAGGTGGTGAGTTCCGCTTCAACACCACGGTCGCCGAGATTCTGACCACCGACGATGCGTCCGCGGTGCGCGGCGTGAAACTCGATGATGGCACCGAGATCCACGCCCCGATTGTGGTCAACGTTGGTGGCCCGTTCTCGGCGTCGATCAACGCGCTTGCTGGTCTCGACGGATCCGACGCCATAACGACCCGCCCGATGCGACATGAGGTGCACGTCGCCGCTGCGCCCGACGGTGTCGATTACGAGGCCGACGGCATGATGGTCGCGGATCTCGACCAGGGCATGTACTTCCGCCCCGAAGCCGGCAATCAGATCTTTATTGGCTCAGCTGATCCCGAGTGCGACGGCGAGGAATGGGTCGACGATATGGCGACGCTCAATCGCGAGATCACCGAAGCCCGATGGAACCTGCAAACAATGCGCCTCGCTAAACGCATTCCGACGTTCGGCGTTCCGCATCAAAAGAAGGGCCTGGCCGACGCGTACGACGTCAGTTCCGACTGGGGCCCCATCTATGACCGCACCGACCTCGACGGGTTCTTTGCCGCCCGCGGAACGAGCGGCAACCAGTTCAAGAACGCGTGCGTTGGTTCGAACATGATGGCCGAGCTCATCACGGCGGTCAGCAACGGCCATGACCACGACAACGACCCGTTAGTCGTGACCGGTCGTTACACGGGCGCTGCCTTGAACATGGGGGAGTTCAGCCGCAACCGCACGATCAACCCCGACTCCACCGGCACCGTCCTCGGCTGAGACAAATCTTTACGCGAGGAGGTCGGGTTCGAAGGGGAAGTCGCTGAGGAGCTCGGTGCCGGTCTCGGTCACGAGGATCTGCTCTTCGAGCTTCACGCCTTCGCTGTCGCCGGGCTTTCCGATGTAGCTCTCGACGCACAACGTCATGCCTGGCTCGATGACACCGTCATAGCCGAAGTCGTCGTAGTCCTGATGGTGATACAGGTACGGGTATTCGCCGGTCATGCCAACTCCGTGGGCGCTCAGGTAGTAGCGGTTGCCAGCGAACTCGACCGGCAAATCCCATGCCTTCTTTGAGTACTCTTCGAACGTCATGCCCGGGGTGATGATGGCCATGTTGTGGTGCACCTGTTCGTGGGCGATGGAGTACAACTCGCGTTGGCGGGCGGTCGGTGCATCAGGCCCGGCGTGGAAGGTTCGGCTGAAGTCGCTGTAGTAGCCGTGGACACCGACGACGTCGGTATCGAAGCTGATGAGCACGTTGGGGTCGATCACGTGATCGCTGGTTTCCTGGAACCACGGGTTCGTGTGCTCGCCCGCGGTCATCAGGCGTGTCTCGATGTAGTCGGCACCTGCGGCGATTACGTGCTGATGGAAGATCGACCACAGTTGGTTCTCGGTAAGTCCCGGCTCGATTGCGTCGCGCAGTTTGTGCATGGCTGCTTCGGTTGCGCGCAACGAGGCCTTCACGCACTGGAGTTCCCCGGGCGACTTGATGGCTCGGGCCCGTTCGACCGGCTCCTGTGCGTCGACGATCTCGAAGCCGTGGCCCGCAAGCGCCATTGCGGCGCCGGGGTTCACCCGCTCGACACCGATCTTCGCCCCAGCGCCGCAACGCTGCGTCACGAGCTCGGCCATGTCGTTCGCCCACGCCCGCTCAACATCGGCAATCTTGTCGCCGGCGGCCACAAAGCTTGCTGTCCGTGCGTCGCGAACCTCCTGGACAGTCGCGAGCCCCTCGGAGAGATGGGCGGTGCCCGTGAACTCATACACGACAACGTCGCCATCTAACGGGATAAAGGCATAACGCGAGGCGGGGTTGCGAGAGGTGAAGATCTGCATGTTGCGGGTGCCGGTTGCGTATCGAATGTTGACTGCATCGGTGAGGATCACCGCGTCGATATCGCGTGCGCGCATTTCGCTGCGCAGCTGGTTCTGGCGATACATGAGCACCGCGTCGAGGTCGATGTCGGTCGTTGTCTCGGGGGCCGGAGTTGCCATGGGGCGAGTGTAGATGTCGAGCGTTCTAGCTCAAGATCCAGAGAAGGCTCATCCCGACGACGAGGCTCGCGGGAATGTTGCGCCACTTCGCGATGACGAGCGCTGCAGCAGCGCCAGCGATGATCCGTGGAATGTCGGCGCCGAAGTCGACAAATCCGTCGCCACCGAGAATCGCGGGCACCGCAATCGCGGCGAACGATGCCGGTGCAACGTACTTGAGCGATCGTTCGACAAACCCCGGCAGGGGAACCTTGTCGCCAAAGACAATGAACGATGCACGGGTGAGGTAGGTGGCGATTCCCGAACCGATGACGATCAGCCAGAACCTCATGGCGAGGCCTCCGCCGGGGTGTCGGCGGCGTGGTTCCGTTCCGAAAGAAAGCCAGCCGCTGCTACGCCGAGGATGATCGCCAGTAGGAGGCCGGAACCTTGCGGAAGGTTGCGCCCAGCAACGGCTACGACCGCGCCGACAATCGCCGCGACCACGCCAGGACGATCCTTCAGCGACAGAACGAGCAGCCCGAGAAACAGCAGCGGCACCGCGAAGCTGAGTTGCCATTCCTCGCGCACGACGCTGCCGAGAACAATGCCCAGCGCAACGGTTGTTTGCCAGATGCTCCACAACAACGTGCCACCACCCAGAAAGTGCCAGAGCCGGTACCGGCGAGTCGGCGCTTCGAGCTCGGGGGCGGTCTCGGTCACCGCGAATTGCTGGTCGATCAATAGGTACGACATGAGCACACGAGTGGGAAGTGGATAGTCCGAGAACCGACCCCGCAACGTGGCCGAGTACATGGCGTGGCGCGAGTTGATCAGAAAGACGGTCGCAATCACGATGATCGCCGATGCGTTCTCGGCCAGCAGCGCAAGTGCGGCGAGCTGCGCGGCGCCAGCGAAGATAACCCACGATGACGCCCACGACGCGAACGAGGGGAGTAGCTGCTCCTCGGCGATAAGGACACCGATGACGAAGCCGAACGGTATGCCCGGGACCGACAACGGGAAGACCCGCTTCATGCCATCGAGGAACGCGTCCTTCTGGAACGTCAGGTCCTGCATCACGCCAGACTACGGCCGGTGCGAACCCAGCTGTTAGGTCACCGAGAAGATCGGCTCGCCAAGCAGTTCCCAAAGCGGCTCGACACCGAGCCCTGGCTCGCTGCTGACCGACATGTGCCCATCGGCGACAACCGGCCCGCCCGACGCGATCGCGCGATCGTGGTAGTCGTGAAAGGCGCTCGATTGAAAATGGAATCCATCGGGCGTTGACGCAGCCAGATGCGCAATCGCCGCCGTCGCGATCTCGCCGCCCCAGGTGTCTTCGATGGTCATCGTGATGCCGAGGTCGACGCACAGATCTCTGGCTCGACGTGCGCCGCTCAGGCCTCCGAAGCGGCTGATCTTCAAGTTGATGACATCCATGGCTCCGTCGGCGGCACCCCGGCGGATCGCGGCTCGCGAATCCATGACCTCATCGAGAATCAGCGGACGGCTCAGATGCGGGCGAACCGCCAGGCACTCCTCATAGGTCAGACACGGCTGCTCGATGTAGAGAGGCCGGTCGGCCATGACGTGGGCAACCTGCATTGCCTCGTGTTGACGCCACCCGGTGTTCGCGTCGGCGGCGAGAGTTTCGCTGTCGAGGATGGCGTCGGTAACGGCCTCCATGCGGGCAATGTCGGTGGTGAGGTTTTCGCCGACCTTCATTTGGTACTGGATGAAGCCTTCTTCGCGGTACTCAAGAAGCCGTTCGACCATCACCTGTGGCTCGGCTCGGCCAATGACCCGAAACAACTTGACCTGGTCACGGAATCGACCCCCAAGCAACGTCGAGACCGGAACGCCGCCAGCCTTGGCAGCGAGGTCCCAGATCGCCATGTCGAGGCCGGTCTTCGCGTACGGGTGCCCCTTCAACGCCGCATCCATCTGCTGTGACACGACGTCGATCTCGCGAGGGTCAAGCCCGATCAGAGCAGGCGCGATCAATGCCATTCCGGCCCGACCACCCTCGGCAAACGCCGGCATGTAGCTGGGCCCGAGGGGGCAGCTTTCGCCGAAACCTTGGAGCCCCTCATCGGTGTCGATCACGGTCACCGTCGAATCGAACGAGGGGAAGGACTGGCGCCCCCAGCTGTACTCGCCCTCCTTTAGCGGCAGGTCGACGGCGTAGGCGGACACGGCGGTGATCTTCATGATTGACGTCTCATTCTTCTCGTCCTGCGATAATCCTGCGAGCTCGCGCATTGATCCGAACCCCGAGATCCTGGAACGGCAAGTTCGTGTTTGGACGACCCTTTGCCTGCATCTGACGAAGTAGATCGGAATCTTCGCCCATGATCATCTCGGCCAGCAGCTTGCCGCTGATCGTGCCGCGGGCGATGCCGACCCCGTTGTGGACGACCGTTCCGTAGACGTTCGGGCGAAGCTCCCCAAAGACCGGTTCGCCGTTGCGACTCAAACTGAGCGCGCCGCCCCAGCTGTACTCGAACGGCACATGGCTCAGGTTGCCCCAACGATTCTCGAATGCCTTGCGATGCGATTTCTCAGCCCAGCTCACTCGGCTTGTGAAATCGGAGCGCTTGGAGAAGCTGAAGATGTTGCGAACGAGAATCCGATTGTTCGGAGTCGTCACGCGTCGGATCGAACTTCCGGCAGGGTGCGCAGCGATGATCCCGTAGCTCTCGTGCCCGCCGAGCTGTTCGGATTCGGCGTCGGTCAGTTCTCGGGTGAGTGATCCCCAGGTGATCAAGGGGATCAGGCTCTTTTGGAGGAAGCCGAAACCCTCGGTGAAACCATTCGTAGCCAGGATGAGTGTCGGGGCGGTGACAGCCCCTCGGCTGGTGTACACGGTGTGCGGTTCGCCATAGTCGACCGAGCGAACCATCGAGCTCTCGTAGATCGACACGTTGTCGGGCATGGTCGCCGCGAGACCGCGCACCATCGCCGCGGGTTGAACAAGGTAACTGTGCGGAGCGTGCAGTGCCTTGGTGTAGTAACTCGTGGCGAAAACCTCAGCGCATTGCGCCGCGTCGAGCATCGTGTAGTCCTCGCCGATGGCATCGAGGCTCTCGGCGAACTGGTCGAGCATGCCCTCGCCGCGGTCGGTCGCTGCTGCGTGATACTTGCCTTCCTTGACCCATTGGCAGTCGATGGTGTTGGCCGTGATGGTCTGATCGAGGTAGTCGAGCCCGGCCCGGTTCATCGTGACACCGGCGATGGCGGCTGCCTTTGCGTCAGCGAAGCTCTTGGCCCGCAGGTTGTGGGCGTGATCGATCGCGAAGCCCGACGAGCGTCCGGCTGCGTTGTTTCCAATGCGATCGCCCTCGATGAGCACGATCGACGCCCCGGGGTCGAGTTCGGCGAGGCGGCGCGTCACGGCCAACCCCGAATAGCCAGCGCCGATGATCAGGTAGTCACACGTGACGTCACCGGTGAGAACGCTCGGCTCAGCCGGTGACGGCAGAATCTCGTGCCAGCCGTTGTTGTTGTCGTAGTGCGGAATCAGCGAAACCGACGTCACGATCGCTCACCCCAAGAAAATCTGTGGTTTGTGTGCCGCGTATTCGCGGCAGAGCAACCACAGATTTTGCGGACGGCGATTCTGTGGTTTGTGTGCCGCGTATTCGCGGCTGAGCAACCACAGATTTTCTTGACGGTCACCCGAGGTCGATCCAGACGGTCTTGAGCTCGGTGTATTGCTCGTGTGCGTGCAGGCTCTTGTCGCGGCCACCGAACCCGGACAATCCAAACCCGCCGAACGGCGTTGTCGCGTCGCCTTCGCCATAGGTGTTGACCGTGACCGTCCCTGCGTGGATTGCACGTGCGGCGAGGTGCGCTGTGCGCAGATCGGAGGTGAACACCGATGCCGCAAGGCCATATGGCGTGTCGTTCGCGATCTGGATGGCCTCCTCGGGCTGATCGAACGTAATCACGCTCAACACCGGCCCGAAGATCTCCTCGCGGGCCAATCGCATATGCGGCGCCACATTGTCGAAGATCGTCGGCTCGACGAAGAAGCCACCGGACTCCTGACGCACCCGGTTGCCGCCCATCACACAATCCGCGCCCTCGACGTGGCCCGAGTTGATGTTGTCGAGGACCTTGTCGAGGTGATCGGGCTCGATCATGGCCCCGATGCGAGTGTTGGGGTCGAGGGGGTCGCCGACGGTCCACTCGCGGCTCTTCTCCATCAGTAAGCCCAGCAGTTCGTCCTTCAACGACGAATGCACGATGAGTCGGGAGTTCGACGAACAGTTCTGCCCGCCGTTCCAGTAGATGGCATTGGCTGCGTGGTCGGCAATGGCATCGAGGTCGTCGGCGTCGTGCATCACGACGAACGGATTCTTGCCTCCGCATTCGAGGAGCACTCGCTTCAGGTTCGACTCAGCGGAGTAGTTCAGGAAGCGTCGCCCGGTCTCGGTCGAACCGGTGAAGCCAACCGCGTCGATGCCGCGATGTCGCCCGATCGGTTCGCCGACAGCGGGCCCGAAGCCGGGGACCACGTTGATTACGCCGTCGGGTATGCCCGCTTCGGTCGCGAGTTCGGCCAGTCGAAGTGTCGTCATCGACGTCTGCTCGGCTGGTTTCAATACGCACGTGTTGCCGGTGGCCAGGATCGGCCCGAGCTTCCAGGCCGCCATCATCAGTGGGAAGTTCCACGGCAACACCACACCGACGACCCCAACGGGTTCACGCACGACCATCGACACGATGCCGGGGCCCGCTGGAGTGAGCTCGTCGTTGATCTTGTCGGCGGCCTCGGCGTGCCACCGGATCGTGGCGATCGTGTCGGGTACGTCGATGTTGGCGGTGTCGGTAATTGGCTTGCCGCCCTCAAGGGTCTCGATGCTGGCCAATTCGACGGCGTGCGCTTCGATAAGGGTCGCGAAGCGCAACATCAGCGCCTTGCGTTCGCTCGGGGTCAGGCGGCTCCAGGGGCCGCGCAGTGCTGTTCGTGCAGCATCGACTGCACGATCGACATCGACGGAGCCGCAGTCGGCAATCTCGGCGAGCGCTTCGCCGGTTGCGGGGTTGATCGTGGTGAACGTTTTGCCGCTTGCTGCGGGAACCGAACGCCCGCCGATCATTGCCTTGGTAGGCAGATGCAAGGACTTTGCGAGCTTCCCAGCAGCGGAGAGGGGAGCCGCCTTCTTGGAGCGAGACTTCTTCGCTGCAGCCTTCTTCGCGGGCTTCTTCTTCGCTGGTTTCTTCGCGGCAGCCTTCTTCTTTGCTGGTTTCTTCTTCGTGCTCATTGCTGGGCCCCCTCGGTCCGCTTGACCAACCAATCCTGCTCGTCTTCCCACTCACGCCATTTCAAACGTGAACGTTGCACACCGTTGATGGGTAGTGCGGAAAGTCCGGCTTCGATTGCGAGGCGTGCTGCACCGGTGACCGGCATCTGCGGACGACGAACCGGCCCCATCTGACGTCCGACCATCTCGGTTGCGGCCTTGACGCCAGGCAAGAAACCGACGTCGAGCTCGTTCTCCCACATGAACGCATTAATGGGCCACATCGTGGTCCACAATTCCAGAGCTTCGGCGAGGCGGCCAGCGTCGACATGCTCGACGAGTTGCACGCACTCGTGGGGCATGATGTTCGAACAGCCCCAGATCATGCCGACAGCACCTGCCATGAGCGCGTAGGGAGCAAGCGGGTCGACCCCGCACAGGACCTTTGCGTTCGTGCCTTCACTAATGGCGACAAGCTTTTGGATTCGGCTCAGGTCGCCCTGGCTGTCCTTGATGTACTTGACGTTGTCGATCGCGAGCAGCTGGCGATACATCGCAGGAGTGATCTCGACTCCGCTGGCTGCGGGAGTGTTGTAGAGCACGATGTCCGCGGCGACTGCCTGGGCCACCCGCTCATAGTGGTAGAGCACGCCACGTTCGAAAGGACTCTCGAGCCACGGCGGGAGCACCATCAGTGCGTCGGCGCCGTAGTCGACAGCGTGCTTCGAGGACTCGATCGTGTCGCTGACGCTCATCTCTGATGTCTGCACCATGACCGGAACGCGTCCATCGATATGAGGCAGACAGAGTTCGACGACACGGCGCTTTTCTTCGGGACGCAAATAGGCGTACTCACCGGTACCCGACAGCACCAAGATGCCGTGCACCCCCGCATCGAGAAGCCAGTCGAGGTGTTCGAGCAGTGCTGGTTCGTCGATTGTCTCACCCGCGTCCTTCATGGGCATTGCCAGCGCAACGATGACTCCGCGAAACGATTCGGGTTTGGACATGGTTCAGATTGTCAACGCCACCGTCAACGCGGTCAAACTGTGGAAATGAGCGATCCCGCACCGACCAAGCGCAGAGGACGGAGCGCTCGGCGTACAGCGCGGGAAGCATCGACCACCGAGTGGTTGCCCGAACTCACTCGAGGAATCCCGTATCTCGACATTGTTCCCCACGAACAGCTGCTTCGCATCCACGACGCATCGATGACGCTGCTCGAAGAGATTGGCATCGAGTTTCGCGACGACGAATCGATCGAGATCTGGCGCAACGCCGGAGCTAGCGTCGATGGCTACCGCGTGCGCATCGATCGTGAAATGTTGATGCAGTTGATCTCGACGGCTCCGGCCGAATACACGATGCAGTCGCGTACGCCCGAACGGTCGGTGTCGCTCGGCGGCACAAAGACCGTCTTCACTCCCGCCTACGGCGCTCCGTTCATCTTGGATATGGAGAACAAGCGGCGCCACGCCACCCTCGACGACTTCAACAACTTCGCAAAGATCGCCCACCTCGAACCCGCTATGCACATGTCCGGCGGGGTGTTGTGCGAGCCCATGGACATACCGGTGCCGCATCGCCATCTCGAAATGACCTACAGCCTGTTGCGCTACAGCGATAAACCGCTCATGGGGTCGGTGACGTCGCGTGAACGTGCTGAACAGTCGCTGCACATGATGGGCATTGTCTTTGGACACGACGTCGTTGCCGACACGACGGTCAGCACCTCGCTCGCCAACTGCAATAGTCCACTCGTTTGGGATCAAACCATGCTCGATGCCGTGAAGGTCTACGCATCGGCGAACCAGGCCATGTTGTTCAGCCCGTTCGTCCTCGGTGGCGCAAGCACTCCCGCAAGTACCGTCGGCGCGGTCGCCCAGCTCAGCGCAGAGGCCCTCGCGGGGGTTGCGTTCATGCAGCTCGTCCGGCCGGGCTCTCCGTCGGTGTATGGACAGTGGACTGCCACCGTCGCAATGAACTCAGGCGCGCCGTTGGCAGGCACGCCCGAGATCGACCACATCAACATGCTCGTTGGTCAGCTGGCCCGCTTCTACAAGCTGCCGTGGCGCTGCAGCGGCGGCTGCTCCAGCTCGAAGCTTGTCGACGCGCAAGCTGGCTATGAGTCGGCGCGCAACATGTATGGGGTCTTGATGGCCGGGGCCAACTTTGTGCTCTCGACGACGGGCTATCTCGAATCGGCGCTCTGCCAGAGCTACGCGAAAGCAATGCTCGACGGTGAACAAATGCGCATGATGTACCGATTGGGCAGCGGCGTGAACATGGGCGAGCTTGATCCGGCCATGGATGCGGTTCGCGAGATCGAGCCTGGCGACCACTACCTCGGAACCCAGCACACGCTCGCCAACTTCGAGACGGCCTTCTTTATGCCTGAGCTCATGGACGGCGAATCGTTTGAGTCCTGGAACGCAGCGGGCGCGGTCGACTCGAACACCCGCGGCATCGACATGGCGAAGAAGGCGCTCGGGAACTACGAAGAACCCAGGCTCGACGACGGGGTACTTGCCGAGCTCGATGACTACAAGGGTCGGCTTCGCGCCGAGATCCCCGAGGGAGTCCGTTGAGCAACGGAATGAGTTTTGAGGCAATGAGTTTGACGGGAAAGGTCGCCATCGTGACCGGGGCGACGTCTGGCATCGGCGCTGCTACCGCGAAGGCGTTCGCCGAGGCTGGGGCCAAGGTCGTCGTGACTGGACGGTCGAGCGACGGTGCTACTGCGACTGCGGACGCGATCACAGCGGCTGAAGGGGAGAGCCGGGTCAAACTCGGCGACGTGACGAGCTCGGCGTTTTGCGATGAGTTGGTCGCCTTCGCCGTCGCCGAATTCGGACAACTCGACGTTGTGGCGAACGTGGCCGGAACGATCACTCGCGGAAATGCACTCGATACGACGAACGATGAGTGGCATCAGAACCTGCGCGTCAACGTCGACAGCGTCTTCTTCTTGTCCCGCGCTGCGGTCAGACAGATGCAACAGCAGGGCTCCCCAGGCACCATCACCAACCTGGCGTCGAATGTGGGCCTCGTCGGGAGCGCGGGTCTACCCGCCTACTGCGCATCGAAGGGCGCAGTCGTGTTGCTCACCAAGTCGATGGCCCTCGAT
>CAZMYN010000021.1:0-24116 GCA_964570495.1 uncultured Acidimicrobiales bacterium | reverse complement strand
CGTCGGGCAAGTCCGAGGTGTAGATCATGGCGAGATCATAGACGGGACCCTGCTTTCAAGCCCTGCTGTGCGAATGGTTACAGCTTCCAGCGGCGATGGTCGTGCTCGCCCGACCACGCTCGCACGATACGCGGCGTCACTTCGATCACGGACTGGTTCTGATCCAACCGCGGGTCCCAGTCGTACTTCTCGAGAACCAACGGCGCGAGAACCTCGAGCAGGTGGCTGGCTTCTATTGACCAGCCCTCAACGATGACCACGTTGTTGGGGTCGGGCAAGGTCACGACAACGTCGGGGGTCGTTGCAATGTTGTCGATCTTCGCTGCGTTCGATGGCGTGACGAAGTAGAGCCGGTTTCCGACGAGCACGTGCCACATCGGCACGACGTGTGGGCGACCGTCGCGGCGAACGCTCGAGAACCAACTGCACTCGGCAGCTTCGAATCGAGTGAAGGCCTCCCGCAGTACCTCGTTAGTTCCGAGGTCGAACGGTGGCGGAAAGCTCGTGATTGGATCCCGCTCGAACCAGTCACCGGATTCGATCGTGCTTCCGCCTGGCACGTTCAGGAGCGGGTCGGGAGCCCAGTACACCCAGGCCTCGACGGTCGAGCCGTCCACCATTGCGACCGTTTCGACCCGGCGTTCGTAGAAGTCGGGGTGGCCTTCGATCCCATCGGCTACAGCGAGGACGTCGTCGGAGATCGTGAACACCTCACCTCGGACAACCCCGTCACCAGGCCCAAGTGCCGGATACGACCCGCAGTCGATCAAGACAGCGTTGTCGAGCAACGCTGGCGCGGCGCTCTCGATGCCGTCAGCAATACGGCCGTGGTACTGCGTGTCCTCGGGCGGTCCGCCAACGGGAGAACGCAACGTTCCATAGACGAACAATCGAGGCATTGACCGATTCTAGATTCTCTGCCCGACCAGGTCTCACGGTTGTATAGGCCAACTTCGGGCTCACACGACGAGACGGTCGCACTGTTGAAGTGCGAGTGCGTGCTGGTCGGTCTCTAGACTTGTCACAACGTGGAGCAGAGCGACCAACTAACTGAACAGCAACGTCAGCAGGTCAACGCCATTGCATCGCTTGTTACCCAAGCCGATGCCGCGTCGATCCGCCAAGGGGTGGAGCTCGCCGCGGCGCTGGGCGATCAGGCGGTCTTTGCGGCGCTGTTGGCCGGAGTGGGTGCCCCACCGCCGATGCCCGAGAAGCAACCGCGCCACCGGCGCTTCCCGACGCTTGTACGAGGCGGGATCTTCGAACAGTCGACCATCGGCGATGCCTGGCTCGGTCTCGCAATGGCGCACCTCCTCGCTGTGTCGGAGCTTCCCCTTCGCAACGAAGTGACCTCGCTTCAACTGGGGGCTCCCCGGAAGCCGCACATAGCAGACCCACCGCTCTGGATCGATGGCCTTGACGGACTCACGTCACTCACTCGCCTCGACCTCTATATTTCGGCGACGGACCAGGGAATGGACCTGCGTCCACTGGAGCGGTTCCCCCGCCTGTCCCACCTACGGATGAGGGGTCCGGGTTTCCCCGGTCCACTCCCATCGCTCAAATCCCTCGAGCACCTCGACGGCGTGCGGGTCGATTTCCACCCCGATGCCGTCTTCCCGGCGCTGCGATCTATCCGAGGTCGCCTCCAGATGACCGAACCGCTCAACCAAGCCAGAGTCCCGAACCTGGTTGAAGTCGAGGCCCGCGGCGGCCTGTCGTTGGAAGGCTTTGAGTCTTTCGGGAAGCTGTTATGCCAAGGCAACGTTGAGGTGCCCGGCTGTCGACGCATCGATCGACTTCAGGTCGTCCGTGGCTCCTTCCACGCGCCCGATTTACGTCACGTCGGAGAGTTGATCGGCGCCGGACCGGGGTTTGATCTCACGAAGCTCGAAACACTGGGAGCGGTTCAATTCAACCGGACCACCAAGTTCGCCGGCGGCGTCTTTCCACCAGGAACCAAACTTCTTCATCCCAAGATTGCCTTCTGGGGTCCCACGCTTACCACCCTCGGAAATGTCGGAGAATTGCCGGGGCTCGAAACCCTCAACCTGGTGCGGGTTACCGCACCGATATCGCTCGAGACGCTCCGTCACGCGAAGAGCCTTCGCTCGCTCGATATGCGTAACTCGCCAGGGATCACCGACCTCTCCCCGCTCATTGGATTAGCAAACTTAGAAGTCGTCATTCTTCGCGAGAACGACGCCCAGGAAATCCCGGTCGAGCTCGCCGACAAGATCGAGCGGGTTGGGGCGAAGGCGGCCCGTCGCTCAAAGCGGCGCCCGACTAGTGGGAAAGCGTGACCACACGTTGACCGTTCAACGTGCGCTCATCACCTTCAGCTGACAGCACCCACAGCACATCGCACCCGGTGCGAACGGTCGGGGCTGGCGCCTTTCCGTCGGTGAAGTACAACACCGCGTCGAACGGCGGCGTTGCATCGGCAACCCATTGCAACGCCGGATCGAACTTGGTGCCACCTCGGCCCTTGGCCTTCGGCGGAACCTGACCCCGATACTCCCAGGTATCTCGAACAGCGTTGTCCGCCTCGATCACGGTGACCTGTGAACCTTGTCGCCAGATGGCTCGGACTTCGGCAAAGAAGTCGCCGAACGAATCCTCTTTGATCGACCCGCTGGTATCGACGACCACCGCAAGACGATGGATGCGTTTGACCTTGATACCTGGGTAGGTGCCGTATCGCTTCGAAGGTCGACGCAAGGTGTTCGCGATGCGCGTTCGCCGACTCGAATTGGTGAACATGCGGATTACGCGCCGCCAATTTACCGACGGCTGCAATTCCTCGATCAACGACTCGACAAGTTCCTGGATCTGAGCGTCCAACTCGTCGAAGTCCTCCCCGGAGCGGTCCTTGGCATCGCGCATTGCCTTGGCCAGTTCGTGCTGGCTGATCGATTCCTCGGATTGATCCTCGGAGTTGCCCCATTGAGCGCTGTCGGAATGACGGGGCTCCATCTCCTCGGGAATCTCGTCCCGGTGCTCCATGAGTTCCCGGTAATACCACTCGACACTCATGTCCGGCGGAAGGGGAAAGTCGAACGAGTCGAGGTCGATTGCACCCGGAGGCGATGGCCACTTGTCGCCGACCAACTGATTGACGACGACGTTTGCCGCCAGAGCGAAAATTTGTGCGTCCATGTGCGTTGGATCAAAGCGTCCAGGGTGATCCAACAGCAGATGTAGGACCTCGTGTTTGATGACCGCGCTTCGCTGCCCTTGCTCGGGAAGCCCGTTGACGAAGAAGTCGGGGTTTATACGCAGCAGCGGACGACCCTTGCGAATCGTGACGCCAGCGCTGGTCTGCTCGTTCGTGATCTCACGATTGATCCCCGACAACAGGTGGCCAAAGAACGGCTCTTCGCGGATGAGCGCAATGACTGCTCGACCCAACTCCTCGTCAGCTCGAGCTCGCAACAACGGGTCAACGACATCACCATTCGCGTCGCTGTTGGCCTCGCTCACATCGAGGCCAGCGTCATCTCAGCTAGCGCCTTGTCCCGCATGACCTCGACAACCTCGGGGCCTGCCTCGTCGACCAGATCCCGGTGAAGGGTCAGGCGCAGGTCGCTTGGAAGTACGTCGCTGGTCAGAAACGACACGAGGTTCGTTCCCTGCTCCTTCGTCGGGACAAAGCCTTCTTTGCTGACGGCCAGGAACAACCGGACGGCCATTGCATTGAGGCGGTCGAGTCGTACGCCGTCTTCATCTCGAGCGAGCTCCGCGATTCGTTTCTCGGTCTCGGGCCATTCGCCGTCGAGAATCTCCTCGGGAGCCACCAAATTGGTCAGGCCATCGTTCACGAACGACATGAACGCGGTGGCCGCTTCGGGATCGAGGGCGCTCAGCGCGAGGGCGTGGACGTGATCCCAGCTGGCCCGAAGATCATCGATGGGGCGGATCTGTTCGAAGAAGTAGGTGAGTGAGCGGGGCGTCGTGCGCGACCCGGTCACCATTTCGGGATAGGCGAGCACAAACGCTATGCCTCGTTCGTCGACCCCGGCCTCCACGGCCCAACGCGCCCAAACCTTGTGTTCGAACTCCATGCTGACGTGCAACATGCGGGTCAACATCGCGTCGTCGAGCGGGGTCACGCTGTAGTCGCCGCCTTCGGGGTTGGCCGTGACGATGATGTGCCAATCCGGCGGCAGCGACCAACTGACCAGCTCGGCGCGCTGAAGCAACTGCATAATGCCGCGCAAGATTCGATCATCGGCTCGATTGAAGTCGTCGAGCAACAAGATCCCGGGTCCCGGCTCGGTCGGCACCCAATCCGGTGGAGCGAACCGTGTCGTTGCACCCTCGATGACCGGAAGCCCGTGCAGATCGCCCATCTCTTCGAACTGCGCTGGCGCAGCGTAGGCAAACTTCCAACCGTTGCTTTGTGCAATGTCCTCGACGATGGCTGTCTTGCCAATGCCATGCACACCCCAAATACAGATCGGCGTTCGTTCACCGTCGCCATCGGCGCCGTTGTTCGTTACCTGTTCGATAAATCTGCGAACGCCATCAGCAGTGAGTTTCGCCCCTAGCAATGACAGATTTGAATCACTCATAAGCACTCACGGTAGGGCCAATCCCCCGCCAGTTGCCGACACATCGCAATCGATCACGCAGAATGCGATGGGGTTTGACTATCGGAGAGCCGAAAGCGACAACGCGTAATCGTCGTTGTCGTCGGTCCACCACTCGATGAGCTCAAGACCAACGGTGGACAGCTCGTCGGCAACACGCTCCTTGCGGAACTTCGCCGAGATCTCGGTGCGCATCTCTTCGCCCTCGGCAAACTCGACCGTCAGGTCGAGCGCGGGAACCTCAACGGTCTGCGCGCGCAGCGAGCGGAGTCGAAGGTCCATCCATTCGTTCTCGGTGTCGAACCGGGCGACGTGCTCAAAGAAGTCGAGATCAAAGTTCGCGCCGAGCTCACGGTTCATGACGGTCAGGACGTTCTTGTTGAATTCGGCAGTGACGCCCTGGGAGTCGTCGTAGGCACGGACGAGACGGTCGTGGTCTTTCACCAGGTCGGTGCCGAGCAGCAACGTATCGCCCTTTTGCATGCCGCCGACGATGTCGGTCAGCAAGCCCTTGCGTGGCCCGGGGGCGAAGTTTCCAACGGTGCCGCCGAGAAGTGCGGTGAGCTTGCGGCCCCCTGTTGGGATCGCTCCGAGATGATGCTCAAAGTCGCCGACGACTCCGTGGATTTCCATGTTCGGATATTCATCGAGCAGTTCCTCTGAGCTCGAACGCAGAATTCCACCGCTCACGTCGAACGGAACAAAGGTGTCGATCTGTCCGGTCTTGGCAAAGGCGTCGAGCAGCACTCGCGTCTTGTCGGCTGTCCCCGATCCGAGCTCGACAAAGGTGTCGGCACCCGAGGCAGCGGCAATATCCATCGCGTGATCTCTCAGGATCGAGCGTTCGGCTTCGGTCGGGTAGTACTCGGGAAGCCGAGTGATCTGATCGAAGAGCTGGCTGCCGTGGTCGTCGTAGAACCATTTCGGTGGCAGCTCTTTGAACTCCGCCGTCAGTCCCTTGAGAACGTCCTCGCGGAGAGCACGGTCGAAGTGGTCTTCGTCGAGGTGGGTATCGATACGCAGACGAGTAGTGCTTTGGGGGGTCACTTGAGTTGGGTCCTCTCGGGACGATCTAGTCGTTTGCGAGCCGGAGCCCGCTGAACATCCATCGACTATGGGTGGGAAAGAAATTTCGGTAGGTGGGCCGCTCGTGGCCGACCGGGGTGGCACAACAGCTGCCTCGCAAGACGTACTGGTTGACCATGAATTTGCCGTTGTATTCGCCAACAGCACCGTCGGCAGGACGGAAGCCCGGATAGGCGTCGTACGCGCTCGACGTCCATTGCCAGACCTCGCCAAAGGCCTGCTGGTAGTCACCTCCGGCGGTGCCGGCCCGGGGATGAAAACGCCCGTAGGGCGCCGTCGTGTCGGTGACGCTCGCTGTAGTCGCGTGCTCCCATTCGGCTTCTGTTGGAAGTCGGGCCCCTGCCCATCGGGCATAGGCATCGGCTTCGAAGTAGCTGATGTGGCTTACTGGTTCATCGCGATCGACGGGCACGAAGCCGTGGAGTGTGTGGACGTGCCAACCGCTGCTGGTCGCCTCCCAGTACATCGGGGCTTCCCATTCCTCGGCTTGGATCGTGGCCCAACCTGCAGACAGCCAGTTCGCGGCAGTGTGATAGCCATCGTCGGCCATGAAGTCGAGCCACTCGCCGTTGGTCACGAGGCGATTCGCAATGCTGAACGGCTCGAGAAACACGCGGTGGCGTGGAGCCTCGTTGTCGAAGTGGAACGCGTCGCCCTCATAGCCAATCTCGATGACACCGCCATCGAAGGACTGCCAGGTCATGGGGCCGACTCGGTCGCGGTCGCCCGTGCTTGGCAGTTCGTGATAGCTGGGCCGTGTCGAGTTCCTCGACAAGACATGCTTGATGTCCATCAACAACAGCTCTTGGTGCTGCTGTTCGTGGTGAAGCCCAAGAATCACCAGAGCGCTTAACGCATCGTCGCCGGTGGCGACTTCGTCGATGAAGCGAACCATCGCGGCGTCGACGTGGTTGCGGTACTGCGCGACCTCAGAGGAGCTGGGACGCGAGATCAGCCCGCGCTCGTGGCGTGCTTGGCGCTCTCCGACCGACTCGTAATAGGAGTTGTAGAGGAACTGAAACTGATCGTCGAAAGGCGCGTAACCCGGAAGGTGCGGGATGAGCAGGAACGTCTCGAAGAACCAGGTGATGTGGGCCCGGTGCCACTTCGTTGGGCTGACGTCGGGCATCGACTGGACCTGCTGGTCCTCGGGCGAAAGAGGTTGCGCGAGGAGTTCGGTTTCGTTGCGGACTGCTTGATAGTCACGCAATGTCACGGTTGAGCGCACGGGTGAGGTCGTCAACGTTCGAGTCCTTTCATTCGCCACCTAGTGAACACACTTCGGAGCCGAAGTGTTCCGCGTCACTCCAACAAGCCCCCACTTTAGGAGAGCTTTCAGAAGAATGAACTTTGAGCGAACACCGTTCGCCTTGACGGATGACCCGATCGTGGCGAGGGTAGGCACAAGGTTCAGGAGAACATCATGGCGTTGCATCGCGTAATTATTTTGGGAGCAGGCTTTGGCGGGCTTGCCGCGGCCAAACAGGTTACGAAGACGGGAGCGGCGGTATCGGCAACGCTGATCGATCAGCGAAACCATCACACGTTTCAGCCGCTGCTCTACCAAGTTGCCACCGCTGGCCTCGATGCTGGCGACATTTCCTACACGACCCGCCGAATCGCACGCGACAACAAGTCACTTCGGGCGCTGCAAGGTCGAGTCGTACACGTCGATTTTGATACCCAGACCGTGGTGCTCGACGACGAGACGCGAGTCGAATACGACTCGCTCATCTTCGCGCTGGGAGCCGTCACCGCCGACTTTGGCGTGCCGGGAGTCAAGGAGCATGCGTTTGGCCTCAAGAGCACCGCCGACGCAGAGGCACTTCGCCAACACGTGATCTCCATATTCGACCAGGTCGCAAACTCGATTGCGCGAGGTGAAACAGTCGACCCTGCATCGACGACGTTCGCGATCGTTGGAGGTGGCCCGACCGGAGTCGAGATGGCTGGCGGCTACGCCGAACTCACGAATCGTGTCCTTCTCCCAGACTTTCCCGAAATCGATCCGAAACTCGTGCGGATCATTCTCATCGAGGGACAAGGTGCGCTGCTTGGAGGCTTTGCTCCCCCGTTGCAGAACAAAGCCGCCGCGCGACTGCGCGAGATCGGTGTCGAGGTGATGCTCGAACAACAGGTAAAGAGCATCACCGGGACCTGCTGTGAACTCGCCGACGGTTCGACAATTCCGACCACCACCGTGGTGTGGGCAGCAGGGGTTAAAGCAAACCCGCTCGCCGAGCAACTCGGACTCGAGGTAGGGCGAGGCGGACGAGTCATCGTCGACGATCAACTGCGCGTCCCGGGCCATTCGAACGTCTACGCGATTGGCGACCTCGCCGCCACACCACAACCAAACGCCGACGGGCTCGTGCCACAGGTCGCTCCTGTTGCTATCCAAGGCGGCGAGTTCGTCGCCGATCGGATCCTCGATTCGCTCGCGCATGGCCACAGCACCACCACCCCCGAACCCGAATTTCGCTACGTCGATAAAGGCTCGATGGCCACGATCGGGCGCAACGCGGCCGTCGTCCAACTCCCCAACGGCAAGCGCGTCAGCGGGTTTCTTGGATGGGTGGCGTGGCTCGCTCTTCATCTGGTGATGCTGATGGGCTTTCGAAACCGGATCAGCGTCTTTCTCAACTGGGCGTGGAACTACTTCACGTACGACCGCGGTAGTCGAGCCGTCATCGAGACGACCCGGCCCGAGCTCACGTCGCAAACATCAACCGAAGAAGCTCTGGCACAAACGTTGGCGGAAGCTCATGGCCCAGGCCTTCCACCAGGTTCAGGCGTGCTCCAGCAATGAGCTCGGCCAGAGCACGACCGTGCTCGATGGGATGGACCGGGTCGGCCGTTCCATGCAGGATCAGCGTCGGCGCACGAATCGATCCGAGGTCTGCGATTGTTTCGCTGGCCTCAACAACAGCGTGGCCGTGCAGGTTCGGTCCGCGCCACATCGTGTCGACCTCTTCGCGGTAGGCCGCTAGCAGCGCCTCACGGTCGAACCCGAAGACCGGCCCCGAGAACCACTCCTGCTGTTCGGTAATCCACGCGGCTCGTCCTTCGGTGTCGGCGGGCGCATCGGCGAAGAGGCGTTCGCTCATCTTGTCGATCAACCATTGCGCGGGCAGCCCGAACCGCTCGGGCTGGCCGGGCGTGGTGCTGAGAAGCGTCAGTGCCGAGACCCGATCGGGGTGGGCAACGGCAAGGCGCTGCGCGACCTGTCCTCCCATAGAACGACCGAATACGTGCGCGCGCTCGACGTCGAACGAATCGAGCACCGCGACCGCATCATCGACCAGGTCGCTGAGGGAGTATGGCTCGGTTGCCCAGCTGCTGCGGCCGCAGTCGCGGGTATCGAACCAGATCGCCCCGGGCGACCGTTGAGCGATTCCGACCAACAATTCACCGGGCCAGCGCGAGCTTGGCGCCTCGGCCTCGGACAACAGCAGTACGGGGTCTTGCGAATCCGTGGTCGACGGCGCCTCACGGAAGAGCGCTTCGGCATGCAGCGTCACCGCTGCGTTGGTAACCGGTTGCACAACGTGTCGAAAATTTGATGATTCCTCACCCAAACGTGTCACACGCCCATCATGGCTTGCCGATAGGTTCTTCGTAATGGTGAACCGATTCTTTGCCCAGATGGCGCGCGGCTTCGCAATGGGTGCGTCCGATGTTGTCCCCGGAGTCTCCGGGGGAACAGTCGCGCTCATCCTCGGGATCTACAAGGGGCTCATCAGCAATATTGGCCGAGGCTCTAAGGCGCTCGGTCGCCTATGCCGAGGCGATCTGAGCGGCTTTGCCAACGGTCTCAAGTCGGTCGACTGGATGTTCCTCATCCCGCTCCTGCTCGGACTCGCATCCGCAATCGTGATCTTGTCGGGGTTGATCGAAGACGCCTTGATCAACCATGCCGAATCGATGGCCGGGTTGTTCTTCGGCCTCGTCATTGGCTCCATGATTGTTGCCCGCGCTCTTCTGAAAGAGCCAAACAAGATGCACGCCGTGATCGCCCTCGCGGTCGCCATCGTGTTGTTCTTCGTCCTGGGCTTCCAGTCCGGGCCGGTCAGTGATCCCAGCGCCTTCGTGCTCGTTCTCGCCGGAGCGCTCGCCAGTTGCGCCCTGATCCTCCCCGGCATCAGCGGCTCGTTCATCTTGTTGATGATCGGCATGTACGCCATCGTGCTCAACGCCGTTGACGAGCGAATCATCTCGGAAATCGCGCTGATCGGAATTGGCGCGATCATCGGCCTGGCGATCTTCAGCTCGTTTCTCAACCACGTGCTCGACACCTACCACGACACGGTCATGGCAATTCTGCTCGGGCTGATGCTTGGCTCGCTACGCGTCCTGTGGCCCTGGCCGAACGGCGTTGGCATTGTTGGCCACGACGACATCGAAACCGTCTCGGGAACCGGGCTCGGCCTTCCCAACGGAGCTCCGACCGTCCTGCCGATCGTTCTCGCCGTGGTTGCCGCTGTCCTTGTCGTGGCGCTCAGCTATTTCGCCCCGTCGGAGACCGAGGGTCACGACGAGCTCGAACTAGCGGACAATCTCTAACCAGCCACCACCACGCTCGTCGATCAGCAGCGCTCGTGCGTGGCGCTTGCCCGCTCCCCCAGCAGGGGCCCAGCCCGCAACGGTGAGTCCGGGGTGAACCTCGCCGACCGGCAGCGTGGACATGATGGCGTTGACGTCGAGACCGCCGCTCGTATCGAGCCGTCCGCCGTCGGAATGTACGAATTCGCCGTCTCGACTCGCCCACGCGCGCCACGTCGAGGTCGAGTCGGGAACTCCCCAGTAGTGGTCGCGAACGCCAACCCCCTCTATTTCCCATTTCGTCTCGTCGAGCAGAACTTCGCCGTGCATCCCTCCGACGAGGCGATACCCAGTTGTTCCCGAAACCGGCGACGGCCCTGGCACCCCAGCGGTGTCCCAGTCGAGTTCCAAGCCAACTGCGACACGGTCCCCAAAGGCGCCGGTCCACACGTCGGTCGGTTGGTCGATCGATACTCCGAACGCCTCCAGGTCGGTGGTGAGGTGTTCGAACGGGCGAAGCACCGTGGTTTCGGTCCAGATCGCCGGACCCCGCAGTTCCATCGAACCGTTTCGCGGAAGCGGCAGGTCGTCGGCGAGGACCGTAACGAGGTCGTGTCCGCCTAAACCAATGAGCGATCCCCAGTACCAGCAGACACCGTCGCTGGGCCGCACCGTCAGCGACACATAGCCGCCGACCCCATCCTCGGGAATCACGAACCAGTTGTCCCACACCTCGACCCAGGCTGGATCGCCATTGCTCTCGTGGAGCGTCTCGGATCCCACAGGCAGGTTCACATGTGCAGTGTCGCAGCGTTTGTTGCCAAACTGTGCCCATGACAGAGTTTGGTGAACACGCGATCGCGACCCTCAAGGGAATCGACGCATCGCAGATCCCCGCAGATGCAACGTTCGTTCTCGAGCAGCGAATCACCTCCGAAGACGGAACCGTCGAGACGTACCACGTTGTTGTCGCCGACAACACCGTCGATGTTCAGCTGGGTTCGGCTTCTTCGCCCGACATCGTCATGACTCAAGACGCAGACACCGCAGCGGCACTTCGCGCCGGAGAGACCCACGCCCAAGGCGCGTTTCTTGCCGGACGGCTATCGATCGATGGCGACATGAACCGTTTACTCGAGGTTGGTCCGCTTCTGAGCCAACTTCTGAGTAGCGGAAACTCGAATGCCTGAGATCGGGGAGATTCAGGCCCATGGCGAACGGATAGCCAACGAGTTCGTCGGCAAGACGCTCGAGAAGTTCCGGCCGATCACCTTCTACGTCCTCAAGACGTTCGCTCCGGACCCAGCAACATCGCACGGCCACACCCTCGATCGAGTCACGACGCGCGGCAAATACCTTCTGCTGTGGTTTGGCCCAAACGTGTTCATCATCCACCTGATGCAGGGCGGACGCCTCCGTCCCGATGAGAAGCAATCGGCCAAACCCCGGGGTGGTCAGGCTCGCTTCACCTTCGACGACGGCACGGCGCTGCTCCTCACCGAAGCTGGTACCGACAAGCGCGCGGGTGTTTGGGTGATCGACGCTGACCAGGATCTGGATTCGATCGACCCGTTGCAAGGGCTCGGGCCAAACGCCGACACCATCGATTCCGACACGCTCGGGGCGTTGCTCGCCGACAACTCGATGCGCCTGCACGGGCTCTTGCGCCGTCAGGGGATCATTGCGGGGATTGGTCGACGCCTCGCCAACGACGTCTGCCACGAAGCTCAGCTCTCCCCGTTCGCAAACACCTCAAAGCTGTCCGCGGATGACGTCGACTCACTCGGCAAAGCCATTTCCACGTGCATCGCGGCGAGCCTCGAATTCGAGAACGCCCAATCCGAGATTGTTGCGTCGAAGAACCGGCCCTCTGCGGTGCACAACAAGACCGGCGAGCCATGCCCGCGATGCGGCGACGCGATTCGTGAGGTTGCGTACGTGAAGTACTCGGTTAACTACTGCTCGACCTGCCAGACCAACGGCAAGGTCCTGGCGGACAACACGACGAGCAAGTTCCTCAAATAGAAGCTGCTGCTGTCTCTAGTCGATCCGGATCTTCAGTCGATCCGGGTCTCGCAGTCTTGGAGGATCCGGTCGATTCCGAATCCGCCGGCGCACGAATCGATGTGCGGTCCCCCGAAGAGCACGTCCGCCCCGGTTCCGCCTTCGTTAGTGTCGAATCCATCGCCGCCTCGCAAAATGTCGTCACCGGCTTCGCCGCGCAAAGTGTCGGGTCCGCGCCTACCGAAGATCACGTCCGGTCCGCTGCCGCCAAAGACGACGTCGGCACCGGCTCCAGCGTCGATTCGGTCGGCTCCCGCGCTGGCGCGGATGATGTCGTTGCCGAAGCCGCCCCGAATCCGATCGTCACCAAAGCCACCGCAGATGATGTCGTCTTGTCCAAAGCCACGAATGAGGTCATTCCCTCCGTAGCCGTGGATCACGTCGACGCCGGTCGTGCCGTCGAGAACGTCGGCGCCTCCAGTGCCCATCAGAGTCACGATCTCGCCGCCACATTTGGCTCCGACAGGTGGGCCAGGTTTGAACGGGTCGGTCGTCGCAACGACTCCGCAATTGCCGTCGGAGAGTCTGCCATCGAGGTTGACCCGAACGACATAGCTGAAGCTACCTGCGGGCGCGTCGTCGACGTACACCTTGTCTACGGCTGACACGGCATCGACGAAGGTGCCGTTGCGTCGAATCGTGACGGTGCCTTGCTGGTAGCTCCACGTCACTCTGATGTCACCGTTTCCGTCACTGGTCGCAACGCAGTCACCGACCGCTGGGCCGACGCTGGTGATTGGTTGACCAATCACGCAGTCGGTACGAACCACGTCGCCGAATTCGCTAGACCCTTGGAACCACCGGATCGGGCCATGGTCGGCAAAGTCCTGGCCTCCCGGAACACGGATTCCGTTCAGGACGGACGGACACACAAACTCATGACCGGCGCGAAGCTCCGCAAACTCGCTCGGTGCGATGTTCACCCGACCACTCTCGGCATCAGCGAACTGGGTAATGCTCGCGGTCGAGAACCCTCGGTCGCGCAGCATTGATTGGAGGCTGGTTAGGCGACCGCGCAAAAAGCCCGGAGTACAACACGAGCTCTGGTCATAGACCAGTCCCGCGATCGAGCCCTCACCTTCGAGCAGTGCGGCGAGGAAATGCGGGTGAAGTACTGCTTCGCGAGTACGAGCGTCGTCGTTGGGCAAGCTGTCCTTCCAGTCCTCCCAGTCGTACGGGGCTGGCAGGGTGAAGACGAGGTCGGCTTGATCAATCCACGTACCGCCGTGATCGATGACGAGTCGCTGGATGATCTCTGATCCACCGCTTGGGCCGGTGGCGTCCCACACGCCGTTGTCGAAGCTCCCGTCGGCCCACAAATAGCCGAGTAGACGTGCGGTCTCGCCGATTGTTGGCGTGGCTTGTTGTGCAGCGACCGCGGGCGCGCTCACCACGTTCACTGCAAGAAGCGACGCAAAGGCTGCAATAAGGGCAATGAGCGCTATGGGGCGACGCACATACTGTGCGGGCCGTTTAGACGCAGGCAATATCGGTTGGGGATCCATTTCGCCAATAGCGTATGACATAGCTGTCGTTGGCCGAGCCAGCCGCATCGACATACGACACGGTGTTGTTGTGGACGGTTGCGATCCAACGGCCGTTGCGACGCACCTGATAGCTCGCCTGACCGTCTACGGCGTCCCACGAAATTTGAGCGCCTCCAGCAAACGACACGGTGCACGGTGGAGCGACAGGCGCGGGAGCGCCGCCACCACCACCGGAGGTGCAGGGGATATCAACCGCACTGCCTTGCTCGAAGTAGCGGATCTCCCACACGTCCTGGAGGGAGCCACTGGCCAAGGTGATGAGTTGTCCAGGAACGGTCTGAGCCCACCGGTTGTTCTTGCGGACGAAATAGGTGTTCTCACCGAAGTTGTCCCACGAAAGCAGAACTTGATCGTCGATGGCCGGCTCAAGGATGCAGGGCGTTCCATCAACTGGTGGCGCGGGGGCCGGAGCGGGTGCAGGGGCTGGCGCTGGAGCTGGAGCCCCTGCGCCGATGGTGACGCTTCCACAGTTCGCCGTCGACTGTTGACCAAAGGCAACGGCTCGGATCTCGTAGCTGTAGGTTCCCGCCGCGAGACTCTCGGACCACGAACCGTCGCGGATCGCAGCGTTGACGATGAACCGGTCGTCCCGGCGAATATTGGCGTCGCCCACGCTGAAGGTCCATTCGACGACAGCATTCGATCCATCTGCACGAACAGAACACGTTCCAACCGGAGCCGTCGGGGCTGGCACGGACTGACCAGCCGAGCAACTGGTTCGCACGACGTCGGCCCAGGGAGAGCCAGCGTCTATCCAAGAAATGTTTCCGTATTGGCCGTATTGGGTACCACCGGGAACTCGAATCGCGGCGTCTGAAACCGGGCAAACGAATTCAAGATTTGAGCGGAGTTCAGCAAACTCTGCCTCGCCAATATCAACGCGGCCACTGTCGACATTGTTGAACTGCGTGAACTGCGTTGTCTGATAGCCACTGCGCACGAGCAGATCTCGAAGCTCGGTCAGGCGACCACGAGTAAAGCCAGGAACACAGCAGCGGCTCTGATCGTAGATCTGGCCGAAGGTCGACCCTTCGGTCTCGATCAGCGCGGCAAGAAAGTGCGGATTCTCGACGGCGGCACGGACGTCCGCGGAGTTATCGGGCAGTCCATCTTTCCAATCCGACCAGTTGTATGGAGCCGGCAATGTGAAGTGCAAGTTCGATCGATTAATCCAGGTTCCACCGTGGATCACGACGAGTTCTTCGATCAGGCTTGAGGCACCGCTAGGGCCCGTGAGTTGCCACTCGCCGTTGGTCTCGGCGCCGTCACCCCACATGTAACCGAGAAGGCGGGCCGTATCTTCGACCGTAGGCTCGGGATCGGCCGCCAACACCGGTAGAGCGCTAAACGCTATGCCGATCGCTGCAATCATCGCGATGAGCAGCGTTACGAACGCTTTACGTGACATTACTCTCATGGAATTTCAACTCTCTGAGGTTGGTCGCCAAAAAGAGCCTACTGCTCTTCACCCATTCGTGACAGGTCCGGGCGAACTAGGTACCAAAAGTAGGCCTATAGCAGGCCCAATCCCCCAACCGTTTCGCGTTCTGCGACCAGTTCTGCTGCGGACACATCGATCTTGGCCCGACTGAAATCGTCGAGTTCGAGGTCCTGCACTATTGAATAGTCACCGTTCGCGCACGTGACCGGGAACGAGGCAATAACGCCTTCCGGGACGCCGTAGCTGCCGTCAGACGGAATGCCCATCGATACCCAGTCGCCGTCAGGCGTACCGAGCGCCCAATCGTGCATGTGATCGATTGCCGCGTTGGCAGCAGACGCCGCCGAGGAAAGGCCACGGGCCTTGATGATCGCTGCGCCGCGCTTTTGCACGGTCGGGATGAAGTCGTTCTCGAGCCACGCCTGATCGTCGATCTTCTCGGCCGCGTTCTCGCCGTTGATCTTGGTACGGAACAGATCCGGATACTGGGTTGCGGAGTGGTTGCCCCAGATGGTCATGTTGGTTACGTCGGTGACCGCCACGCCCGCCTTCTGGGCGACCTGGGTCAGCGCACGGTTGTGATCGAGGCGCATCATTGCAGTGAATTGGCGCGGGTCGATGTCGGGGGCTGCGGCCTGGGCAATCAGGGCGTTGGTGTTGGCTGGATTGCCCACCACCAGGATCTTGACGTCCTTGTTTGCGTTGTCGTTGATTGCCTTGCCCTGCGGGCCAAAGATTCCGCCGTTGGCTTCGAGCAAGTCGGCGCGCTCCATGCCGTCGCGGCGAGGCATCGCCCCAACGAGCAGGCCGTAGTCCGCGTCGGCGAACGCAACGTTGGCGTCGTCGGTCTTGACCATTCCGTGCAGCAGCGGGAACGCGCAATCGTCGAGTTCCATCGCTACCCCGTCGAGAGCACCGAGCGCAGGCGTGATTTCGAGCATCTGCAAGATGACGGGCTGATCGTTGCCGAGCATTTCGCCACTGGCGATTCGAAAGAGGAGGCTGTAGCCAATTTGGCCAGCTGCTCCGGTGACGGCGACGCGTACGGGACTCTTCACGTTTGCTCCTCGAGAAAGGGGATTCTTCGCTCATGAGGGTACAGGGCCAAGAGGCGACCAGCCGGTGATGACCGACTAAGACTGGTACAACATTGCGCCCCAGTGGGCGCCGGCCCCAAAGCTGGTGAAGGCGAGCAGTTGGCCTGGAGCTACCCGCCCGGCCATCGCCATCTCGTGAAAGAGGATGGGTAAGGTCGCCGCGGTGGTGTTGCCGTGGAGTGCAATGTTGCTCGGCAGAACGTCTTCGCCAACGCCGAGCTGCTTTCTGACAGCCTCGGTGATGCGGTCATTGGCCTGATGACTGATCACGAGATCCAGGTCATCGATCGCGAGGCCAGCCTTACCAATGACCGTGCGCACAGAGTCGGGCATTAGCCGTGCTGCGTTCTTGAACAGCCCGGCACCGTTCATGCGCGGAACGTGCAGCTCCGCTTCGAGCGCGGCGGTGTCGAGCCAGGGGCGGCTGGTGTGTCCAGCGCCGGGTACGTGAATCAACTCGAAGAGTGACCCGTCGGTGTGCAGCGTTCGTTCGCCGAATCCGCCGGGGTCGTCACTGGCCTCGAGCACGAGCGCCCCGGCCCCATCACCGAACAACACTCCCCACGAGCGAGCAGCGGTCGCTGCATCCCAATCGACCTGGCGAGGTTCTTTGTCGGCTCCGTGAAGAATGGCCCACGATTCGCCAAATGGGAGGTACCCGCTATGGACTTCAGCCCCGACGACCACCGCGCGGCGCGCGCGTCCGGTGCTCAACATCGCGTCGGCGAGATCGAGGGCGTAGAGGAAGCCTGAACACTGGTGGCGCAGGTCGAACGCCGCGACGGTGTCGGCTCCGAGTTTGTCTTGGACGAGTGGGGCGATCCCCGGCGCGTAGAAGTCGGGGGTCATCGTGGCGGTGACGATCAGGTCGATGTCGCCGACCTCAAGACCTGCATTTTCTAGCGCGGCCTGCGAGGCCTCGACGGCGAGATCCGATGCACCGATACCTTCGCGTTCGACAAAGCGACGCTCGCTAACCCCCGAGCGCGACCGAATCCACTCGTAGGTGGTGTCCATGATCTTTTCGAGATCATGGTTGGTGACGGTCAAACCAGGCTCGGCAATCCCCGAACCGACGATTCTCGTGCCCATCAATCTCGACGCGTTAGCGCAGGGGTACTAGTTCGTGTTTTGAATTTTCGAGAGGTTGCCGCTCTTGACCAAGAAGAGCAGGAGCCCAATAGCGCTGAGCGTCCCCAAGATCCATGGGACACCTTCGTTGTCCGGAGGAATGATCCGGCCCACGATCTGGCCGATCCACATACCTGCAACGCCAAGCCCGATGGTCCATGGAACCGACAGTTTCTGCTCGCCTGGCACTACGGCTCGCGCGATGAATCCGATGATCGCACCAGCAATCGCTCCACCGATAATTCCAATAATCCAACCAAGCATTTCATTCTCCCCTTTGCGAGCTCCCCCGTTGTCTAGCAGGTGAACCGGGAGATCTACGAAGCCCGACGTCCGCTATTTTGCGTGTTGCCAACCCAGTCGGCGTGCAGCTCGCTATAGGGCCCTCCGGCCGAAAGAAGCTCCTCGTGTGAACCCGCTTCGACCACCTGACCCAAATCCATCACCACCACGGTGTCGGCTCGCTCTGCGGTCGACAGGCGATGAGCGATGGAGATAGTCGTGCGGCCGTGGCTGAGACGATCGAGAGCCGCCGCCATCCGGACCTCGGTCTCGGGATCGACAGCGCTCGTTGCTTCGTCGAGGATGAGCAGCCCTGCGTCGGCGAGCTCGGCTCGGATGAGCGCAACGAGCTGGCGTTCGCCGACAGAAATACTCTCGCCACGCTCGCCAGCTGCCGTGTCGAGCCCGTCGGGAAGGGTCGACACCCAATCGCCAAGACCGAGCGACTCGACCGCCTGGTCGATCTCGGCATCGGTCGATCCGGGACGACCGAACCGGATGTTCTCGCGCAGCGACGTGTCGAAGAGGAAGCCGTCTTGGGGAACCATGCGGACGACCGCGTTGCGGCTCTCGGCAGAAATTTCGCGCAGGTCATGGCCTGCCACGAGCACGGCACCCGACGTTGGATCGGCAAGCCTGGCGAGAAGCTTGGCCATGGTTGTCTTGCCACTCCCCGTCTCACCAACAACCGCAACCGACGTACCCGGCTCGATCTCCAAAGACACTCCGTGCAGAACCTGACCGCCCGTCCGATACCGGAAGTTGACGTCCTGAAGCACGACGCCGGGGGCCCCGCTCGGAAGTTCGATGCCAGGGTCTGGTTCCTTCACGTCGATCTCGATATCGAGCGTCTGGAGGATCTTCCACCAGCCAGCCAAAGCGGTCTGGGTCTGGTCGAGCACCTCGCCGAGTTGTGCAATGGGTTGGATGAGCAGCGTCACCAAGAACAGAAACGCCGTCAGCTGACCCACCGTCAAGACATCAGGCCCAAGAAGCACCCCAACAACAACGACGAGTCCGGTTGCGAGACCACCGAACAAATCCATCGTGGGGCCAAGAACCGAGAAGTACTTGTGGGCGTTGATTTGGGCATCGACGAGCGACCAGTTTCCCTCTTCAAGTTGGTCGCGCACCGAGTCCTGATAGCCGTAGGCGCGGATGGTTGCGGCACCGACGACCGCCTCGGACGTCTGGCTGATGACCTCGCCGGTCCGGGTGCGCACGGTGTTGTAGGCAAGGAGCTGACGCCGCTGGATGAAACGCAGGATTGGTAGCAGCGGGATGTACACGACAATCGTCAACAGGGCGAGCTGCCAGCTGTAGAACGCCATCACGACCAGCGTTCCCACAATCAGCGCCGAGTTGACAATCCACGACAGTGCACCCCATTGGGCAAACTGCGCCAGGGTCTCGACATCGCTCGTGACCCGAGCGGTCAGAACACCCTTCTTGCGCGAGGTGTGCTCGGCGAGGCTCAACTTCTCGATGTGTTCAAACGCCCGCAACCGCGTCGCGAGCAAGGTGTTCTCGGCCGTTTCGATGACCCGCCGATAGGTCAGCACCGTCAGCACATAGATCGTCAGGACGAGCGCGCCTGCGCCGAGCGCTGCCCGCACGATGAAGCCGACGTCGACCTCACCATCGGTGATTCCGCCATCGATCGCTTGCTGGATAAGCACCGGCAGGACCAGGCGGGCAAGCGAGCTCAACAGAGCGAACGCGATCGTGACCTTCAGACCCTGGCGAAGCTCGGGCGTGCTACGCAATCCGCGCCGCAAGATCCCCATCGCCGCCGGCTGCTCAACATCGAGCTCCTCAAGCGTCCCAACGATGCTCACTGTTGTCCTCGACACTTCCGGTACATGGTCACTTCGCTTCGCTCCGTTCCCCCAAGGGCCGTCATCCCGCTACCTCGTATGCCTGGACGAGTGTTTCGTATCCGTCGAAACCAAGCAGTTCCTCATGTGTCCCGGTCGCGACAATGCGTCCGTTCTCCAGGAACGCAATACGGTCCGCGAGCATGATCGTCGAGAGCCGGTGGGCAACCATGAGCACCGTCGTGTCCTGGCCATCGAGGCCAGCAAGAATCTCCGATTCGATCGTCGGGTCGACGGCGCTGGTCGCATCATCGAGCAGGAGTAACGACGGCGACCGGAACAGCGCTCGCGCCAAAGCGATCCGTTGCCGCTGCCCGCCAGAGACGGTCACCCCGCGCTCGCCAACGACCGTGTCGTAGCCCTCTGGGGTTTGCCGTATGAACTCGTCCGCTCGGCTCAGTACAGCAGCAGCTTCGATCTGGGATTCGGTGGCCTCCTCGCCCATCGTGATGTTCTCGCGAATTGGCTGCGCGAAGAGGAAGCTCTCCTGAAACACCATGCCGAGACGATCCGCCCGAGCCTTCGGTTCGAGCTCGGCATAGTCGACCCCGGCGAGGCGAATGGTCCCCGCGTCGGGTTGGACCAAACCCGCCGCCAGCTCAAGAAGCGTGGTCTTGCCCGAACCGGTTGCTCCGACAAGCGCAATGGTCTCGCCTGGCTCGACCGTGAGATTCAGATCCTCGAGAACGGTGTGGTCGTCGTGGGAAAAATCGACGCCCGAGAACGCCAACTGCAACGGGCCAGGAGCAAGCGAGTCGATCGGCATGTCGCCGCGGTCTGGCAGCGGAAGATCGAGGACACCATCGATTCGTTCGAGTGCGACGACCGAGGCTGGCATCGATTGCAAAAAGAACCCGACGATCCGAATCGGGAGACCCAGCACACTGAACAACGACATCGCCCCGACGACGTCACCGACGCTGGCGTTGCCATCGGCCACCAGATTCGCTCCGAGAAGAAGCAGGACGATGATTCCGAGGTTGGGAAGCATTTCGAGCAGCGGCTCGAACACCGCACGAAGCCGTCCGACGACGAGACGCTTCTCGCGCAGATCGAACGACACGGCGCGCATCCGTTCGACCTCATCATCGATTCGTCCGAGCGTCTTGACGACCATCACTCCGTCGAAGCTCTCGTGTGCCACACCGGTCACCGAAGCAACACCCTGTTGCACCTCGGCGGCGGGGGTGGCTACCCGATCCGAGTAGATCCGGTTGATTCCAAAGAGCACCGGCAAGATCACGACCGCGACAATGCCGAAGGACCAATGCACCAGGGCGAGCGAGATCACCGCCAAGATGGCCAGCAACACCGTTGCGATCGCGAACGCGAGCGGACGAAGCATGAGGCCGGCGACAACCAGATCGTTGTCTGCGTGTGCAATGAGCTCGCCCGTTGGTCGTTCGCGATGAAAGCTGACCGGCTGATCGATGTATTGGCGATAGATCTGGCTTCGCCACGTGCCCTTCGTGCGCGACTCGGCCATCGACAGGAAGTAGCGGCGCAGAATCGCTCCCACACCTCGTACCGCGGCGATCGCCACGATGATGAGAAAACCGGTAAGCACGGTGGAACCGTCCACACCGTCGGTCGAGAGTCCCGGTGTGATGACGTTGTCGGTAAGCCAGCCGATTACCCGGCTGAGCGTCACGATCGCGACCGCGAACAACACCGCACCCACGACCGCTATCGCATGTGGCACCGGGTGCGCCCGAAAGCTGCGGCCGATGAGCCGCATGCCGCGCCGAAGTATCGACGCCTCCGGGACGTTCGGTTCAGCCAGGGTGAGCTCGTTCCGCCGCGTCGACGGTGTTCTTGAGCAGCATGGCGACGGTGAGCGGTCCAACGCCGCCGAGGCGCGGCGTGATCCACGAGGCGACCTCGCCAACATCTTCGTTGACGTCGGGCAGAAGCTTCTTGCCTTCCCAACTGATTCCACCGCTCACCACGACAGCGCCGGGTTTGACCATGTCTTTGGTGATCGTGCCTGGACGCCCGACAGCCGCGATCACAATGTCGGCCTCTTTCGTGTACTCGGCAATATCGCCAACGCCGGTATGCACGACCGTGGTGGCTGCGTTCGCGCCGTCGTTCTTTGTCGTCATCAAGAGGGCCATCGGCCGTCCGAGCGTGGTGCCACGGCCAACAACGACGACGTGTTTCCCTTTCACGTCGATGTCATAGAACTTGAGCATCTCGACAATGCCGGCGGGAGTGCACGGCAAAGGGCCGTCCTCCATCAGCACGAGCTTGCCGAGGTTCTCCGGGTGAAGGCCATCAGCGTCCTTCGCTGGATCGATCAACGCCAGAGCTTCGGCCGCGTCGAACCCATCGGGCAGCGGCAGCTGGAGGATGTAGCCGTGAACGTCTGGATTCTCGTTGAACTCGGTGAGGGCATCGAGCAGCGCCTGCTGACCAGCGTCGGCTGCGATTTCCTTGTGATGCGACGTGAGTCCGGCGGCCTCGCACGTCTCATGCTTCTTCTTCACATACGACGCTGAGGGACCATCGTCGCCGACGAGAATCGTGCCCAAGCCGACGGTCACCCCTCGTTCGGCGAGCGCCGCGGCGCGGGTCTTGACATCAGCGAGGACGGTGTCGGCGACCGGTCCGCCAGCAAGAAATTCAGCAGTCATGTTGGGGAATCTACCCCCCAGTAAGTCCATTTCGTGCCTGGCACCAAATGGGGGTCCTGGTGCCAGGCCACTATCCGATTCTCGGTCGGTGATACCCAGCCGACTAACCTCCGTTGCGATGTTCCCCTTGTCCGACGAAAACCCAACGATGAAGACGCCGGTCGTCACTATCGCGTTGATGATCGTGAACATCCTCGTCTACTTTCTCGTACAGCCCTTCGAGATCAACGCCGGAACCGACTTCACGTTCGGGACCGCCGCCATCCCCGACGAACTCACCACAGGCGAGCCGCTCAGCGAGCGCGAATTCTGCTCGGTCCTGTTCGGCGACGCCGACGACATCACCTCGGTCGCCTCGACCGAAACTGTCTGCAACTCTCCAACCGACGCGCCACGCTTTCCCGAAAAGAACGTCTACCTTGCGGCGGTCTACTCGATGTTTCTCCACGGTGGTCTACTTCACCTGGGAGGCAACATGTTGTTCCTGTGGGTGTTTGGGAACAACATCGAAGATCATCTCGGCAAAGTGCGTTACCTGATCTTCTACCTACTGGCCGGAATCGTTGCGACCGCTGCCCACGTCTTCCCCGACCCCGGTTCCGACATCCCGTTGATCGGTGCTTCGGGTGCTGTTGCTGGTGTGATGGGGGCCTATCTCGTGTGGTTCCCGTGGGCTCGGATCAAGACACTGGCCGTGATCATCTTGTTGCGACTCAAGGCCTGGATGGTTCTGGCCTTTTGGTTCGCTAGCCAATTCTTCATCTCGCCAAGCGACGGGGTGGCGTGGCTCGCCCACGTCGGCGGGTTCGTGTTCGGCGCGATCGTTGCGGCCGCTGCACGGAGCAGCGAGGGTTTCCGTGAGCAGTTGTGGGAACATAAATACATGACCCTGAACCCTGGAGCAGCCCAAGGCGCCTGGGACCCACGCTTTGGTGGGCGCGAAGAGATCCAGGACGGCCGGACTCCAAGTTGGCACCCCGGACCATGAACCGAATTCCGACCATTGCCAAGACCCTGCCGATCGCCGTGATCGTTGCGTTCTTCGCAACCCGGTACGTCCACGGACGATTTGGTGACGAGACGTTCATCTGCGCCGAGACGGGCCGCTGTGAGCTGGGCTCAGCACTGAGCTGGTTCCTGACCGGCATTACCGCAGCTGGGCCCTTCATTGCACTTGGAGGGTTTCACTGGAGCCGACGCCTCCACACCCGAGAGCGACTCGGTCCATTCAGCCAGCGGTTCCTGCCCGACGGTGGACAAATTCTCGAAATTCTTTCGTTCGTCGCTGCGCTCGCGGCGACCTACTGGCTCACCCTCAACGGGCCGAGCATCGAACCGGTCGACGTAGAAGTACCGAACAGCTGGGCGCAATGGCTTCGAGAGTTCCGAGCACCCGACGTGCTCGACGCCGACGCTCGCCAAAAGCTTGACGAGGTTCCGAGCCGCCGAACATGGTTTGCCATCGGCCTACTTCTCGGCGCTCCGTTCACGATGAGCTTCGGCGCAACGCTCGGACGCGAGTGGTACGGACGCAAGCGGCGCAAAGCCCAAAAGCTCGCCGCCCAAGCCGACGCCGAACCCACCATCGACCTCACCGAGATGGACAAGAACCTGTCGGGCCGTGCCACGATCGACCTCACAGAAGTCGAACAGGACGTCGACGAGTCCTAGCTAGCCATTCGAAGGAACTGGCTGTTAGCTCATTGCGTCGATGATGGCGTTGAGCGTTGGGCTCGGCCGCATGGCTGCCGCGCCTTGCGCTATGTCGGGTGCGAAGTAGCCGCCAATGTCCATGGGTTGGCCTTGAGGGTCGATCAGCTC
>CAZMYN010000020.1:0-24232 GCA_964570495.1 uncultured Acidimicrobiales bacterium | reverse complement strand
CGGTGCCGCCAAGGCGAGCAGCGGCAACGGCTTGGTTGGCTCCCTTGCCACCGGGAACCCGGACGTGGTCGCCACCGAGGACCGTCTCGCCCCTAACCGGATGGTGCGGCACTGTTACAACAATGTCGAGGTTCGCCGAGCCAGCGACAACGATGGTCACGGGCTCAGTCGTCGTCCGGCGTCTCGCGGACCGGCATCAGAGGGCCGGTCGGCATCGACCAGGCGTTTGGGTTGGGATCGAGTCGGTGTTCGACCGAGGTAAAGAGCTGAAGTGAATCGGCATCGATCAACGACGAGCCAGCAAACGGAGAGAAGATTTCGGTCGCCGTGGCGTTGTACAGATCGTCGCCCTGGGCGAACCACATCGAGACGATGGCACGGTCATCGAAGTCGCCGTCGTCGCGCGTCAGGATCGCCCGAGACCCCCGGGTGCCAAGATTGTTCACCGTGTCGACCAGCTCGTTTTGGATCCACTCCTCGAAACTCGCTGCATCTATGCCCGCGGCTCGCCGGAAGACGAACGACGTCTTCGTCGCAGGAACAGTGGTTCCGTGCCACGTGGAGTCGAGACCGCCGGCAGTGAGAACCCTCGCTGGCCAACTCTCGGTGACCATCGCGACGTCGGCGACCAAATCGGGAACCTCGGCGATACCGGGTTCGTCAGGTGTTGCTGAGCTGATCAGCAACGAAGCATCCCAGGAGGATTTCGCGAACTCCGAGGCCCCATGGAGGGCGGTCTCTGTCGCTACATCGGCAACGACGTGGTCGATTCCGCTCTCCTCGGTGAGCAGCCCCGACGCGGCCGACCGGACAATGCCGTCCTCATATTCGAATTTGGCAACGTCGCCATGGGCGCGAAGAGCAAAAAATCTATGGTGCACGGTGCCCGTTACTTGACCATCGAGGGCTCGAGTGCGTGCAGGCGCTTAACCGCTCCCACGAGAACCTTTCGTGCCAGTTTCGGTTGTTCGTCGAGCAGCGAAGAGAACTCTCGTCGGTTCAATACCGACACGTTCATTTCGGTGTCCGCCGTGACGGTAGCTGTGCGAGGAACTCCGGCAATGACGGCCAACTCGCCGAGGAAGTCGCCAGGGCCGACCCGAGCAACCAATCGACCTCTACGGCGCACGGTTGCTTCGCCGTCGAGGATGATGAGGAACTCGCGGCCCACACTTCCCTCGACCATAAGATCGCGCCCCTCCTTGATGACCACGTTCGTCATCAATCGTGAGACAGCACGTCGTTCGGACTTCGTGAGCTCTGAAAAGAGCTCGATCGTCTCTAGTTGTTGCTCGATCGCCATACCGTTTGTTCTACTACAGCGGTTCGCCTGACTGGCCATTGCGGTCGCGGGTTGCCAACATCACCCGGATTCCAATGAATGCAACGCCTGCGAAGAGGATGAGCGCGAGAGCGAGCTGCGCGTACCCACCTCGGTCGCCGGCGTCGGTGGGGTCTGGGCCAGGATCGGGCGATCCGACAATGCTTCCGAGCCCAGGCTGATCGTCGGGCTCTTCGTCCAGCGGCGTTATCTGTGCAGCGACGGGAGTCTCGAGCACGGTTGCTTGGAGCGCGACAAATAGCCCGGTCAATGCCATGACCGAAAGGGAAATCGTGGCGATGCTGCCAAAAACTTTTCTTGTCTGGATACCTGCAATCTACCGCTCGAGGCGGCACACTTCTTCCGGTGACCCTGGCCCCAGAGGATTTTGAGAATCACAGCCCCAGCGTGCGCCGGGTCCTCGACAATCCTCGCCCTGAGTGGCGTGGGCGCATGCACAAATGGATGATTCCTGTCGCCATCGTCGCGGCTTTGGTCCTGACGCTCGTTGCTGACCCAGGCTTACCGAGGCTCATTGCGGCCATCTACGGGCTTGCGGGCATAGGCCTCTATGTGGCGAGCGCGGTCGCCCATTACCGGATCTGGGAGCCTCGGCGGCTCCATTTTCTGTTCCGGTTCGACCAATCGATGATCATGGTCTTTATCGCGGCCTCAACAGCCCCTGTTGCCTACAGCTTGGGTGGAACGAGGGGAGTGCTGCTCATGGTCGGGATGCTGGTTGTTTCAGTACTCGGGATCGTGACGTTTTGGCTCCCGTTCCATCCTCCCCGCGGATTTACCAACACACTGTTCGTTCTCGTGGCTGGTTGGCCAATGCTCTTTGTTTTCTCGCTTCGCGACGGTGTGGGAAGCGGCGGATTGGTGCTTCTTGTTGTCGGGCTGGTGGTCTATCTGATCGGCGCGCTGATCGTTGGATCGCAACGTCCCAACCCCAACCCAGAGGTCTTTGGCTACCACGAAATCTGGCATATCTTCGTTATTGTCGGTAGTGCTGTGCATTACGTACTCGTTCTGCTGATCCTCACTGGCAAGGCCCCCGTCGCGCTATGAGCGACACGATCGATCCCGACGACCTGCCGGTCGCGTTCCGAAAGGGCGGGTCGACCGAGGGCCTCTTGCCCATCGCCGGGTACATCGGTGGCGAGCAACTGGGCAACCGGCTCATCGGCGAAGAATGGGGTGTTCGCGTTGCCGTGATCTTGATGACCGCGGCGGCGGCGTGGGCCATCGTCCAACGGCTCCGGCGCGGTGAACCGATTGGCTGGTGGATTCCCTCGGTTGCGATCTATCTGTTCATTCGTGGCATCGCCGGGCTCATCTGGGGCGAAACCGTGTTCCTCGCATTCGGTATCGGCCTGAAGGTCGCACTCGGTCTCGCCGCGCTGATATCGGTGCTCATTGCTCGGCCGCTGGCCGCCAAGCTCGCGCCGCTCGTATTGCCCTTTAGCGAAGCAACGCAACGCCACGAACGATTTATCACCACGTTTCGCAACCTGACGCTCGGCTATGCGATCTACCAACTCGTGACGGTTGGCTTCGAGATCTGGCTCCTCGGCGAAACCGAGTCGGGAACCGGCTTCTTGATTCTGCGTACCCTCATTGGCACGGCTGCAGGGTTTGTTGGCTTCATGGCAGCGGTGTTCTACGCCAACCGAAAGCTACGCGGCATTCCCGACTTCCCCGGCGTGTGGCCGATGTTCGAGGAGATTGGACTCGCGCTCGAAGAACAGCGAGCTCGAAAGTAGACCTCGGTTCAGCCGGTCAACTCGTCGAGCCACGCGTCGGCGACCCGCAAGCGATGCTCGAGCTGGGTAGTTGTTGCTTCGGTGATGCGGTGGACGTCTGAACGCCGGTTCAGCTCGCCGTTGACCGCACGATGTTCCCAGCCGACCAACCGAGCAATCGTGCGGACTCGGTCGTTGTTGCGTTCGCGGAGTTCACGCTTGCCAACAAATCGACTCCGAATGTCGGCGAGAGCCTCGCTTGCGACGGTGGTCTCTCGGCCAGCGAGAGGAGGGGGCGCGGGGAGATCGAACGGGTGGCCCACAAGGTCGGTGCCGTCGGATTGGATGGGCGCTTCGGATGGGTCGAGGCCGTCGTCGTGGGCGCGTTCATCGAGGACCGTCGATGACAGGGCCGCAAAGAGCGACATCTGCTCTTCTCGTCCATCGTCGAGTTCGGCGCTGCGATCGACTTGGGTGGTCGGCCGTTTATCAACGGAATGGCGCCGTGCCAAGGCAATCGACGACGCGTGCGAGCGCAGGCGGTGATCGTCGGGAACGAAGAAGTAGGCGGGTTGAGTCGTGAGTCCGGGAGTCCAGCGGGCAATGCGACCAACGGCTTGTCGAAAGAAGAGCGCTGTTGTTGTGGTGGTGGCAAAGACCGCTACTCGTAAGCGTGGAATGTCGACGCCTTCGGAGATCATCCTCACGGCGATGATCCATGGCTCGGTAGAGCCAGCGAACGCCGCGATCTTCTCCGAGGCCCTTGGGTCGTCGCTGAGCGCGATCTCGGGCTCGGTACCGGTGATAGCGGTCATCTTCGTGGCGATCGCACGGGCATGTTCAT
Organism: uncultured Acidimicrobiales bacterium; assembly: GCA_964570495.1. Taxonomy (GTDB): domain Bacteria; phylum Actinomycetota; class Acidimicrobiia; order Acidimicrobiales; family SHLQ01; genus SHLQ01. The sequence goes on along the minus strand of CAZMYN010000020.1, from coordinate 20,322 downwards.
GGTCGATGGCGATGATCAAACCCGCAGCATCGGGATGCGACGAGCGGAGTCGTTCGAGGCGCTGCGTCGCGCGCTCGAGGATCGTTGGAAGCCAGTTGCCGTCGACGTCGAGCGCCGTGCGCAGTCGGGCACTCCAGTCGCCTCGATCCACGTCGTCGTGGAATGTTGCTTCCTTGATCTGTCCAGCGGCATCGAGCCACTCCATATGCCCGTCGAATCGCGGGAAATAGACGGGGCGGACCACGCCGCCTTCGACCAGTGCCTCGCCGTACCCGTACTCGAAATCAGCGACCGCCTCGCCGTGGTCGCCGAAGGTGTAGCGGACGAACGGGATCGGGTTTTCGTCGCTGCGAAAAGGGGTTCCCGACAACAACAACCGGACGCCGGCGGACTCGAACGCGTGATAGACGCCATCGCCCCACGAGCGATCGCTCGCGGCGTGATGGACCTCGTCGAGTACGACGATTCCGTCGCCGACGAGTTCACGAAGACGATGTTTGGCGCTGGCTGCTTGTGCGTACGTGACGAGGACACCGTGCATGTCAGCAGCGAGGCCATCGTCGGGGCGCCAATTCGCCTCGAGGTGAAGCCCAAACCGCGCTGCGGCCTCGGCCCACTGATGTTTGAGGTGCGCGGTGGGAACCGTGATCACGACCGGACGCAAAACTCCACCCAGTTCGTTGCGTACTGCGGCGAGAGCGAAGGTTGTTTTGCCCGCGCCGGGGCACGCCACTGCAAGAAAATCCGACAACGGTCGATCGGCAAAGGCGATCAGCGCGTCGCGCTGCCATCGTCGAAGTGTCACCGTCGTGTGCATTGGAGCGATCAAGCTATCGTCGCTGCATGGAAGAACACGCCCCGACAACCGTCTATCGCATAGCGAGTCGCACGGAATGGGCCGATGCGCAGCGTTCTGGCGAACTACGTCCGGAGCGCTTCGAGGAGGAAGGGTTCGTGCACCTCTCGAAGCTGGACCAAATCCTTCGACCCGCAAATTTGCTCTACCGCGGGCAAAGCGACCTGGTCTTGTTGGTCATACGCGTCGATCGACTCACCGCTGACCTGGTCTATGAACCGGGTTCGCACGGCGAAGAGGAGAACTTCCCACATCTCTACGGTCCGCTAAATGTCGACGCGGTCGACGGCACGATCGATTTTCCCGGGGAGTCCGATGGCTCGTTTGTTCTTCCGCAGGAGCTGGCCTCGCCCCGCTCGTAAATGCCTAGGAGTCGCTGCCTGAAATTGCCGAGGCATCGATCTCGGTCAGGCGGAGCTGTTCGAGCGCGGCCTTGATGTTCTTGCGGGCATCTTCGAGGTTGGCCCGCGAGTGTTCCTCGGCGTTGATCAGCGTGGTGAGCGTTGCGCGAGCCTCACCGAGAAGTTCGTCGCTGCGCGCCTTTGCATCGGCCTCCGCGTTGGCGATGATCTCGTCTGCACGTGTGCGTGCCTCCGACACCGTCGACTCTGCCTCTGCCATTGCCGAAGCGAGACTTTCTTTGGCGAGCTTTCGCTCCGCCTCGGCGGTTCCCATTTCGTCGGCTGCTTCGCGCTCAGCGGTTTGCTTGCGCTCATCGGAATAGTCGTCGGCGGCCGCGCGGGTCTTCGATGAGTAGCTTTCTGCTTCGGCGCGTACTTCGCCCGCACGTACCTCGGTGCGGGTAATGAGTTCGCCTGCGGCCTGTTCGTGTGCGAGCCGGTCGGCTTCGATGTCGAGGCGAACCTGATCGACGAGTGTGCGTGCCTCGACTTCGGCGTCTTGGCGAATCTTGATCGCGCTCTCCTGGGCCTGACGCAACATGAGGGAGATCTCGTTGCCGACACGATCGAAATCGTCGGAGGCAGACGGAACCGTGGTCATCATTTCCGGTTCGTCGATCGTGGGGGTGTCGGCGGCGAGTTGATCGGCTTCGCTCACGACCTCGGTGTCCTCGACGACATCGGCAATGACGATCTCGTCTTGGACTTGAGCCTCGCGATTGAACGTGTCGATTTCGCTGGCGACCGCGTCGAGGTAGCGGTGGACCGTGGTCGGGTCGTAGCCGCGCCGAATAATCGGGAACGTCTTGTTGCGTACTTCTTCGGGGTTGATCGCCATTACGGTCGTTTTCTCCTCAGGCCGTGCATTTGCGCGAATCGGTCCGCCACTGCGCTTGTTTTAGCGCTGCCGGACGACTTTTCTTGCGTCCGGGATTGGGCATCACGCTGGGTGCCTATGAGTGCCGAGAATCTAGCACGGAGTCGAGCATTAGTCCTCAGGGACCGGCTCGATTGGACGGACTGCTTCGATGATCTCCAGCTGCCCAGAGAGCAGTTCGGTGTTAGGGATCAGGGTGACTTGGTGGGCGTTGGTGACCTGGGTCGAGGTCGATCCAATCGCGCTGATCTCGCCCTCGGTCTTACCGACTCGGATCGTGTCGCCGACAGCTAATTCTCGTCGCAGAGCCCGGCCCGCTGCGATCTGTTGAGCAACGGGTTGGCCGCCAAGCCCCGCGAGCAATGCCACCGATAGGCCGATCGTGAAGAAGATCGATGCGACGGCGACGATGATGATCGTTGTGTCGACGCCGAGTTGGTTGGCAGCGATAACGATGGCGAAGCCCATGACGACCGCTTTGATCGCAACGGGTAGACGGTCGCGAGTGCTCGCTGATACGTGGCCCATGCTCTGCGTCACGCCAGCTTCGAGCACCGAGGCCACGATGTTGCCAACAATGAGCACGATCGCTGCGGCGAGCACCTTTGGAAGGAACACGACGACGTCTTGGGAAAGCTGAGTGAGCGCTGCCTCGTTGATCATGCCAAGAGCGATCACCAGGGCGGCAATGACGATGATCGAGAAGATCAGGGTCGCGAGCGCCGACGATGCCGAACGAATGGTCTCTGGGCGGCTTTCCCCGTTCGTGATGCGTCGGGTGAGCGCCGCAGCCAAGCTTCCAAGCACGAACCCAGCCGCGATGACGATGAGCGCCGGAATGGCGTTCGAATCGTTCGTCTGAGCAAAGATGAGCACGGATTCCCTCCCGCCCGGAAAACCTGCCCCGGGACCGCATGAGGTTAGGTCAGTCGCGCGCCAACCTCTAATTCAACAGGTGAGAGTTCGTCGAAGGAGAGCTACTCCTGGTCGAGAAAGACCCGTCCCATCTCGATAGGAACTCCAAGAAGAGACCCGAATAGGTCGGCATCGCTTCGATCCTGGAGTCGTGCAGTGATGCGCTCGGTGATCCGCGCATGCAGATCTTCGGGCGGCTGGAGGAGTTTCAGCAGTGCTGGGCGCAGCTCGGGAGTAATTGCCCGGACGTTGTTCTCGGCTCCCTGTGGAGGAAGGCTTGTGTCCAAGTCGCCGAGTTTCTCGGCGCACTTCTCGCACTCATCGATGTGCTCATTGAGGTGGTGGTCGGAGTGCTCACCGTTGAGCCAGGAGGCAAGTTGTTGGCGGTTCGGATGTCTAGCCATCATGGCCTCCAATCTTCAAGTGCAGTGGCCAGCACGCGCCGGCTCCGGAGTAATCGAGTTTTGACTGTGGGGAGCGGAACTTCCAGCATTCGTGAAATTTCGTCGTAGCTGAAGCCCTCGATCTCTCGCAGCACAACGATCGATCGGGAGAGCTCGTCAAGTTGGCCGAGTGCGTCTTCGAATGCGTCCACGGACATGCGACCCTCGACCTGTGCCTCGGTGCTCGAGGTCGAAACTTCTTCGGGAAGCAGGTCCGGGTCTCGGAGTTCTTCACGGCGCTTGCGCAACGTGGAAATTGCGGTGTTGTGGGTGATCCGCAGCACCCAAGAGCGAAGCGATGATTCGCCACGGAAGGTTGGTAGTGCACGCCAGGCCTTCAGAATCGCGTCTTGGGATACATCTTCGGCGAGCGCTGCATCACGCACAACGGAGTACGCCACCCGATAGACCGAATCGAGATGCTCGCGAACGAGTTCATCGAGGAGTTCTTCGGGAGTTGACCCCTCGGGAAGTGGTACCGCCGACATAGAAGCTCCCACCGTACTGCGGTTTGGCTTCTTGGGAACAACGGGCGCCGACCTGGTGTCGGTCGATGATGACGACGAATCGGTGGACGATGCCGTGTCGGGTGACGATGTCGTTTCTGTCGAAGATACAGACGCCCACACGGTGGGTGGCCATATGCGGACAAATAGCGACTCCCAGAGGCGCGGCGATTGCGGTTGCAAAAAATGTTGATCAAATCCGGCGGCGGATTCGACACTGGGTGCCACAACGAACATGTACTAGTGACGCTGTCTAAATCTGATTTGTCGCGGACCGCAAAAGATATTCGCGACTTCGGTTTAGGAAGCTGCGTCGATTCAACTAGAGACACCACTATTCAGGGGAATACATAATGATACTTGACGATATTTCACGAGGATTTACTGACATGATCAGTGACATCCTGGAGTTTGCACCGAAGCTCATCGGCGCACTGATCCTACTCTTCGTAGGTAAGTGGGTTGCTGGCTTCATTCGCGGACTGGTCCACAAGGCGCTCGGCGCCGTGAAGTTTGACCAGGTGGTCGATAAGGCCGGACTTGGAGCACCGCTTGAGAGCGCTGGCTTTGCTGACTCAGCTCTTCTTCTCGCACGCATCGTCGGCTGGATGATCATGCTCATATTCGTACAGATCGCTGTACGCACCCTCGGCATCGACTCGATCTCGACCCTTATCAACGAATTCGTTGCATGGATCCCGAACGTGATCATCGCCATCATCCTCATCGTCATCACCGGTGCAGTCGCCAACTTCGTTCGCGGCATCCTCACCGATGTTCTCGCCGATGTTTCCATGGGCGACTTGCTCATGAAGGTTGTCATCGCTGGCATCTGGATCCTCGGTGGCATGATGGCTATCGATCAGCTCGGCTTCGGTCGTGACATCATCGATCAACTCTGGAACGCACTGACCACCGGCCTCGCCGCAATCCTGGTCATCAAGTTCGGCATCGGTGGCATCTGGGCTGCACGTGACCGCTTCTGGCCAAAGGTGTACGACGCAGTCGACGCCGACACCAAGGCATAACGAGAAACAACGAACTATCTGCGGACAATGGTGTCCGGAGAACGTTGACGCAGATGGACCCCGGGCTTCGGCCCGGGGTCCTTTGCCGTTTTGGTTTCCCGCTCGTTCCTCGCTCCCGGCAATCGCACATTCGCTTCGCTCGGATCCAGGCAGCAAAATCGCGACGGAGTCGCTGCTGCCGTGCGATCTCAGAGCTCGTCGATGCGGTGGAAGGACTCGCCGAACTCGAAGGGGTGGCCAGCTGCCATCTCACGCATTTGAGCGAGCTCGCGATCGCGAAATGCAGCGGTCTCACTATCGGGGCTGTCGGTGATCACCATCGTTGTTTCGAACTGGCTCTCGTGAGCTAGCAGCGCATGAATCTTCGGTTCGGTGAAGCCGGTGGCATCTTCAACATGGTTCGGGGCTTCGCTCTCAAAGAGCAGGAGCGTGTCGGGCCGGTGGCGTTCGAGCCCGTGCTCGGGAAAAAAGAACGGGTCGCGGGCAGCAACAATCCCTTCGACGGCCAGAAAGCCGGCGTTTCGGTGATCGGGGTGGAGGCGCCAACGCTTCCAAGGATCGTGCCCGAGGACGACGTCGGGTGTTGTCATTCGGATGATCTTGGCCACCTCGCTGCGACGATCCAGATCTGCGGTCAGTTCACCATCGACGGCGTCGAGAAAGAAGACCTCGCCTGTCGCGCCCAGCCGTTGTGCTGCCTCGCGTTGTTCTTCTTGGCGAATTCCGATCAACGCGACCGTGTCGGCGTTCGCGTCCCATGTTCCCTTCGAGCCGTCTGTGCAGATGAGGTGGTTGACCACACACCCTTGGGCTGCCCACTTAGCGAGCGTTGCGCCGCATTCGAATTCGATGTCGTCGGGGTGTGCCGCGATGGCGAGCGCACTGCCCGGAGTCGGCAGGTTCACGGTCATATCGTCGGTCGTGGTCATAGTGTCTCCGGAACGTCGTTCGGGTAGTCGACGTCCCACGCTAAGTCCGGGGCGTCGATGATTCGTGGTTCGATACCAAGGTTGCGCGAGATCTCGACGTGATTGGCGAACGAATCGGGTCCGTAGGCAAAGGCGAAGTCGAGCTTCGCGTCGACGCACATCACGTTTGTTCCATCGCCGTGACGATCGGGCACGATCGATACGGGCGAGTCGGTCAGCACGACCCGCAGGTCGTTGGCGTGGGGAAGATCGGCGTGCGCGATGATCACCCGGTCGTATCCCTGCTCGGCGAGGTGATCGCGCCCGTAGGTCACGGCGTTGTTCAGTCCGGGCAGCGACGGCCGCAGAGCCATGGCCCCTCGTGCACTCGCCCAAGCGGCGACCGAATCGTCGTCGTGTACGACCAAGACGTCGAGGTCATGACATGCGCTCAGCACCCGGTTGGCCATGGTTTCGATGAGTTGGGCTCGTGCCTTCTCGTCGTACTGCTCGGCGAGGCGTAGCTTGCCACTGCGCAACGAGCGCAACGGAATAACCACAGCTACCGAAGGCGAAACGCTCATCGGAAGAGGTTATCGTTCGAGGCAATGAGCACACTGCGCAAGTTCTTCGGTCGCAGCGATGATTCCGTCCCCGATGAAGCTTCGGTCGTTAACACGCCAACCCGGTCGTGGAACACGGTGAGCACCCTGGGAGTGGGAGCGGTGGCCGACATCGATGAGAGGGGCGCCATCTTCTCGCGTACACGTCCGGTGGCGGTCGAGATTTGGTTTGGCTCGGGTAATCGATGGGTTCGCGGCACGAGTGCAGACGGTGCGCGCCAGACCCGGGTTGCTGGTTTGCCGATTATTGAAACCCGGCAGCGACTCGGTGATGGCGATGTCGTGATGACCGCATGGGCCGATGAGGCCGGCGACGCTCGTGGCCGCGTGGTGGTGTCGTTGTCAAATGAAACCGACGTCTCGGTCGTGGCAGCTGTCGTCGTGCGCCCCTACGGGCTTCTCGGCGACGGGAGCATCAAAACAGTCCGGGTATCGGACTCGCTGGTCGTTGTCGACCGCGCGCCTCTCGTCGACCTCGGGCGCACGCCGGGCGACACCGTCGCAGCCATCGACCGTGACCGATCTGAACCCTCGTTGCTCGACGGACTGAAACTGGGCGACGGCGAAATCGTTGGCCACGAAGAGTTCGAAGATCCGGGCGGCCGTGCGTCGTTCGCGGCCCTCATTCCGCTCACCGCTTCAGCCGCACGTGAAATTCAGATCGTTGATGGTCGAGAGGCGTCGACGGTGGCGCCTGCACCTCTCGAAAATGTCGTCTCGGGATGGCGATCACATCTCGCGAATGCGGCCGAGTATGAGCTGCCCGGATGGCCCAAGCACGTGCCGGCTGCGTTGATGTCGGGACTTCTCGGTGCGGTCGAGGACCAACGCCGACCGCTCGGCGACGAGATCTGGCGCGTCGAAGACGATGCGTTGCTGGTGGCCGCACTCGGTGGTGCTGGTCTGGACTGGGCAGCGGCAACGATTGCTGGTCGCTTGCTGGAGCGAGTCGAAGAGGGCACGTTCGATCGCGATGCGTGGCCAGCGTTGGGCGCGGCGCTCATCAGAATCGCGGGCACCGAGTCGGGCGACTCAACCTTGGGCAAGCACGGCGAAGCGGTCGCAGCGGTCGTTGGACACTCGCTTTCCCAGGCGCGAACCGAAGCCTCGACGCCCATGCTTCTGAGGGTCATGTACGCAGCCCATGGTGCCAAAGCCGCCGCCGACGCTTCGTTGCTGTCTGGCACGATGCGCAACGAATCCGATGGCGTTGCTCTGGCCCGCCACGGATTGCCGGTTCCGGCCCAAAGTGCTTCCCTCGTTGCCGACACGCTGCATCGTCGGTCTCAACAAACAGCCGAATTGATCGGGTTGGGCATGGTTGCACTGGGCTCGATGAGTCGTCCGTTCGAGCCGATCGTACCAACGCGTTCGCTCGCCGGGTCGACATGGCGCTGGCCCCGTGACGGGTCCGGCGATAGCCCCCACGCCCGCGCCGCGTTGCTTATTGGTTTGCGGGCCATGTGCGTCACCGAGTACCCGGGCACGACTGGCGCGGCGACAATCACCCACGAATCGCCGATCGACCTCGACATCTTCCCGGGCACCTCGAAACGGTGGCTGGGACAGAACATGTCCTTTTCTCGGGTGCCGACCGCTGCGGGCACACTCTCGGCCGCGATTCGTTGGCACGGGCCGCGTCCCGCGCTGCTGTGGGAGATCACCAATCAACGCGCACCCTTCGAACTTGGCTGCTATCGGCTCGACCCGAGCTTCCGGACAAGCGAGCCGTCCGGCGAAGCTCTGCTAGCCGAGCCAGCCCTCGCCGACAATGACGGACCGAACCCGTGACGGTCCGCCAGCTCCGGAAGGCCCTAAAGAAAGCCGCGCCAGGACTCCGCCATGAACGCGAACTCTGGGACGCCGGTGCCGACATTGTCGTTGGAATGGACGAGGTCGGCAAAGGAGCGTGGGCCGGGCCACTGACGGTCGGCGCTGCGGTCGTTCCAAAAGATCGACGCATCTACAAGGTTCGCGATTCGAAGCTTCTGAGCGAAGCCGAGCGCGAGGAGATGTTCGATCGAATCGCCAACTGGTGCGACGCGTGGTCGATCGGGCACGCCAGCCATCGCGAGTGTGACGAGCTGGGTATGTCCGCGGCACAACGGCTGGCCGCCCAGCGGGCGCTCGATGGCCTCGGCCTGTCGGTCGATCGAGTGCTCCTCGACGGCAAATGGGACTTCGTTGGCGGCGGTCGCGCAAAGGCGATCGTGCGCGGTGAACGCGAGAGTCTGTCGATCGCCGCAGCGAGCATCCTGGCCAAGGTGACCCGAGATCGAATGATGCGCGACCTCGGCGCGGAGCTACCGGCGTACTGGTTTGAGGAGAACAAGGGATATCCCTGCCATCGCCACCGCGCTGCGCTCCAGGCCTTCGGGCCATCGGTGATCCACCGTCGCAGCTGGGCATTCATGGATGCGTTGAGCTGGCAAGGTGTCGATCGCTTCGTTCGCGACGATGGACAAGGCACCCTCTTCGTTTAGAAGTCAGGTACCCTCACCACATGGGTCAGTTAGTTACCGTCATTGAAAAGCCATCGGCTCGCCCCGGCATTGTCCGCTATGTGCTCAACCGTGCGCTGACAGGCATGGGCCACGAACGGTTCACCGCCGACGCACTACCCGATGGGGATCGCCCCGCCGACGAGCTCGCACGGCGCCTACTCGATACCGGACAGGTGTCCGGCGTATCACTCAACGGCAACGTCGTAACCGTCGAATTGTCCCAGCACAATGCAACCGGTCTCAAAGAGGTCATCGAAGACCTCTACACCTACTACGTACCCGGAGTCGAGATTCCGAGCGACGAAGAACTTATGGCGGCGGTTGAAGGGTAGAAGCGCCGCTCTCGATCTTGGCTAGGCGGTGCTGGACGAGCCAGGTGTGCATCGCGATTCCCGATGCCACACCCGCATTGATTGAACGAGTCGATCCGAACTGGGCGATCGAGCAGGTGAGCGAGGTGACTTCGCGGACTTGTGGGGATAGGCCCGGTCCTTCTTGACCAAAGATCATCACGCATGCCTCGGGCAGAGCGGTGTGTTCGATTGCAACAGAGCCGGGAAGGTTGTCGATTCCGATGATCGGCAACTGTTCCTCGAGAGCCCATTCGACGAATCCCTCCACCGTGGGATGGTGATGCACGTGGTGATAGCGGTCGGTGACCATGGCACCTCGCCGATTCCAGCGGCGTTTGCCGACGATGTGGACTGCTGAGGTGTTGAACGCGTTGGCGTTTCGTACGACCGTTCCGATATTGAAGTCGTGCTCCCAGTTCTCGATTGCAATGTGCAGGGGAGTGCGGGTGAGGTCGAGGTCGGCCACGATTGCCTCGCGGGTCCAGTAGCGATACCGGTCGACCACGTTTCGAGTGTCGCCTTCGGCGAGCAGTTCAGGGTCGAAGTGGTCGCCGGTTGGCCAGGGCTCGGGGTGCGGTCCAACGCCGATGACATGCTCGCTCATCTTTTCACCCTAGAAGGATGGACGCTTTCGCAGCGTCAGCGACGAAGCGTGGCTATGGGAAGCCCGTCAGGGCTGACCGCATACGGCTACCAGTCGAGCAAGCCCATGAATCCCGAAGGGGTCGAGGCTTCTTCGATTTCTGAGTTTCGTTCCTCGTCGGCAATGCCAAGTGCACTAACCGTGCCGAACTCGTCCGTCGGGATGTCGATTCGTGAGCGATACCGCTGGCTACTCGATTCGACATTGGCGGTGTATTCCACGTCGTGGTTGTAGGCAAAGTAGCCCTGTTGACGGCCGGTGATCGTGGCCATCGTGGCGGTAGAAGCACAGAGATAACGAGCCGACGCCAACGACGCGTCGTAGATGTTTTGTGGATCGTTCTGACCGTCGGCGTTGCTGTCGGACTCAAAGAGCCGCCACGTCGAGGGGATGAACTGCATTGGCCCAACCGCTCGGTCGAAGGTTGTGTCGCCGTCGAGGACTCCGTTGTCCGAGTCACGGATCAGCGCCAGACGCTTGATCAACGGTGCAGGAGGTTCGCCAGGGCCGACTGTTGCATCACCGTCGGAGCCAGGGTTGTTCGCTGAATCGGGCCCGCTTGGCGCTGCGGTGTTATCGGTCGACGCAAGTGCTGCCGGAGGGGCGGCCGGTGCTGGGGCAGGGGCTGGGTCAGGTGCTGGGGCTTCGGATTCGGCGGCTGGCGCCGTAGTCACCGCTTGAGTTTCGGTGCGTCCGGTTGGGGCCGGTGCGTCCGTTTCGTCGACGAGAAATTCGCTGCCCGAGAGGATTCGCCCATCGAGCGCTGGACCGCGGATGGCTTCGGTCGTGTGGCCGTTGACGTTCAACGTTGAATCGCCGAAGTGCCCATGGAAACTCTCGATCCGACCAATTCCGGCCAGCATCCACCACTCGAGACCGCAGGTCGCCCGTTCTTGCGCCAAGACACGTTCTGCGACCACGTAGGCGTTCAATGCCACGAGCGGAATGTCGGTGCCCTCGATGAATTCAGGAAGTCGGTCGTGAAGTGCAACCTGATAGGCCGCGGCCGTGTGTGGAGGGATCAACTCGGCCTCACGACGGCGTTCGATGAGAGCAACACGCTCGAGACGGAGCTGTTCGATATCGCTGCGTACCCCACTCAAGTCGCCTTCGAGCCCGGCACGTCGGCGCTGCCGTTGGGCAAACTCCGCTTCGCGCTGCACGATCTGGAGGAGCTGATCGTCGCGGATCTCGTCGTTGATGACCCGGGTTTCGCCGAGTCCGGTGTCGGGGATCGACAAGGCTGTTTCGAGCTCGCCATCGCCGATAAAGGTCTGGATAGCGAATTCGGCAATCGCGCGCTTGCGGATGTCGATCTCTTCGACCAACCGAGCTTCGTTTTCTCTTTCGTGCGCAATGCGAGCAAGTAGGTCATCGACGCGAGGTCGCAAGGCCGCTAGCTCCTCGGCGTTTTCATTGGCCATGCGCTCAAGCGTCGCTATGGCTTGAAGCACTTGACGGTGGCGCAGTATGTAGGGCTCGAGGTCTTCGTCGATGACCGCTACCCGGTCGACGCCGGCGGCAAACACCGTGCTGTCGTGAAGGGTTGAGACGTCGAAGTCGGGGAGTGGTTCGAGGTTCGCAGGATCGAGGTCGAACTGTGTGACTGGGTTGACCCAGTCCGCCTCCAAGAGCGGCTCAACGTCGGGTTGGTAGCCGATCAACTCGGCATCGATAGCGTCTTCGTCATTGTTTGATTGCGCCGATAATGGCGGCGCAAAGGCAATATTCGAGACGAACAGGCTGAGGGTGAGAAGCGCCACGGGAAGGACGCGCGAGAGGCGCACGTAGGCCAATCGGCAGGGGTGGTGTGCTCTTGACCCCGAATCTGGGGTTTGGGCAACATCTAGCGAAAAGGTGACCGCAGGTGGCTAGATGTGGTCGAAGAGTCCAAGTTCGAGCTCGATGTCTACGACTTGTCGGAAGTAGGCGCTTTCTTCGCGTCGTGCTCGTACGGCCCGGCTGCTAGTCGTGCCTGCGTCGGCTGAAAGTGAGGCGGCGAGGCCTTCGATCGATCGCGTGGCCCCACGAAAGCGTCCTTCGTTGGTATCGAGGCGTTGACGACTCTGTCTGGCAGCGTTGCCCTCCCAGGTCGAAGTGTTGTGAAGCCTGCGAATGGGAATGAACGGGTCGCCTAAAATGTCGACTTCGCGGCGCAGGTCGGCGGCCACTTTGCGCATCTCTTCGGCAAGGTCTTCAAGGCCGGCTGCCTCTCTGCGCCAGTAGGACAAGGACTCGCGAAGGTCGTCTAGCTCGTCCTTCAAGATCAGGACATCGGGGTCTGTCATGGGAGAAGTCATAGGACTATTTAAACATATGAGATATATCGAAACAATATAAAGATGAATAAATTGTAGAAATTTGCCAAGAACGAACAAGTGTTCGATACTGGGGATATGGCTCATGCTGCACTATCTGGGTTGTCGAATTCGGAGCTTCTACAGGTAGCTCCTGTTGTTCTGGCCGAAGAACAACTACTCCCTGTTCCCGAGGTCTTTCACTCGTTGCTCCCGGGCCGAGGATTGCAACGAGGGTGGACAACGAAAGTCGACGGCGGTCCATCTGCTCGCGCTCTTGCCTGGGCATTACTCGGGTCGGTGACCGCCTCTGGGGGCTGGATCGCAGCGGTCGATGTTCCCGGCATCAGCCTCCCAGCAGCTCGCGAAGTCGGTGTTGCAATCGAGCGAATGCTCATCGTCAACAGCAGCGCAACGACCTGGTCAAACACGATCGGTGCCCTCATCGGGGCAGTAGATGCAGTCGTGTACGGAGCACCACGTCACCGGGTGCAACCGCGTGAGTATCGCCGGATTGCCTCACGATGTCGTGAACGAGGAACCCTTCTACTCGAACTCGGGAACGATCACTTTCAGCCCAGCCAGAAACAGGGTGGTCAAAGGCAGGGCAGTCAGATGCAGTACGACGTATCGTTCTTGGTCGAGCCACTTTCGTGGGACGGGCTCGGAAACGGGTTTGGCCATCTCCAGTCTCGGGCTCTTGATATATCGGCGATGGGCCGACGAATCCCCGGCGCGAGCCGCCGCGGTTGTTTCGAGCTCCCGGCAATCGACGGAGAACTACGGGCGATACACCTCGACGGAATCGCCACCGACACTTCTGACCGAGGTCAGCAGCGACCGACACGACCGCTGCGCTCGGCGTCACTTCCTGCTAGCTAGTTCTCGTGAGCAATGCACACGCGCTGCCTCGCGTTCTTGCTTTGTGGGTGCAGGACTGGCCTGTCGTTGCCGCAGGAATCTCCGCTAGCGAACCGGGCGCAGTACTGCACGCAAACCGGGTCGTTGCTTCCTCGGAGATGGCACGAACCATGGGGGTTGTCCGGGGGCTCCGTCGCCGCGAGGCCCAAGCCCGATGTCTCGAACTGATCCTGGCCGAACGCGACCTAGCCGAAGAGGTCCGAGCATTCGAGCCAATCATTTCGGCCATCGAAATATTCACTCCACGGGTCGAACTCACTCAGGCCGGCACCTGCGTTTTTCCAACGATCGGTCCGTCTCGCTACTTCGGAGGAGATGCGTTACTCGCCAGCCAAATCATCGCCAAAGTAGAAGAGGTGCTCGATGGTCGGACGAGTTGTCACATCGGCATTGCTGATGGGGTGTTCGCTGCCCGTCTCGCAGCTCGCGTGCGTCAGGCGGGTCCCCATATCGTCGAACCAGCGATGACACCAGAATTCTTGTCGCCGATGCCGATCAGTGCTCTCGGCCAGCCCGATCTCGCCGATGTTCTTTGGCGGCTCGGAATTCGAACGCTCGGCGAATTTGCTGAGCTCGACCCCAAAGACGTCCTTGGTCGTTTCGCATCCGTTGGCCTATCGGCACACCGGCGAGCGTCCGGGCTGAGCGACAGATTGCTCGAGGTAATCGATCCACCAGAGGACATGTCGGCTGTCATGGCCCTCGAGCCGCCACTCGATCGAATCGACCAGGCAGCATTTGCTGCTCGACAGATTGCCCTCGAACTCGAACAGAAGCTGTCTCGTCGAGGCGCTGCCTGCAGCCGGATCACGATCGAGGTCGAGAGCGAACATGGGGAACGGTTCGTTCGGGGGTGGCGCCATGAGGGAGCGTTGTCCGTAGCAGCGATTACCGATCGAGTGCGCTGGCAACTCGATAGTTGGCTCAATGCGCCGCCATCGGTTCGCCCGTCGGGCGGGCTGAGCTTGTTGGTGCTGCGCCCCGAGGATCTAATCCCCGCGACGGGTCGCCAACTCGGATTTTGGGGAGGTGAGACCGAGGCGGATCAACGGGTAGGGCGTGCTGTTGCTCGACTCGAAGCTCTCGTTGGAGGTGACAATGTGCAGGTCGCAGAGTGGCGTGGTGGCCGTGAGCCCGACGATCAAATCCGCTTGTTGCCAGCGAGCACGGTCGAGCTCGGGGGTCGCCAACTGAGCGTTCTCGACGAACGCCCGTGGCCGGGGCAACTACCGACCCCCTCGCCGGTCGAGCTCTTTGAAGAGTTCCCGATCGAGGTTCTCGATGCAACGGGGAACGAGGTGACCGTGTCGGGGCGCGGTGAACTTTCCGCTACTCCACAAACCGTTCGGCACGATAATCGAACGCTCAAACGCATTGTTGCGTGGGCTGGTCCGTGGCTTCTCGATGAACGGTGGTGGGACCCCGAACGAGCCCGGCGGCGTGCCCGATTTCAGCTCGTCGACGAAGATGGCAGTGCGTTACTTGCCTATGTGCAAGAAGGTCGTTGGTGGCTGGCTGGGACCTATTGATCCGCGCTCGATAGGGTCATGCCCATGAATCCAGAACGCGAGCACCTCGATTGGAAAACTTACGGTGCTGCAGCCCGTGAACTTGCCGGTCTAGTTGCTGATGACGGCTATCGGCCTGACATCATTTTAGCCATCGCCCGAGGTGGCCTTTTCGTCGCGGGATCGCTCGGATATGCGCTCTCGGTAAAGAACCTCTATGTGATGAACGTCGAGTTCTATACCGGTGTCGACGAACGCCTTGACGTGCCGACCACGCTGCCCCCGTATCTCGACAAGTTCGACCTCACCGATTCACGGGTGCTCATCGCCGACGACGTTGCTGATACTGGACATACCCTGCGCCATGTGTTCGATTTTTGTAGCGATGTGGTCGGTGACGTCCGTTCGGCGTGCCTGTACGAAAAGCCTCACTCGCTGATCAAATGCGAGTACGTCTGGAAGCGGACCGATCAGTGGATCGAGTTTCCATGGTCCAACGAACCGCCGTTGGTGGACGGCACCCGGGACGCCTGATGACGACTATTCGAGTACCAGCTTCTTCGGCAAACCTCGGCCCCGGGTTCGATGTGCTTGGGATGGCCATCGATCGCTACATCGAGGTCGACTTCGCAGAGGATGGTGTCGGCAGCCCCGATCACCTGACCATGCGGGTGTTTCGACAATTCGGTGGCACCGGCGGGCTAAAGATCTCCGGGACGATCCCACCGGCGCGCGGCCTCGGATTCTCCGGCGCTGCTCGTGTTGCTGGTCTGCTTGCTGCAGCGGTGCAAAAGGGAACGACGCTCGAGGAGTGTCGCCGCTGGCTGTTCCTCGAAGCCACCGAACTTGAGGGGCACCCCGACAACGTGGCGCCGTCGGTTTTTGGGGGCGTAACCGTCGCGGTGGGGGACCGGGTCGAACGTGTGGCCGTCGGCATGCAGGCAACGGTTGTCTTGTGGATTCCCGACACGCTGTCGGGCACCAAGGAGTCGCGCAACAAACTGCCAAAGACCGTCTCGCTCGAAGACGCGGTCTTCAATATGGGACGGACAGCGTTGTTCATCGCCGCGCTCACCAACGGCGACCATGAACTACTCGGCGTTGCTTCCGAGGATCGTCTTCATCAAGAGATCCGACTTGAATCGCTTCCCGATACCGCTGCGGCTATTGAGGCTGCGCGCGATGCAGGAGCGTGGTGCTCCTGGTTGTCCGGAAGCGGCCCGACCGCTGCGGCTTTGTGTGAGCCTTCACGGGCCGAGGCCGTCGCTGCGGCTCTCCCTGATGGGGCAGAGGTCAGCATCTCGCACATCGATATGCGTGGAGCGGTCTGCGAGTGAGTACCGACACAGACAAGTTGCTCGGCGAGACCGAGGACTGGTTTGTGCACATCGGGATTCCGCACTTCATCGACGACTTCCGCGCATCTGAGGATGTCTGGACCCGCGCGGTTGGGTTCTTGTCGCTCGCCTTTCTTGTTCAGCTGCTGTTGACCTTCGGGGACGGGATCACCGGCTGGTACCAATTCGCAGCCTTTATTGGAGGCGTCGCCATCGTGGCTGGAGCGATTGTGGTGGTGAACCGTTTGCGCGGCCGATCTAGCTTTGCCCGACCCAACGACATCGGCGTAGCCGAACTCTCGCTGTTCGTGCTGGTGCCACCGGTGCTAGCGGTGCTCGGAGGACGCCGCTCGACGATCGAGTTCGTGAGCGTTGTGGTGTTGAACCTGGTGATCTTGGCGTTGGTCTACGTCGTTGTCTCCTGGGGGTTGTTCGCCATGATTCGTTGGGGGCTACAGACAATGTGGTCCCACCTCACTCAGATCGTCCAGCTTCTCGGCAGCACGCTTCCGCTCATGTTGTTGTTCTCCGCCTTCCTCTTTTTGAACGCCGAGATCTGGCAGGTCGTGAACGACTTCCCGTTGTCGTTGTTCGCGATCGTCATTGGCGTGCTTGCACTGATTGGGTTGAGTTTCCTGACCGGCGCCATGAGCGGGTCTATCCAGGAGCTTCGCTTCTTCGACGATTGGAATCAGGTGTGCGCCGAACTGGACAACACCCCGCTCGAAGACTGCGACACCACCGGGTTTCCTGGGCGACCCGAACGCGTTCCGCTCAATCGCGCGGCTCGCACGAACCTGACCCTGCGACTCGTCGTAGGTCTTGCCGCCCAAGCGTTACTGGTCACGTTGGTCATCTTTGGCTTCTACGTGGTGTTTGGACTCCTTACGGTTCGCGAAGACACGATGTTGCAGTGGACGACCCTCGAGCGCGCCGAGTTGGCCGACGTCACGCTCGCCTCATTTCGGGTTGCTGGGCAGCCGGTGATCCTGACCTCGCTGCACCTCATCGCTGCTGGATTCGTTGCAGCGTTTAGCGGCCTGCAATTTGCCGTGTCGCTCGTGACCGACGATGCCTACACCGAAGAGTTCGTGAACGACAGCAACGCCGAGGTGCGAGAAGCCTTGGCGGTGCGCGCCGCGTATTTACAGCTCGCCAAGAGCTGAATCGACGCTCTAGGCGTTTGCTTGGGCAACAACGCCCGTGCCGGTGCTCTCGACGTCGATCGTCTCACCAGCGTCGATCCATACCGCTTCGGTCGGTCGCAGTACCAGCACTGTTGCTTCCGATCGAACCGTTGTTTCTCCGGTGACCGAGAGAACGATGGCAGGTCCTTGGATTGTGTGAGCGCTCCGGATAAGGCCGAGTTCAAACTCGGCTGCCGGAGTTTGGTAGCGGTCCCGTTCGCCGGGTACGAGGATCTCGGCGGGACCGACCTGTGGTCCAAGACATTCGAGCAGCATGGGGACGTCGATGTGCTTTGGCGTCAGCCCACCGCGCAATACGTTGTTGCTGTTCGCCATGATCTCGACCGCTAAACCGCCGGCGTACGCATGGAGAGTTCCCGCGTCGAGATAGAGCGCCTGACCAGGTTCGAGCAACACTCGATTCAGTAGTGCTGCAACCGCGATTCCCGGGTCGCCACGGTAGGTCGCAGCGAGGCGAGTCAAAAGGTCCGCTTCGGCTGCGAAGGCCGATCCGCCCAGCGTCGGTGCCGTCTCGCTTATCCGCCGCACGACCCCTGCCACCCGGTCGGCGTCGCGTTCGCGAGAAGACAGGAGCCAGGCGACTGCGTTTCGGGGACCGTGTTCGTTGAGCAGTGAGATCAGGTCATCGGCCTGGAGTAGCCCGAGGAACTGGAGCGTGTCTTTAATCGGCCGGAATCCGACCAGTGCTTCGAATTGCGATACCGCAACAATCAGTTCGGGCTTGTGGTTCGAGTCACGAAAGGAGCGGTGGGGGGCTTGGCGATGGATGCCCTCAGCCTCCTCTCGCTCAAAACCGGCCGCTGCCTGCTCTGCGGTCGGGTGTATCTGGATACTGAGCGGCGATTCCGCCGCGAGCAGCTTTACGAGGAACGGAAGTCCATGGCCGAATTGACTGACGATTCCTTCACCGAGTCGTGCGACCGGATCGGCAATTATCTGGTCGAGAAGTGTT
This sequence comes from uncultured Acidimicrobiales bacterium, assembly GCA_964570495.1. Taxonomy (GTDB): domain Bacteria; phylum Actinomycetota; class Acidimicrobiia; order Acidimicrobiales; family SHLQ01; genus SHLQ01. The sequence continues at coordinate 2,042 of CAZMYN010000020.1, read as the reverse complement.
GAGCCATCCATGAGCGTCGATGGGGCGTCGGGGTGGGCCCCGTACCAGAGTTCGGCCTCTGGCTCTTCGCTCTCGGGCGCACCGCGCAGCTGAGTCAGCAGGGTTCGCGAACCCCATTGGTAGTGCTGGGTTGTGGGAGTAAGCCGTTTCATCGTTGCTAGTGCTATCGGCAGTTAGGCCATGTCGCCGAGGCGTTGACGTTGTATTCCGGCATCGTCGAAGTTGACCGGGCTCAGCCAATTGCGGAGACGGCGACCGTTGAGGTCCCAGTCGTGGTCGGTCATGGCAAACCACGCGGTATCGCGGTTGCGTCCCTTGTAGTGGGTCGCTTGTCGAAATGTGCCTTCGTAGACGAAGCCGAGACGCTCTGCGGCGGCTCGCGAAGCTGCATTCAATGCGTCGCACTTCCACTCGACACGTCGATAGCCCGTCGAGAAGGCACGGTCGAGAAGAAGGAAAATGGTCTCCGTCGTTGCTGTTGTTTGCTGGAGTTGGGACGAGAAGATGATCCAGCCGATTTCGATCACACCGACATCGGGTTGAGCTCGCAGATAAGACAGAAGTCCATGCACCTCGTTGGCGACCAAGACGGCGTACGGGAACGTGTCGGGAGCTTTGTTCATCGCGTCGATTACTTGGCCCAACTCTGCAGCGTCTCGGAAAGGTCCAAGCGGCATGTACGTCCAGTGCTCGGCGCTTGTCTGGTTGAAGGTGTGAAAGATCGGGATGGCGTGACGTGAGCGTTGGAGTGGTTCGAGGCGCACGTGTGTGCCGAGAAGGTCGGTGTGTTCGGGCAATGAGGGCGCGGTCCACCGTCCAAGATCATCGCCTATCGGCTGTCCGAAACTATTCGTGTGTCCCACGGATATCGACGGTAGCCGCCGCGTCGACCGAGCCCCAAAGTCCCCTCGTTTGCCACGGTCTGGGAGTACGACGATTGAGCCGGTAAGACTTTGTGAACCGTTCGTCCACCGCACTCGAAAAAATACTGCACTGCGTGGTAAAAATCGGTTCGTGGACGATGGAGCGGATTCATGGCCTTCGTGGGAGGCGGAAGAAAATCTGGCGAAGTTTCGCGCGGCTACGGACGCTCAACTCGACGAGGCAGAGTCCAACACCCCCTCCCGGCAAAGGCCAGACATTGCAGGGGAACCCCTGAGCGAGGCGATTCTTGAGCGCCTAGTAGCGGCGGACCTTGAGCGTCACCAGCTGAAGAAGGACACGCGATGGATGAATGTCCGCGTGCTGAGCCTCGAGCAATCGCTGCGGCGCGCCCACGATGCAAACGAGACGATTCTTGAGTCGCTGGAAACCTATCTCCGCGAGATCCGAGAACGAGGGGACGACCTATCGCCTCGGCTAGAGAAGCTAGAGGTCGATGCGGCGGGCTTTGCTGCGCAGATGGCCAAGACGAATCAGAACGTGTCGGCAGCTCGGCGAGAGACTCAGGCCACGTCAACTCAGTTCGATGGACTGACCGCCGAGCTTCTTGACCTGCTCTACGAAGCAAAGCTCATTGCCATGCAGGCTCAGGGAAGTGCCGAGGTCACCGCAGAGAAGACCGATCGGATGATCCGCACGGTCCACGATGTCGAGACGGCGTTGGAAGCAACGCTGGAGACCGCCGAAGTCCTATCTACGGACGTGGAGACAGCGCGCAGAGATTCCGAAGATGCCACCAAGGCCATGAGGGACCAGTTCGCGACGTTGGCGGCCAACGTCGAAGGTCTGTCGACGGAGATGACGTCGCTGTCCGAATTGTCTGCGGACGGTGATGACCGCCTGAGTGCTGAGCTTTCGGGCCTGCTGGGTGAACTCTCAGAAGTTGGCGAACGGGTGGTGGCACTTTCGGAGAATGCCGACGATTCCAAGGTCGAGATCGCCGCCATTTCTGAGGAGCTGTCGGCCACGGTCTCGGGGGTTGACGACTCAAAGCGAGCGGCCGTCGACCTTGCGCGAGATCTCGAGAAAGCAGTGGAGCTGGCGCGATCGAACGAAGAGCGGTTGGCTTCGGAGATTGCTGCGGTGTCGGATGATGTTTC